>NZ_SMKY01000039.1 GCF_004349235.1 Actinomadura darangshiensis | reverse complement strand
GTCGTCCCCCCACAATCGTAGCGGCGGGAGCTACAGCTCGGCTTCGGCGTAGTCCTCGGGGGAGAACTCGATGCGGGGCTGTGTCCGCTCCAGGAGGTCGAACGCCTCGGGGACGGAGTCCGTCCAGCCGATGGCGTCCCAGATCTTCGGGCGGGCGAAGCCCTGCTCGGTGAGCCCGACCATCAGCTCGCGGAGCGGCTCGTAGACGCCGGTCGGGTCGAGGATGACGACGGGCTTGTCGTGCATGGCGAGGACGCGGGCCGTCCACACCTCGAACAGCTCCTCCAGCGTGCCGATGCCGCCGGGCAGGACGAGGAACGCGTCGCTGCGCCGGTCCATCTCGCCCTTGCGGGCCCGCATGTCGCCGGTGACGATCAGCTCGTCGTTGTCCTCGTCGGAGATCTCGACGCTGACCAGGCCCTCGGGGATCACGCCGATCGTCCGGGCGCCGCCGGCCCGCGCGGCGCGGGCGACGGCGCCCATGCACGACACCTGGGCGCCGCCGCTGACGAGGCTGTGCCCGCGCCGGGCCAGCTCGGCGCCGGCCTCGGCGGCAAGATCGACGTACCGGCGGTCGATCTTGCCGCTGGACGAGCAGAACACACAGACGGCGAGGGATGTCGGAGAGGTCACCCGGTCAATCTAACCGGCTCCCGGGATCCCGAGCGAAGCTCGTCCTTTGAATGGTGGTGGGTGGGGGCTGGAGGACGGTCAGCTCGACGCAATATCGCGGCGGCGGAAGCCCGCCATGCCCAGCGCGGACAGGGCGGCCGCCAGCGCGACCAGCCAGATCACCGGCGTGGCCGCGAACGGGTGCCCCGGCACCTTCGGGATGTGGGTGAACGGCGACACGTCCAGGGCCCACTGGTCCAGGTCGAGCCCGGCGCCGAAGAGCGTGACGGCCGCGAAGACCCCGACCGCCGCCCAGGCGCCACCGGTGAAGCGGGGCGCCAGGCCGAACAGCGCGAGCGCGATCGCCGCGACCAGCCAGACGGCGGGCAGCTGCGCGAGGGCGGCGCCGAGTACGCGCGGCACCTCGCGGCCGGGATCGCCGGTGTCCAGGCCGTGCGCGATCCCGGCGGCCAGCCCGGCGGCGCCGAGGGCGGCCACCGGCCCGGCGAGGGCGAACGCCAGGTGGCTGGCCGCCCACCGGAGCCGTCCGGCCGGGGTGGCGAGCAGCGGCTCCGCGCGCTGCCCGGTCTCCTCCGTGCGCAGCCGCAGCGTCGCCGACACCGCGTAGGCGGCGGCGATCAGGCCGAGCGTGCTCATGATCGAGGCGAAGTAGGCGTCGGTGATCGCGCTGCTCCCCCCGAGGCGGGTGAAGATCTCCTCCAGGTCGGGGTTGTCCTTCACCATGTCCTGCACCCCGCCCGCGACGGCGCCGTACACGACGCCGAGCGCGACGAATCCGGCGAGCCAGCCGTAGAGGGACCGGCTCTGCAGCCGCCAGCCGAGCCCGAACGGCCCGGACAGCCGGGCCGGCGCCTCGGCGGGGCCGAGCTTGGGCGGCAGCACGCCCGCGCCGACGTCCCGGCGGGCCGACAGCGCCCCGGCGGCGGCCACGAGGGCGGCGATGAGCGCGACGGCGAGCCCGAGCGTCCACCAGCGTTCCCCGCCGTACGCGCGGAGCCGGTTGATCCAGCCGAGCGGGGACAGCCAGCCGAGCCACGACAGCCCGTTCCCGGCGCCGCCGACGTCGGCGGCCATCCGGATCACGAACGCGGCGCCGAGTACCGCGATGGCCGTCCCGCGCGCGGCGCCCGCGCCCTCGCTGAGCTGGGCGGTCACTCCCGCGACGGCCGCGAACACGCAGCCGGCGGCGGCCAGTTGCAGCCCGAAGGCCACGGACCCGGCGACGGGCAGGTCCTGCCCGATCATGCCGGCGGCGAGCACGGCGGCGAGGACGAGGTTCGCCGCCATCGTCACGATGAGCGCGGCGGCGAGGCCCGCGCCGCGTCCGGTGACGGTGGCGCCGAGCAGCTCGCGGCGGCCCGCCTCCTCCTCGGTCCGGGTGTGCCGGACGACCATGAGCGCGCTGATCAGCGCGAGCACCACGGGGATGAACCCGGACCGCTGCGCGACGATGCCGCCGAGGCCGGGGTCGTACAGCGGCCCGTACAGCGCGAGGAACGTCGGGTTCGTCCCGCTCGTCCCGGCGTACTGGAGGCGGTCGGCGGCGGTCGGGTAGAGGCCGTCGGTGGCCCCGACGAAGCCGACCGGGATCACGCCGAGCCAGATCACCCAGACGGGCAGCAGGAACCGGTCGCGCCGCAGGATCAGCCGGACCAGCCCCCACGTTCCAGTGAGGCTCCTCATTTCACGGCCTCCTGCAAGTCGTCCTTGTAGTGGCGCAGGAACAGCTCTTCCAGGGTCGGCGGACGGCTGGTCAGGCTGCGCACGCCGGCCTCGGTGAGCTGCCGCAGCGCCGCGTCCAGCGAGGCCGTGTCGACCTCGAACCGGATCTTGTTGCCGTCGATGCGGACGTCGTGCGCGCCGGGCAGCGGCAGGCCGTCCGGCGAGGACGCCAGCTCCGCGTCGATGGACGTGCGGGTCAGGTGCCGCAGCTCGGCGAGCGTCCCGGACTCGGCCGCGGCGCCCTTCCGGATGATCGTCACGCGGTCGCAGAGCGCCTCGACCTCGGACAGGATGTGGCTGGACAGCAGGATGGTCCGGCCCTGGTCGCGCTCCTCGCGGACGCACTCCTGGAACACCTCCTCCATGAGGGGGTCCAGCCCGGAGGTGGGCTCGTCCAGGAGCAGCAGCTCGGCGTCGGACGCCAGCGCGGCGACAAGCCCGACCTTCTGCCGGTTGCCCTTGGAGTAGGCGCGGCCCTTCTTGCGCGGGTCCAGCTCGAACCGGTCGAGCAGCTCGGCCTTGCGGCGCGCGTTCGTGCCGCCGCGCATCCGGCCGAGCAGGTCGATGACCTCGCCGCCGGACAGGTTCGGCCACAGCGTGACGTCGCCGGGGACGTAGGCGAGCCGGCGGTGCAGGTCGGTCGCGTCCCGCCACGGGTCGCCGCCGAGCAGCCGGGCGGTGCCCGCGTCGGCGCGCAGCAGGCCGAGCAGGACCCGGATGGTGGTCGACTTCCCGGCGCCGTTCGGGCCGAGGAAGCCGTGCACCTCGCCGGGCTGGACGGTCAGGTCGAGTCCGTCCAGCGCGCGCGTCCGGCCGAAGCTTTTGACCAGGCCGGACACGGATATGGGGAGCGTATTGGTGGTCACCGGTTCTCCTCGTGGGGAGGCTGCCCGCCGGTGGCGGGCAGGGTCTTCAGGGCGGCGCGGGCCTGCGCGGACAGCTCGGGCGAGATGAGGTTGTCCTCAAGGACGTCCAGCATCGACAGGGCCAGCCGGGGGTAGCCCTCGCCCATCAGGACGTTGCCGCCCAGGGCGCGGGACAGGTGTTCGTGCAGGACGATGACGCCGAAGCTCATGGCGGTCATGACGGACGCGTAGCCGTGCAGGTCGTCCGTCTTCGGCGCGGAGACCCCGGGTGCTCCGCGTTTCAGGAGGTCCTCGCTGAACGCCACGGCGTCGTCGAACAGGGTGCGCGCGGCGGCCGAGTCGTCGCTCAGCACGCGGGCCAGGTAGCGCTGGACGGGCAGTGCCGTCCGCATGGCGACCGACAGGAAGCCGGGGCTGCCCATCCCCCCGGAGAGCGCCTCCTGCTTGGTCTCGCTGATCACTTCGATCACGTGGTCGTCGCAGGCCTCGCGCAGCGCCTCCTTCGTCCCGAAGTGGTGCTGGACGAGGGCGGGCGACACCCCGGCGGCCTTGGCGATGCCGCGGATCGTCGCGCCCTTCAGCCCGTGTTCGGCGAACTCCAGCAGCGCAGCGTCCCTGATCCGGGCGCGCCCGGTCAGATCGTCGGAGCGCTCGCTCGGCACGACCCTCACCCCCTGTACCGATGTTCAGTAGCCTGTACGTTAGTACACTGTACTCGCGTACAGGCCGCCGTCAACCGGTGCGGGCGGGCCGGTCTCAGCCGCCGCCGGGGAGGTCGGTCAGCGTCACCTGGACCTGCTTCTTCGAGCCGTCCGGCTTCTGGACCTCGACCTTCACGGTGTCGCCCGGCTTGAGGTTCGCCAGCACGGACGTCAGCGCGGTCTGGTCGGGCGTCGCGGTGCCGTTCACCGAGAGGATCAGGTCACCCGCCTGGATGCCCGCCTTCTCCGCACCGCCGCCCTTCTGGACCTCGACCACGGCGACCGCCGACCGCTGCCCGCTCTGCGGGTCGACGATCGTGCGCACCACCACGCCGAGCGCCGCCCGCCCGGAGTTCGACACCTTCCCGCTCTGGATCAGCTGCGGGACGATCCGCTTCACCGTGTCGCTCGGCGTCGCGAACCCGATCCCGATGGCCGCGCCGCCGATCTGCGGGTCGGACGCGGCGGCGGTCGGGACGCCGATGACCTTCCCTTCGAGGGTGACGAGCGCGCCGCCGCTGTTGCCCGGGTTGATCGCCGCGCTCGTCTGGATGGCGTCGGCGATCGTCGACCCCTGGAAGGAGCCCTCGCCCTTGGTCGAGACCGTCCGGTGCAGCGCGGAGACGATCCCGTCGGTCACGCTCCCGGCCAGCCCCAGCGGGTTGCCCATCGCGAGGACGATCTGCCCCACCTCGGCCTTGCCCGACTCGCCCCACGCCGCCGCCTTCAGCGACCCCCCGCTCACCTTGACGACGGCCAGGTCGTCGGCCGCGAACGAGCCGACGAGGGTCGCGTCCAGGGGGGAGCCGCCGCTGGCGGACGTCACCTGGATCTTCTTCGCCCCGGCGACCACGTGCGCGTTGGTGACGATGTCGCCCTGGCCGTCGAAGACGACCCCCGACCCCTCCGCCTGGCCGGTCTGGATCTTCACGACCGACGGCAGGACGGCGTCCACGACCTTCTCGTACTGCGCCTGCAGGTCCGACGCCGCGCCCGAGACCGGCGCCGACGTCCGCGCCGACGCGGGCGCGGCGTCCTCGTCGCTCCCGCTGCACCCCGCGAGGACCAGTGCCCCCGCCACCGCCGCCGCGCCGACCTTCGCCTTCGACTTCCTGTCCACGCTCCACCTCCAGAGGGGACACTTCCCGGCCTCCGTGGAACAGGCGCAGGTGTAGGTCACGATTTTGCGACGCCGTGCCGCACGCCAGGCCCTCAGCTGAGCTTGAGCGTGAGGAAGGGGGCGCCGGTCGGCTGCGCGGAGCCGCCCGCGGGCTCGACGGTCATCCCGAGCTGCTGGGCGTTCCCGACCCCGGACGCGATGACGGGCTTGGACGGCTCGCCGGCGGGCGGCCGCATGACGCCCGCCGAGCGAGGCGCGGCGGAGGAGGCCAGGAACCACAGCTGGTAGGACTTCGCGGACGGCAGCCGCCTCAGCCGGGACGTGGTGATCACCGCCTTGTCCAGCTTCCGGGACGACACGACCGTGACCGTGGCGTCGTCCTGCGCCCGGGTGGTGGACGCCTGCGCGTCGGGGGCCGTCATCACGGCGGCGATCCGCCGGTTGAAGTCCTGCGCGCGTTCGGCGTCGCCGTGGAAGTGCGCGGCCGTGACACCGCCTGCGAGGGCGAGCACCAGGCACGCGGCCGCGGCGAGCCAGCTCAGCCCGCCGGCGCGGGGGGACGGCAGCCGGCGAGCCAGCCGGGGCGGCGACTGCCGCGTCCGGCCGATCTCGGCGAGCACCCGGTCGCGCAGGCCGGGCGGCGGCTGCCGGGACGCGGCGAGGGCCAGCCGCGCGGTGGTCTCGCGGAGCCCGGCGACCTCCTCCGTGCAGGCCGCGCAGCCGGACAGGTGGCGCTCGAACCGGCGCCGCTCGGTGTCGGACAGCGCGTCCAGGGCGTAGGCACCGGCGAGGTCGTGCTGATCGTGAGTCATGTCTGCACCCCCAGGCAGTCGCGCAGCCGGATCAGCCCGTCGCGCATCCGCGTCTTGACGGCGGCGAGGCCGACACCGAGCAGCTCGGCGACCTCCCGGTAGGTGTAGCCGCCGTAGTAGGCCAGCGTGATCGACTCGCGCTGGGTCTCGGTGAGGCCGCGCAGGCAGCGGCGCACCTGCTGGTGCTCCAGCCGGGTGCCGACCTCCTCGGCGACCTGGTCGTACTCCGGGTCCGGCACGCCCGCGCGCGCCTCGCGGTCGCGGCCCGCCTGGGCGGAGCGGACCCGGTCGATCGCGCGGCGGTGCGCCATGGTCAGCGCCCACGCGGTGGCGCCGCCCTTGTCCGGCCGGTAGTGCGAGGCCTTGCGCCACAGCTCGACCAGCACCTCCTGGGCGATCTCCTCGGCCTGGGCCGGGTCGCGGACGACGCGCAGCGCCAGCCCGTACACCGGCCCGGACAGCCGCTCGTACACCTGCTCGAAGGCGTCCCGGTCGCCCCTGGCCACCAGGACGAGCAGGTCGCCCAGGTCCGGGACGCCGGGCGCCGCGGCGCGTCCGCTCGACGGGTCAGTCATCTCCACACCAGGAGTTCGGTGCCGGATCGGCATCGGATGGGTGAGAAGCCGTCCGGAAAAGTTCGACCCATCCGCTCGGCGTGCGGCGCCGAACACCCGATGTGACAGGCGATAGAGCAACCAGGCCACTGCGGTGGGTCACCGCCGCGGGCCGCGGCCTCCTGGCGGCGGCCGCCGCGCTGGGCACCGCCGAGCTGGCGGCCGGCGCGATCGGGCGGGCCACCGCGTCCCCCGTCCTCGCCGTCGGGGCGGGCTTCATCGACCTCACCCCCTCCTGGCTGAAGGACTTCGCGATCCGCACCTTCGGCTCCAACGACAAGACCGTCCTGCTGATCGGGCTCGGCTGCGGGATCGCGGCGGCCGCCGCCGTGATCGGGCTGCTGAGCCGGAGGCGGCTGCTGTGGGGCCTGCTGGGGCTGGCCCTGTTCGGGGTCGTCGGCGTGGTCGCCGCCCTGACCCGTCCCACGGCGGAGGCGGTCGACGTGATCCCGGCCGTCTTCGGCGCGGCATGCGGCATGGCCGCGCTGGCGCTGCTGACGAGAAGTATCCGTCCCACGTCGGGCGAAGCTACCCGCGAAGAAGCCGGGCCAATCCGCGTGTACGACCGGCGGCGCGTGCTGCTGACGAGCGCGGGGGTCGCGGTCGCCGCGGCGGCGACCGGGGTCGGCGGACGGGCCCTGCTGCGGCGCGACAACGTTTCGGCCGTCCGGCGCCGGCTGCGGCTCCCGGCTCCGGTGAGCCGCGCCAAGCCGGTTCCCTCCGGCGCGCAGGTGCGCGTCCCGGGCATGACGCCGTTCCGGACGGCCAACTCCGGCTTCTACCGGGTCGACACGGCGCTCGTCCTGCCCCAGGTCGATCCCCGCGACTGGACGCTGCGGATCCACGGCATGGTCGCCCGCCCCGTCGAGCTGACCTTCGACGACCTGCTGAAGCTCGACCTCGTCGAGCGCGACATCACGCTCTCGTGCGTGTCGAACCAGGTCGGCGGCAACCTGGCCGGGAACGCCCGGTGGCTCGGCGCCCCGCTGGCGCCGCTGCTGCGCAGGGCCGGGGTCCGCTCGGGCGCCGACCAGATCCTGTCCCGCTCGTCCGACGGCATGACGATCAGCACCCCGCTGCAGACCGTGCTGGACGGCCGCGACGCCCTCCTCGCCGTGGGGATGAACGGCGAACCGCTGCCGATCGCGCACGGCTTCCCCGCCCGCATGGTGGTGCCCGGCCTCTACGGGTACGTGTCGGCGACCAAATGGGTCGTCGACCTCAAGGTCACCCGGTTCGCCACCGACCAGGCGTACTGGACGAAACGCGACTACGCCGAACGCGCCCCCGTGAAGACCTTCTCCCGCATCGACGTCCCGAAGCCGCTCGCGCGCATCAAGGCCGGGCGCGTCGCCGTCGCCGGAACCGCCTGGGCGCAGCACCGCGGCATCGACGCCGTCGAGTGGCAGGTGGACGACGGGCCCTGGCGTCCGGCGCAGCTCGCCCCCGTGCCCGGCATCGACACCTGGCAGCAGTGGGTGGCCGAGTGGGACGCCGTCCCCGGCTCGCACACGCTCCGCGTCCGCGCCACCGACGGGACCGGGGCGACCCAGCCCGAGCGCAGGGCTCCCCCGCTTCCGGACGGAGCGACCGGCTGGCACTCGGTGGTGGTCACCGTGACGTGACCGCAGCAGCCAGTGAAAGACCGACAGTTCACCAACCCTGAGGAGTTCACCATGAAGCGCACCCGCATCGCCGCCGGCGTCCTGTCCGCGGCCGCCCTGACCGTCGGGCTCACCGCCTGCTCCGGCGGAGACGACGGCGACTCCGGCGGCGGCGCCGCCTCGCCCAGCTCGGCGGCCCCGTCCAGCAGCGCCGCCGCGGCGCCCGCGTCGGACCAGCCGTTCGGCGCCGCCTGCTCGACCGTCCCCGCGTCCGGCAAGGGCAGCTTCAGCGGCATGGCCACCGACCCGGTCGCGACGGCCGCGTCCAACAACCCGGCGCTGTCCACGCTGGTCAGCGCGGTCAAGGAGGCCGGCCTCGTCGACACGCTCAACTCGGCCCAGGACATCACCGTGTTCGCGCCGACCAACGACGCGTTCAAGAAGATCCCGAAGGGCACGCTCGACAAGGTCATGGCCGACAAGAAGATGCTGAAGAGCATCCTGACCTACCACGTCGTCGGCCAGAAGGTCGCGCCGAGCGCGCTGGCGTCCGGCAGCTTCAAGACCCTCCAGGGCGGCACGGTGACCACCAGCGGCTCGGGTGAGTCGTTCACGGTCGGCACGGACAAGGCCAACGTGGTCTGCGGCAACGTCCAGACCGCGAACGCCACCGTCTACCTCATCGACTCCGTCCTGATGCCGCCCAAGTAACCCCGCGAACGGCCGGTGGACGGCCAGGCCCCTCGGGGCGGAGGGATGACCGGCCGTCCACCGTGCCTCCCCGCTCGCACCGTGACCGCGCGGCCGGACGGCCGCGCGGTCACGGCGAGCGTTCGGCGCGCCAGCGGTCGACCAGGGCCGGGAGCTCGCTGAACATGAAGCCGTAGAAGTCGCGCATCTCCGCCAGGCGGCGGGCGGCCGGGGTGTCCGGGCCCGCCGCCGCGATGCCCTCGTCCGCGGCCTCGAACATCGACTGGACCACGCCGTTCTGCGCCGACATCAGCGTCGCCCACGCGCCTTCGCGCAGCCGGTAGTGCTCGCGGCGGCTGCCGGGCGCCGGGGCCCGCTCGATCAGCCCGACGGTGGACAGCATCTTGATCGCGCCGGACACCGAGCCGGAGCTGATGCCGAGCTGCTCGGCCAGTTCCGGCGCCGTCACGCTGTCGGCGTCGGCGAACAGGAACGCCGCCATCACCCGCGCGGTCGCCTTCTGCAGCCCGTTCTGGGCCAGGACCAGCGCCAGCCGCTCGGCCGCCTCGGTGGTGTCCCCCAAGACCGTCCCCTCTCGTCGGCACCGACTCTAACAGCTCTGAACTTTCAGAAATCTTTGAAGATTCTGATACTGTCCGAGGCATGCACACGGCCATCGAGCTGACCGAGCTCACCAAGTCCTACGGCTCCCGGCGCGGGCTGGACGGGCTGTCCCTCCAGGTGCGGGCCGGGGAGGTGTTCGGCTACCTCGGGCCCAACGGAGCCGGGAAGAGCACCACGATCCGGCTGCTGCTGGACCTGATCCGCCCCACCTCCGGCAGCGCCCGCGTCCTCGGGCTGGACCCGCGCGCCGACGCCGCCCGGCTGCACCGCCGCACGGGCTACCTGGCCGGCGACTTCGTCGTGGACGGGCGCCGGCGCGCCGGCGAGTGCCTGGCCTTCCTGGCCCGGCTGCGCGGCGGCGTCCCGGCGCACCGGATCACCGGCCTCGCCGCCCGGCTGGACGTCGACCTGGACGCCCGGATCAAGAGCCTGTCCAAGGGCAACCGGCAGAAGGTCGGGCTGATCCAGGCGTTCATGCACGAGCCCGAACTGCTGATCCTGGACGAGCCCACGTCCGGCCTCGACCCCCTCGTCCAGCAGACGTTCCTCGACATGGTCGGCGAGGCCCGCGACAACGGGCAGACGGTCTTCATGTCGAGCCACATCCTGAGTGAGGTCGAGGCCGTCACCGACCGCGTCGCCATCATCCGCGAAGGCGCCCTCGTCGCGCTCGACACCGTGGACGCGCTGCGCGCCCGCTCCAGCCTGCGGGTCCGCGTCACGTTCGCGGCGCCCGTCCCGGCGGGCGAGTTCGCCGCGCTGCCGGGCGTCCAGCACGTGTCGGCGGACGGCGACACCCTCACCTGCACCGTGGACGGCAGCCCGGACGCCCTGGTCAAGGCCGCCGCGCAGTACACCGTCACCGGACTGCACGCCGACACGCAAGATCTCGAAGAGCTGTTCCAGGCGTACTACACGGGCCCACGCGCAGCATGACCACGAACGGCGGAGCCATGTTCACCAAGACCCTGTACGACAACCGGCGGATCTTCACCGTCTGGGCGCTGGCCACCGGCCTGCTGGCGCTGATGTACGCCGCCTTCTACCCGCAGGTCTCCGCGGACGCCATGGCGAGCGTCCCCGAGTCGATGAGCGGGTTCGGCCTCGACGACACCTCCACCGCCGCGGGCTACCTGCAAGGGCCGGTCTTCGGGCTGCTCGTCCCGCTCCTCGCGACCTTCTACGGCGCGGCGACCGGCGCCCGGACGATCTCCGCCGACGAGGAGAGCGGCTACCTCGACCTCCTGCTCGCCCACCCCATCGGCCGCGCCCGCCTGCTGCTGCAGCGGTTCGCCGCCCTCGCCGCCGGGGCGCTGCTGATCGGCGGCGCCGTCCTCGCCGCCATGCTCGCCGTCCGCGACGGCGCCGACCTCGGCAGCGTGGGCGCCGGCGGGTTCGCGGCGCAGACGCTCAACCTGACGCTGCTCGCCCTGCTGTTCGGCGCGCTGGCCACCGGCCTCGGCGCCGCCACCGGCCTCACTCGCGCGACCGTCTTCGGCGTCACCGCCGGCCTCGGCGTCGCCGTGTTCGCGCTCAACGGCTTCGCCCCGCAGATCGGCGCCGGCGGGCTCCGGTACCTGACGCCGTTCCACTACTACATCGGCGGCGAGCCCCTCAAGAACGGCGTCCAGGTCGCGGACGCCGCCGTCCTGGCCGCCGCCTCGGCCGTCCTCATCGCCGCCGGCACCTGGCGTTTCGTCCGCCGCGACCTCGGTCGTTGACCTGGAGTGCGCTCCAGGTCATACGTTCGGTGCCATGGCCAATCAACAACACAAAATCGGCTCAGGGTTCGGCGCGCAGAGCACGGCCGCGGAGGTGCTCGCGGGCATCGACCTGTCGGGGCGGCTCGCGGTCGTCACCGGCGGCTACTCCGGGCTGGGCCTGGAGACCACCCGGGCGCTCGCCGCGGCCGGGGCTCAGGTCGTCGTGCCCGCGCGGCGGCGCGAGGTCGCCGACGAGGCGGTGGCCGGGATCGGCGGCGTCGAGGTGGACGAGCTCGACCTCGCCGACCAGCGGTCCGTGGCGGCGTTCGCCGACCGTTTCCTCGCGGCCGGACGGCCCGTCCATCTGATGATCGACAACGCCGGGATCATGGCGGCGCCGGAGATGCGCGTCGGTCCCGGCTGGGAAGGCCAGTTCGCCGTCAACCACCTCGGGCACTACGCGCTGGTGAACCGGCTCTGGCCGGCGATCAAGGAAGGACGCGGACGGGTCGTGTCGGTCTCCTCCCGGGGACACCAGCTGTCCGGCATCCGCTGGGACGACGTCCACTTCGAGCGCGGCTACGACAAATGGCAGGCGTACGGCCAGGCGAAAACGGCCAACGTCCTGTTCGCCCTCCACCTGGACGCTCTCGCCCAGGGCACCGGGGTACGGGCCTTCTCGCTCCACCCGGGGACCATCAGGACCGCGCTCGGCCGCCACATGTCGGACGACGAACTCGCCGGGCTGAGCACGAGGATCGACGAGGGCGCGTCCGGGAGCAACTGGAAGACCCCCGAGCAGGGCGCGGCGACCCAGGTCTGGGCCGCGACCTCCCCGCAGCTGGACGGCATGGGCGGCCTGTACTGCGAGGACTGCGACATCGCCGAGCCCGCCGCCCCCGGCACCGTCCTCGGCCCCGGGGTCAACGCATGGGCGACCGACCCGCAGGAGGCCGCCCGGCTGTGGCGCCTCTCGGCCGACCTCACCGGCGTCGACGCCTTCGCCGCGTGATCTCCCGCGCGCGATCCGGCGGCGGCGGGCCGGGTAACGTGCAGGTGTGCTCGCCGAACCCGCCGCCGCACTGAGCGACCTCGCGCTCGGGCTGGTCGTGGTGGCCCTCGCCGTCCGGCTCGGACGCGCGCCGGCGGTGCACCGGTACTGGCGCACGTCGTTCTGGTGGGCGGGGATCGCGGCATTGGCCGGCTTCGTCCACCACGGCGTGATCAAGTACTCGGACCAGTGGTCCGGGCCCAGCTGGGCCGTCATCAGCGGCATGGTGGTCGTCACGGTGTCCTACCTGCTGGCGGCCACCGTCGCCGAGGTGCTCGGCCCCCGCCACGCCCGGACGTTCTGGGTGCTGCGCTCGGTCGGGATCGCCGCCTACGTCGTCCTCGCCGTCACCGGGCACGCGGGGGTCGGCGCGCTGCTGACCTGCGAGAGCCTCACGATGGTCAGCATCCTGGCGCTGTGGGGGTGGGCGGCCTGGCGGCGCCATCCGATGGCCGGCCCGGTGATCATCGCGCTGGCCGCCAGCGGCGCCGCGGCGGCGGCCAAGGCCATCGACCCCAGTGTCACCCGCCGCGTCGCGCTGGACCCGACCTCGGTTTACCACCTCGCGCAGATCGTCGGGATGGTCCTGCTCTACCTCGCGATCAGCGCCCGCCGGCCGAACCCGCCGTCCGTCCGGCCCGCGTAGCCCGCGGGGTCACTCCCCGGCGGCGTCCGCGACGGCGTCGACGGCGGCCTGCTCCTCCTGGAGGCGCCTCTCGGCCGCGATGTGGGCCTCCACCACGACCTTGACGACCTCCTCCGGGTCGTCGGTGAGGTGGATCAGGTCCAGGTCCTGGGGGGAGATCTTGCCGGACGGCAGCATCGTCTTGCGGACCCAGTCGAGCAGCCCGCCCCAGAACTCCGTCCCCACCAGCACGATCGGGAAGCGGGTGATCTTCTTGGTCTGGACGAGGGTGATCGCCTCGAACAGCTCGTCCAGCGTCCCGAACCCGCCGGGCAGGACGACGAACGCCTGCGAGTACTTCACGAACATCGTCTTGCGGACGAAGAAGTACCGGAACTCCAGGCCGATGTCGAGGTAATCGTTGAGCCGCTGCTCGAACGGCAGCTCGATGCCGAGGCCGACCGACAGGCCGCCGCTCTCGTCGCAGCCCTTGTTGGCCGCCTCCATGATCCCCGGACCGCCGCCGGTGATCACGGCGTAGCCGGCCTCGTGCAGCCGGCCGCCGATGTCGACGGCGAGCTTGTACTCCGGGGAGTCCGGCTTGGTCCGGGCGCTGCCGAACACGCTGACCGCCTTCGGCAGCTCGGCGAGCAGGCCGAACCCCTCCACGAACTCCGCCTGGATCCGCAGCACCCGCCACGGGTCGGCGTGCACCCAGTCGACCGGACCGCGGCCGTCCAGGAGCCGCTGGTCGGTGGTGGTCTGCGGGACGGCCCGTCCGCGCAGCATGGCCGGTCCCTGGCGCCGCGAGGGGGCATTCGCATCCAAAGTCATGGGGACACGGTAGTAGGACCGGCCAGCCACGTGCGCATACGTTCTTCGCACTCGGCGATCAGCGGGAGCTCGACGTACTCGCCCTTGGTGTGCGCGAGCGTGGGGTCGCCGGGCCCGTAGTTGACGGCCGGGACGCCGAGCTCGGCGAAGCGGGCGACGTCCGTCCAGCCCAGCTTCGCGCGGATCTCGGCCCCGCTCTCGGCGGTGAACGCGGCGGCGGCCGGGTGCGTCAGCCCAGGCCGCGCGGCGGACGCGCCGTCGGTGATCGTCACCTGGAAGCCCGCGAAGATTTCCCGGACGTGCGCCTCCGCGTCGTCCAGCGACTTGTCGGGCGCGAACCGGTAGTTCACCGTCACGACGCACTCGTCCGGGATGACGTTCCCGGCGACGCCGCCCGAGATGAACACGGCGTTCAGGCCCTCGTGGTACTCCAGGCCGTCCACGACCGGACGGGTCGGCTCGTAGGCGCGCAGCACGTCCAGGATCCGTCCGGCGGTGTGGATGGCATTGGATCCCATCCAGGCGCGCGCACTGTGCGCCCGCTCCCCCGCCGCCGTCACCTCGGCGCGCAGCGTGCCCTGGCAGCCGCCCTCGATCTGCGCGTCCGTCGGCTCCATCAGCACCGCGAAGTCGCCCGCGAGCAGCTCGGGACGCGCCACCGCGAGCTTGCGCAGCCCGTTGCGCCCGGCCTCGATCTCCTCGCACTCGTAGAAGACGTAGGTGACGTCCCGGGTCGGCTCGGTGACGGTGGCGGCGAGCCGCAGCGCGACCGCGACGCCGCTCTTCATGTCCGTGGTGCCGCACCCGTAGAGCCGGTCGCCCTCCACCCGGGACGGGAGGTTGCCGTTCAGCGGGACGGTGTCGAGATGCCCGGCCAGCACGACCCGCTCGTCCCGGCCCAGCTCCGTCCGGGCGACGACATTGTTGGCGTACCGCTCCACCGTCAGGTGCGGAAGCCCGCGCAACGCCTCCTCGACGGCGTCCGCGAGCGGCTCCTCCGCCCCGCTCACCGACTCGATGTCGACGATCGCCGCCGTCAGGTCCGCCACGTCCGAAAAGAGATCAAGCCCCATGGCGGAAGGTTATCTATCATCGCGATCGTGGAGATGCCCGTACTGGAGTGCGCCGTCCATTGGGCGCGTCCCGCCGACGACCCCGAAATGCGCGGATACCTGGACGAAGCGGAACGCGCCCGCTACGACCGCTTCCTGCGACCCGAGGACAGGGCCCGCTTCGTGACCGGCCGCTTCCTGACCCGAACCGTCCTGTCCGAGGCCACCGGCCGCCCCCCGCGCGAACTCCGCTTCACCACGGACTGCCCGCACTGCGGCGGCACGCACGGCAAGCCCCGCCTCCCCGGCGGCGACCTGGACTTCTCGCTCTCCCACTCGGCGGACCGCGTCGTCCTCGTCCTCGTCGAGGGCGCCGAGGTCGGCGTGGACGTGGAGCAGGAGAGCGACCGCGACATCGACCGGCTCGCCGAGATGGTGCTGACCGCCGCCGAACGCGAGGACCTCGCCGCCATGGCCGACCGGAAACGCGGCTTCCACGCCTACTGGAGCCGCAAGGAGGCCCTCCTGAAGGCCACGGGCCACGGCCTGGCCGCCCCGATGACCGACATCCACGTCTCCGCCCCCGACTCCCCCGCCGAGGTGATCGCCTGGAACGGCAAGGCGGCCGTCGCCCCCGTCCGCCTCGCCGACCTGACCCCGGGCCCCGGCTACGCGGCGTCCGCCGCCGTCCTCACCGACCGCCCCCTGAAGATCACCGAGAGCGGGGTCAGGTATTGATGCCGTGGTCGCGGAGGATGTCGTTGAGGGACGCCTTGTCGTGCCGCTGCCCCTCCTCCAGCCGCTTCAGGATGAGCACCGCCGGGAGGCCGAACGTGCCGCCCTTGAACTCCTTGTAGCGGGTGCCGCCGACGGCGACGCACCAGTCGGGGATGCGGCCGCGGCTGATCTCCTCGCCCGTCTCCACGTCGATGACCGGCATGGACGCGGACAGGTTCGTCCCGGAGCCGACGACGGCGCCGCGCCCGACCCGGGCGCCCTCGACGATCATCGAGCGGCTGCCGATCATCGCCTCGTCCTCGATGACCACCGGCTTGGCGTTCGGGGGCTCCAGCACGCCGCCGATGCCGACACCGCCGGACAGGTGGACGTTCTTGCCGACCTGCGCGCACGACCCCACCGTCGCCCACGTGTCGACCATCGTGCCGGAGTCGACGTAGGCGCCGATGTTGGTGAACGACGGCATCAGGACCACTCCGGGCGCGAGGTAGGAACCCCAGCGGGCGATGGCGCCGGGGACGACGCGGACACCGTCCAGCCGCGTCTTCAGCGGGATGCGGTCGTGGTACCGGAAGTCGCCCACCTGGGAGCGCGCCATCCCGAGGACCTTGAAGCTCAGCAGGATCGCCCGCTTGGCCCGCTCGTCGACGACGACGTCGTCGGTCTCCGGGTCGATGCGGGCGACGCGGGCCTCACCCGTGTCGATCTGGTCGACGGCGGCCACGATGGCGGCGCGCGCGCCGGCGTCCTCCGGGGTCAGGTCGGCGCGCCGCTCCCACAGCTCGTCGATGCCGCCGGAGATCGGGCTGGTGAACGTTTCGGTCATGCCTCCTGAGCTTAGTAGGGCCCATCTCCCGGTACCTTCTTCGCGTGGCTGTTTGGTCGAGGTTGAAGGCGCGTCCCGAGGCGGGGACCAGCGGCGGCAAGCGTCGTCGCGGCCGCCGCTGGGCGATCGGCGTCTGCGTCGTCGCGCTCCTGGCGGGCGGCGGCGCCTACGTGGCCTACGATCGTGCCCGCCCGTATCTGCACGGCTCCGGCTGCGAGGTCCGGACGACCCAGGGCACGATGCCGCTCGACCTGGAACAGGGCGCGAACGCCGCGACCATCGCCGCGGTCGCGTTCCGCAAGAAGCTGCCCGAGCGCGCCGCTGTTATCGCCTATGCGACCGCCATGCAGGAGTCACACATTCACAACCTGCCGGGCGGCGACCGCGACTCGGTGGGCATGTTCCAGCAGCGCCCGTCGCAGGGCTGGGGCACCCCCGACAAGCTGCGCGACCCCGTCCAGGCCACCAGCAAGTTCTTCGACGCCCTGGTCCACGTGAAGGGCTACGTCGACCGCGACCTGCACGACGCGGCGCAGGAGGTGCAGCGCAGCGCGGACGGCGACGCCTACGCCCAGCACGAGCCGGACGGCAAGCTCCTCGCGACGGCGTTCACGGGCCGCGAGCCGGCCACGGCCCGCTGCTGGTACCCGCCGGACGAGAAGACCACGTCCCGCCGCCCGGAGGCGCTCCGCGAGATGCGCCGCGCCTTCGGCAGCCGCCTGAAGGTCGGCGGCCCGGGCCCCCTCAAGGCGGGCTCGCCGTCCGACCCGGACTCCTGGAACGCGGTGAAGGCCACCAACCCCCGCGCCGGCTGGGCCGTCGCCACCTGGGCCATGACCCACGCCCAGCCCTACGGCCTAACCGAAATCCGCTACGCCGGCAAACACTGGACCGCCGAAGCCGGCCACGACGGCTGGATCGAAGACAAAGACGCCCCCAAGGACGCAATAATCGTCCGCTAATCCTTTTGCAGCCGATTGATCAAGTCCTGCATTGCATTCACGGTGAGCCCAAGTCGAGGACCATCCGGGTCCTTGGAGTCTCGGATCAGCAGCATCCCCGGACCTGCGGCAATCTCAACGCATTCACCGCCCGTGCCATCGCTGTGGCTGCTCTTTCTCCAGACGAGGAAGGGGGTCACAAATACTCCTCACGCGCTCGAAGCATGAACGCGATGGACTCCGCTTGACCGAGAGCCTCACCCATCACCAGGGTAAAATGTACCCCGGCCCTGAAGAGCACGTCCTTGTTCTCGATGAGCTGGCTGACATGCCCCGTCTCGACGTACATGAGGTCCGGCTCTCGCGCGAAGCTGAGAAGGATGAACCCGCCTCCCAGCGCGAGGGGCGTGACCCTCTCGAAGGGCATGACGAGTATTCGCACGTTGGGACGGCGAGCCATCTCTACGAGGTGGTCGATTTGATCGGCCATGGTCTTGGAGCCACCAACCGGGCGGCGCAGTGCGGACTCGTCCAAGACGAACATCGCTTCGGGCGGGTTCGGACGGTCGAGGATCTCCTGCCGCTCCATCCGCACGGCGACCCGAGCATCGAGGGTGGCCTCCGGCTCACTCTGATCCATGATCCCGCGTGCGTAGCCCTCGGTCTGCAGCAGTCCAGGCACTAGCTGAGCAGCGACGGCTCGGACACCGATGGCCTGCGCCTCCTGCAAACGGTAGGTGTCGAAGCCCGGACGCAGAACACGGCTGCGGCCGACGCGCCGAATGGTCGTGTAGATGCGGTGGAAGTGGCCGTCCTCCTGGTCCCAGCCATCCGTCTTGAAGTAGGTGTCCAGGTCGAGGGCGGTCTGCTCGGAGACGGTCTTGTCCGCCTTCTCCAGCTGGCAGATCCACTGCGGGGTGCAGCCGAGGGCGCTCGCGAGCTGGTTCTGGGACAGCTTCTTCCGCATGCGCGTCCGGCGCAGCTCTTCACCGAAGTGGACGCGGAGGGCGTCGGGGTCGTGCTGGTCACTGGCCATGGCGGGGGCCTCCGGCACTCGGTTGACGGGGGGCGTCAGGGGGTGGACGTCCAGTTAAGGCAGCTTCGTAGCCGACAGTAATCAAATAACAGCAGTCTGTCCCGTGAACCAACGACGAAGGGGCAGGTCAACCGATGAAGAACGCGAGAACGGCCGGGATCGAACGAGACTTCCCCGCCTGGATGGTGTGGATGTCCGGCCAGGGCACCTACTGGGGCGCGGTCCGCCGCGACCCGAAGTCGAAACTCGCCCCGACCGTCATCGCCGACTCCGAGGCCGATCTGCGCGCGGCCCTGGCCGCCCAGCCATGCAGCGGACAGTTGAGCCAGTGACTCCGCCCATCGGCCTGAAGCAGTGGATCCCCGGCCTACAGGTCTGGTACGGCATCTACACCAAGTCCTGGTGGGCCTACATGCCGGGCCGTCCAGACCGCCTGATCGAGGCCGCTTCCCCCGAGCTTCTTGTCGTGCACCTCACTCCGTTCGCGGAGACAGCCATGGCACACGGGACAAGACGGCCTCGATAGCACCGCTGCTTACCCGTCCTTGATGGCAAGGCGGACCGCCAAGCGCCCTTGATCATCGACGTAGCTGCTCGTCTTCGCGTCCATCGGGTCCGGGTGGTCGTAGCCCACGGATTGCGTACTGGAAACGCAGTTCAAACTCGCGTGTGAGGTCGGCGCACGATTACGCCACGCGTGGCCGGGCTGGGCTCGAGGCGTCCGCTGGGGTGGTTGTGCTCGATGCCGAACGCGGCTCCGCCGACCGAGAGGACCGCGCTTAGGACGTCCCGGACCGGGATCAAACTGCGGTCGGTGGCGCCCTCCACGAGCGGGACGACGCGCAGAACTTCACCGCCGGCTTCAACCCCAGGCGTCCTGTAGCCACCCCTGCGAGGTCTGCGGGGCCCACGGCCCGCGCGCCACCAAGGTGACCGAGCCGCTGGCCCGTAGCCGGAAGGCTCGGTACGGGGTTCCCTACTCGACTCGCGCGAACACGGCCCCCAGCCTGCCCGCCCCTGCCTCCACAACGCGGTCGAATCGCCAAGTCTGATCGCCGATCGGGAACGTTTCGCCGGGATGCAGAGTGAATCTTCCCTCCGCTCCACTGTCCCGGACGGCAACGACAACTTCTGACAGATTTCCGTTCCGCCCCTCACGGACACGGACCAGCCCCATATTGGCATCTGCGCCGACCCCGGTCTGGGTGCCCTGCTGGAGGCCGATTTCTTCGATTGCCATCGTTAGTCCAAGGTAGTATATCGAGGTCGAATATGGGCTTTAAATTCTTGGAATGTCAGCGGTTCAGGATGTTCATAATTCCACGGATTACGCAGATGGAACTTTCCCTGCTCATCGACCTTAGTGACCTCGTAAGCATGACTGGCGACGAGATTCCTCGGCAGATCCGATTCACCGTCGAGCAGCTTTCTAGTTCCGACGAGTATCGGCTTGCTCTGGGAGAGTTGTCCGGCGATCTCCTCCTTCAGTTGGCGGTCCGCACTGCGGCCTTGCTTATCATTTCCGGTCGGAAATTGTACCGTCTTGGCAGGTTGTCCTGTGAGTTGCGTTAGCAGTTCGGCACGCTCGCCAGGGTTGGTGCCCTGGTTCAATCGCACATAGCCGGTCGGCGCGCCCCCAGCTTTTCCCCAGAGGTTCCAGAGTTCGGTCGCCCTATCCCTGCGCCGACCGTTCCAGGTCTGGTCCACCCCCGCGATCGCCTTCTCCAGCACGGGCGACCAAGCCACGTTCGCCGAAGTCGTCTCAGCGAATACAGGCGAATCCGGCTTCTGATCTTTGATCGGGAGTTCGGGGGTGACCGTCAACGCGATCGGGCGTCCAGTCGGCTCGTAGCGCTGATTCGGAGGCGAGTACTTCGCCTCGTGCAGGCGCACCTCGTAGTTGCCGGCATCGGTTTCTCGGACGCAGTCGTGAATAGCTTGGGGGTTGTGTCCGGCGACGGCCCCCAAGGTGGACATGACGCCACAGTCACCGAGTGTCCCTTGCTGCGTCTGTTCACGCGCGGGCTCTCCATTGAAGAGTGGCACACGGCTACCATCGGCACGATCCAGCGGCGTGCCGTAGCGGTCGGGAACCAGAGACGGGTCCCCCTCGGGATCCTGAAAGTCCGGGCGGTCGACCGCGCCTGCCAACTCTTTGCGTCTATCGCTGAAGTCCAGCTTGGCGGCCATCTGCTTCAACCGATCCGAGATGCCGCGTTCGCGTTCATCCTCGTCGACCTCGGCCATGCGCCCGTCGTCATCGGGCGGTCCGTCGCCCCGGATCCTCCTGTCGAAGTCGTTCGGGGTTTCGACGGCCTGTGGATGGTCCGGCTCCTCGCCCGGAGTGACCGGGGTGTCCGTTCCCGTAGGCGCTTCCTCTTCACGCTCGTCTTGCGGTGCCGCCTGGCCGGTCTCGGACTTGCCCGCGTCCTGCCCTTCGCTCTTGGGCTCCGTTGAGGCGGGCTCGTGGTCACGGTCTTCGGCCGGTGGGGCGCCGGGGTCCTTGGCCTCGACCTGCTTTTCCTGCTGAGCGAGTTCGCGGGAGCGCGCGCGGCTCTCTATTCGGGACGGCTGCCCGGGAGCACCGGGGTTGTCGGGCGGGGGCGAGGACGGCTTGTCAGACGGGCTGCGCCGATCCGCGTTCTCCACCTTGGCGTCGGTCCTGGTGGGTCGCTCCACGCCCATGCCTCCCCCTCTCCCGTTCTCGCGGGCCGCGTTCCCGGCGACGCACGGGCCGGCGTCCGACCACCGCCCGTCTATGAAAGCGGGAATGCTCGGGATCTGCACGTTTCGTTGACTAGCAAGCCGCAACTCCCGTTTCGCTGCTGCGTCGAGGTCCGCTCCGTGCCGCGTCGCGTCGGCGCTTGACTCTCGTTTCGCTCGCCGTTGGCTCCCACCCGGCACTTCCCGCCGCATGGACCCTGGAGGGGCTTGGAGGAGGGTTGGTGTGCGGCTGGGCGGGAAGTCGTGGTCGCATGGAGATACCGCGGACTCTGGTGATGACGGGGCATTTCCCGCCTGAGCCCGGCGGTGTGCAGACGTTCACTTGGGAGCTGGTGCGGCGGTTGCCCGCTGAGCGGGTGGTGGTCGTGGCGCCGGCGCGGGACGGGGCCGCGGAGTTCGACGCGGGGGTCGGGTTCCCCGTTGTGCGGCGGCGCGGGTATCTGCTGTTCCGGGGGTTGCGGCGGCTCGTCGTCCGGCATCGGCTGGAGGCGGGGTGGATCACGGCGGTGGCGCCGTTCGGGATGTATGCGCCGCTGGTGCGGGCCGCGGGGGTGCGGCGGCTGGTCGGGTCGACGCACGGGCAGGAGCTTGGGTGGTTCCGGGCGCCGCCGACGCGGGCCGCGCTGCGGGCGGCGGCCCGGTCGCTGGACGTTCTCACGCACCTGTGCGAGGCGACGCGGCCGGAGTTGGCGGATGCCGTTGGTGACCGGACGCGGCTGGTCCGGCTGGCCGGGGCGGTGGACACGGTCCGGTTCCGGCCCGGTCTGGACGGATACGCGGTGCGGCGGCGGCATGGGCTCGGTGAAGGGCCGGTGGTGCTGAGCGTCGCGCGGCTTGTGCGGCGCAAGGGCCACGACATGCTGATCCGGGCTTGGGGGGACGTGGTGCGGCGGCGGCCCGATGCCCGGCTGGTCATCGTCGGGGACGGCCCGATGCGGCACCGGCTGACGGAGCTGGCGGACCGGGTCGCGCCCGGGACGGTGACGCTGACCGGGCACGTGTCCGCCGCCGACCTGCCGCGCTACTACGCCGCCGCCGCCGTGTTCGCGCTGCCGTGCCGCGACGACCGGCACGGGCTCCAGACGGAGGGGCTGGGCCTGTCCGTGCTGGAGGCGTCCGCGACCGGGCTGCCAGTGGTGGTGGGACGGTCCGGCGGCAGCCCCGCATCCCTCCTCGACGGGCGGACGGGCGTCCTGGTGGACGCCACCGGCCCGGACGAACTCGCGCTCACCCTCCACGGACTGCTGGCCGCCCCCGTCCGCGCCGCCGCGCTGGGCGCCGCCGGGCGGCGCTGGACCTGCGCGCACTGGAGCTGGGACGCCGCCGCGGCCCGGCTCGCCGCTCTCCTGAACGACTCCGCCCTCGACGCGCCGCAGCACGACTCCCCGGGGATGGAGCCCGCATGGGACTCAAGGAGCAGCTGAGCCGGCCCGACTTCCGGCGGCTCATCGTCGGCCAGACCGTGTCCTCGTTCGGGGACTGGATGGGCACGCTGGCGCTGATGTACTTCGTCCTGGAGCTGAGCGGCTCCACGACGGCGGTCGGCGGGGTGCTGGTGCTGCGGCTGCTGCCGTCCGCGCTGGGTGCGCCGGTCGCGGCGCGGGTGGTGACGCGGTGGCGGCGGCGCAGCGTGATGCTGTGGTCCGACATGATCCGGGTGGGCATGGCCTTGGCGCTGCCGATCGTGCCGTGGCTGTGGTGGGTGTACTTCTGGGCGTTCCTGATCGAGGTCGTGGGGCTGATGTTCCTGCCGGCGCGGGACGCGGCCATTCCCTTCCTCATCGAGGAAGACGAGAACGAGCACGACACCGGCACGCTGGAGGTCGCCAACGGCATCACCATGGCGACGTCCTACGGGATGATCCCGGTGGGCGCGGGGGCGTTCGGGCTGATCCTCTGGGGGTCGCAGCAGGCGGGCTGGGAGGGGTACTGGCGGTACGTCGTCGTGTTCTGGCTGAACGCCCTGACGTATGTCGTCTCCTACTTCGCCATCCGGTCGATCCCCGACCTCGGTCCCGGTCCCGTCGAGAAACGGGAGATGGAACGCACCGAGGAGGAGGACCAGGGCGGGTTCGTCTCGGCGCTTCGGCTGCCGGTGGTGCGGGGCGTGCTGCCGGGAGTCGCGGTGGTGGCGCTGGGGCTGGGCGCGCTGTTCTCGCTGGGCGTGGTGTTCGTGAAGAACGTCCTGGACGCGGGCGCGGTCGGGTTCGGGGCGCTGGTGGTGCTGTTCGGGGTCGGCGCGCTCGCGGGCCTGCTGCTCATCCACCGCAAGGCCGGGAGCCTGATGACGCAGATCCGGGTCGGGACGGCCGCGCAGGGCATCGTGATCGCCCTGATGGGCGGGCTGGGCTCGCCGACGTGGTCGTTCGTCGGGGCGGTGGTGTTCGGGGCGTCCGCGACCAGTGCGCTGGTGGGCGCGATCACCTTCCTTCAGGAGGCGCTGAACGGCGTGGAGCGGAACCTGGCGCTCACCGCGTTCCACGCCGTCCTGCGGTTCGGGCTGGCGCTGGCGGCGCTGCTGTCGGGCGGCGCGGCCGACCTCCTGAAGGAGGCCGGCGCGTCCCCGCTCGGCATGGCCCCGGGCCAGTTCGTGCTGGCGGCGTCCGGTCTGGTCGTCCTGCTGGGGACGTTCCTGATCCGTGCCCCGGGCGCCGCGAAGATGTCCCCTACGTGACCGGCACCGGTTCGGTCCTCTCCTCGATCTCGGCCGGGCCCGACTCGCCGCGGCTGTTGGCGGCCCGCAGGGCGACGACCGCGGCGCCGGCCAGGAAGATGCTGCACGCCAGCAGCGCCCGGGAGAAGCCGGAGGTGAGCGCCTCCGGTACCGGCGTCCGGCCCGTGACCAGGTGGTTCGTGCGGGACGTGGCGACCGCGGAGAAGATCGCGAGCCCGAGCGCGCCGCCGAGCTGCTGCGACGCGTTGAGCAGCGCCGCGGCCAGGCCCGCCTGCTCCGGCGGGACGTTGGCGTTGGCGGCGGTGGTGACGGACACGAAGGCCGCCCCGAGCCCCAGCGAGGCGATCATCAGGCCGGGCAGCAGGTCGGTCAGGTACGAGCCGTCCACCGGGATGCGCGACAGCCAGTACACGCCGCCGCCCGACATCAGCAGCCCCACGACCATGACGGGGCGCGTCCCGACCCGGGTGATCAGCTGGGACGAGACCCCGGCGGCGATGGCGACGCCGAAGCAGAGCGGCAGGTAGGCCGAGCCGGTCTTCATCGGCGAGTAGTGCAGGACGTTCTCCATGTAGAGGCTGAGGAAGAAGAACATCGAGCCGATGCCCGCCACGGCGACGAGCTGGGTGACGTCCGCCGCCGCCAGCCCCCGGATCCGGAAGATCGACAGCGGCAGCAGCGGGTTGCGGCCGCGCTGCTCGTTGACCAGGAACGCGATCAGCAGGACCAGCGAGCCGACGAGGCCGCCGATCGTCCGTCCCGCGTCCCAGCCGGCCTCCGGCGCCTTGACCAGGGTGAACACGAGGAGCATCATCCCGCCGGTGACTAGGACGGTGCCGAGGATGTCGAAGTTCGCGAGCCGGGCGCTGCGCCGGTCGCCCTCGACGAGCAGGAACAGGCCGGCGATCACCAGCACGCAGACCGGGACGTTCACCAGCATCACCCAGCGCCAGCCGGGCCCGTCGGTCAGCAGCCCGCCGAGCAGCACCCCGGCCGCGGACGCGCCGCCCGCGACGCCGCCCCACACGCCGAGCGCCTTGCCCCGGTCGCCGCCCTCCTTGAACATCGTCGTCAGGATCGACAGCGTGCCGGGCAGCATCAGCGCGGCCCCCGCGCCCTGCGCGAGCCGCGCGCCGATGAGCAGCCCGGACGTGGTGGCGAGCCCGCCCGCGACCGACGACAGCGAGAACAGGACGGTCCCGGCCACCACCACGCGGCGGCGGCCGAGCAGGTCGGCGAGCCGGCCGCCGAGCAGCATGAACCCGCCGTAGGTGAGCAGGTAGCCGGACGGCACCCACGTGAGGTCCTGGACGGAGAAGTCCAGGTCCGCGCGGATCGCGGGCAGCGCCACGTTGACGATCGACGCGTCGATGAAGTCCAGGAACGCGATGGCGCACAGCAGCGTCAGGGTGACCTTGCCGCGCCCGGTCCCGAGAAAGGACGATTTCGTCATGGCGGATCTCCGTTCAGTGGGCCCGCGCCGGCGACTGCCAGCGGGGTGCGCGCAGGTAGCGGGGCCGCCACACCGCGCGGTAGAGCAGCCGGACGGGCGGCGGGACGATGCCGAGGACCTTGCGGCGGGTGTCCTCCCCGGCGCCGTCCAGCAGCCAGGGGAAGAACGACGCGGCCCCGCTGACGCCGAGCCTGCGGCGCTGCTCGTTGCCGAACGCGTCCCATTCCTGCTGGGTGAGCAGGTCGCCGACGAGTGGCAGCGCCAGCTCCTCCTCGTGCTCGCAGTGCGCGGTCAGCGCGTCGGCGAGCCGTCCCGCGCCGGCGGCGAGCCGGGTGGCCTCGCCCGCCCGGACGGCCGCGTCGACGGCGGCGAGCAGGCCGTCCAGCCGCTCGTGCTCGCCTTCCATCTGGTCGAGGACCGCCGGGTCCGCGGCCTTGGCCCGCAGGACGGGCCACAGGTGCGTGTCCTCGGCGGTGTGGTGGATGTGCAGGAACCGCTTGAACCGGTCCCAGCCCGCCTGGACGGCCGGGCCGGCCACGTCGCCGGCCGCCGCCATCGCGGTGAGCCGGTCGAGGTCGCGCTGGAACGCGTCGTGGACGGCGTACATGAACGTCACGTCGACGCGATCGGGCTTTCCGTCACTCATTTCCATCCCCCTTGCCGGAGCATTTCCGCGACCAATGAGCGGATCGGGGGCCGGAAATGTGACGTGCGGAGCCGCTGATGAGGCCCACATCACATTTGCCGCGCCGATGTCACACTTGAGGGGCGGGACGCACTCGAAGAGGGGAGCGCACAGGAGGGTCGAGCCATGTCCGAAGGCACCACCGAGGACACCGCGACGCGGGTTTTCGCCGGGCACCGGGAACTGCTGTTCTCGGTCGTCTACAACATGCTGGGAAGCGTCGCTGACACCGAGGACGTCCTCCAGGACACATGGCTCGCGTGGGCGGCCCGCAGCGGCGCCGGCGGGATCGAGAACCCGCGCGCCTACCTCGTCCGGATCGCCGTCAACACGGCGCTGTCACGGCAGGCCGCGATCAGCCGCCGCCGCGAGACGTACGTGGGGCCGTGGCTGCCCGAGCCGTTGGTGACCGAGGAAGGCGCGGGCGACGCCGCCGAGCGGACGGAGGCCGTGTCGATGGCGCTCCTCGTCGTCCTGGAGACGCTCACGCCGCTGGAACGGGCCGTGTTCGTCCTGCACGAGGTGTTCGGCTACGCGCACACCGAGATCGCGCCGATCCTGGACCGCAGCCCGTCCGCGGTCAGGCAGCTCGCGCACCGCGCCCGCGAGCACGTGCACGCCCGCCGCCCGCGCTACCAGGCCGACCCGAAGGTGCAGCGGCAGGCGACGGAACGCTTCCTCCAGGCGGCCCTCGGCGGCGACATGGAGTCGCTGCTGGACATCCTCGCGCCGGACGTGACGCTGTGGACGGACGGCGGCGGCAAGGCCCGGGGCACGGCGGCCCTGCGCCCCATCCACGGCCGGGACAGGGTGGCCCGCGTCATCACGGGCACGACCGCCCGCCACCGTCCGGAGGCGCTGGACATCCGCTACCGCACGGTCAACGGCGACCCGTCCGCGGTGCTGTTCGACGAGGACGCCCCGTTCGCCGTCATGGTCCTCGACCTGGCCCCGGACGGCGACCGCGTCCGCGGCGTGTACGCCGTCACCAACCCCGACAAGCTCACACACATCGAGGAGGACGGCTGAGCCTTCAGGTCGCGAGAACCGTGGCGGCCTGAACGGCGGGCCGAACGTGGATCTCGGCGCCCGGCTCGACCTCCAGCTGCTCGGCGGCTCCCCTGGTCAGCTGCGCCCAGGCGTCGTCCTCGTCCCCGCGCACCCTGAACTCGACCCGCACCTCGAAGCCCAGCCGCACCACGCGGGTGACCACCGCAGGGGCCGTCCCCGGTCCGGACTCGGCCGACACCTCCACGTCGTGGGGCCGCAGCAGCCGCCCGCCGATCTCGGTCACCGGCCCGAGGAAGCGCATCACGAACGGGGTCGCGGGGTTGTCGTAGATGTCGCCCGGCGCCCCGACCTGCTGGACGGCGCCGTCGGCCAGCACCACGATCGAGTCGGCGACCTCGATCGCCTCCTCCTGGTCGTGGGTGACGAAGACGGTGGTGACGTGCACCTCGTCGTGCAGGCGGCGCAGCCAGGCCCGCAGCTCCTTGCGCACCTGGGCGTCGAGCGCGCCGAACGGCTCGTCCAGCAGCAGCACCTCGGGGTCGACGGCGAGCGCCCTGGCCAGGGCCATCCGCTGGCGCTGCCCGCCCGACAGCTGCGCCGGGTACCGCTTGGCGAACTGGTCGAGGTGGACGAGTTCCAGCAGTTCCGCGACCCGCCGCCGGATCTCCTCCTTGGGCCGTTTGCGGATCTTCAGGCCGAAGGCGACGTTCTCGAAGACCGTCAGGTGCTTGAACGCGGCGTAGTGCTGGAAGACGAACCCGACGCCGCGGCGCTGCGGCGGTGTCAGCGTCGCGTCCTTGCCGGCGATCAGCACCTGGCCCGAGTCGGGCCGCTCCAGGCCCGCGATCACCCGGAGCAGGGTCGACTTGCCGCCGCCGCTCGGCCCGAGCAGCGCCGTCAGCGAACCGGACGCGATGTCGACCGACACGTCGCGCAGCACCGGCGCCTCGCCGAACGACTTGTTCACACCGCGGATATCGATCGCCATCAGGTGCCGTCCTTGGGTCGCAGGAGCCGGGTCGCCAGCAGGCTGACGACCGCGATCGCCGCCAGCGCGAGCGCGGCGGCGTACGAGGCGTGCACGTCGAAGTTCTCGAAGCGCTCCTCGACGAAGAGGGTCAGGGTCTGGGTCTGGTCGACCGTCCGGCCGGAGACCACGGCGACCGCGCCGTACTCCCCCAGCGCGCGGGCCAGCGAGAGGACGATGCCGTAGCCGAGGGCGGCGCGGATGCCGGGCAGCGTGATGCGCCGGAACGTCTGCCAGCCGCCCGCGCCGAGGGTCCGCGCGGCCTGCTCCTGCTCGTCCCCCAGTTCCTCCAGGACCGGGACGATCGCCCGCACCACCAGCGGCAGGCAGACGAACACCGTGGCGAGGACCATCCCCGGGGTGGAGAAGATGATCTGGATGCCGCGGCCCTCCAGCCAGCCCCCCACCGGGGTGAAGGTCCCGTACACCAGGATCAGCGCGAGCCCGACCACGACCGGGGAGACCGCCAGCGGCAGGTCGATCAGCGCGCTGAGCAGCCGCTTGCCCGGGAACCGGTGGCGGACGAGCAGCAGCGCGGCAAGCACGCCGAACAGCGTGTTGAGGACGACCGCCCAGCCCGCGACGATGAGGGTGACCTTGAAGGCGTGCAGGGCCGAGTGGGTGGTGAGCGCGTCGGCGAACGCGCCGAAGCCGTCCTCGAACGTCCGCCAGCCGATCAGCCCGACCGGCACGATCAGCAGGACCGCGAGATAGGCCAGCACGATCAGGCGCAGCGCGTACTTAGCCATGGCGGGACCCCCAGCGGCGGACGAGGTCGATCGCCAGCAGGAACACCAGCGACAGCACCAGCAGGGCGGTCGAGGTCGCCGCGGCGGCCTCGGTGTTGTCGCTCTCGATCTGGCCGAAGATGTGCACGGCCGCGACCTGCGTCTTGAACGGGACGTTCCCGGAGATCAGCACGGTCGAGCCGAACTCGGCGATGGCGCGGGTGAAGGCCAGCGCCGTCCCGGCCAGCATCGCCGGGACCAGGTTCGGCAGGATGATCCGCCGGAAGATCGTCCAGGGGCCGGCGCCGAGCGAGGCGGCGGCCGCCTCCATCTCCCGGTCCAGCTCCAGCAGCACCGGCTGGACGGTCCGGACCACGAACGGCAGCGTCACGAACAGCAGCGCCACGACGACCCCGGCCCTGGTGTAGGCGAGCGAGACGCCGAGCGGGCTGTCGGCTCCGTACAGGGCCAGCAGGACCAGGCCCGCCACGATGGTCGGCAGCGCGAACGGCAGGTCGATCAGCAGATCGATCAGGCCCTTACCGGGGAAGGAGTCGCGGACGAGCACCCAGGCGATCAGCGTGCCCATGACCAGGTTGATCAGCGCCACCAGCAGCGAGGCGATGACCGTCAGCTTCAGCGCGGCCCACGCGTCCGGGGTGGTGATCGCGTCCCAGAAGGCGGCGGGGCCCTGCGCGGTCCCCTTCCACAGCACCGCGCCGAGCGGGATCAGCACCACCGCGCTCAGGAAGATCGTCGCCGTGCCCACCCCGAGCGCCGTACCGGCCCACGCGGGCGGGCCGGTACGGCGGCCGGACGCGAGGGCCGGCGCGTCCGCCGGTTTCTCGATCGTCGTCAAGGAACTCAACCCTCCACCGAGACGCCGATGCCCTTCTCGACGTCGGCCATGACGCTGCCCTTCGGGTCGAAGAACTCCTTCTTCACCTTCGGCCAGCCGCCGAGGTCGGCGATCGTGAAGAGCCCGGCCGGCTTCGGGAAGTCCTCGGCGCCGGGGACGCCGTCCACCACGGGCCGGTACCCGTTCTTGACGAAGACCTCCTGCGCCTTCTTGCCGTGCAGGAACTTCAGGAACGCCTCGGCCTCCGCCGGGTGCTCGCTCTTCTTGGTCACCGCGACCGGGTTCTCGATCAGGATGGTGGAGTCCGGCACGGTGTAGTCGAGCGGCTGGTTGTTCTGCTTGGCGAAGATGGCCTCGTTCTCGTAGGAGAGCATCACGTCGCCCTTCCCGCCCGCGAAGGTCTGCAGCGACTTGCGCGCGCTGGAGTCCTGCACGGGGACGTTCTTGAACAGCGCGTGCAGGTAGGCGGTCCCGGCCGCCTTGTCGGTGCCCTTGTTCGCCTTGGCCCCGTATCCGGCGAGGATGTTCCACTGCGCGCCGCCGGAGGTGAACGGGTTCGGGGTGATGACCTGGACGCCGGGCTTGGTCAGGTCGTCCCAGGTCTTGATGTTCTTGGGGTTGCCCTTGCGGGTCGCCAGGACGACCACCGAGTCGGTGACCATCCCCTTCTGGGGTCCGGAGTTCCACTTGGCGTCGACCAGGCCCTTGTCCACCAGCCGCGTCATGTCCGACTCAAGGGAGAACCCGACGATGTCGGCCTTCTTGCCGGACGCCACCGCTCGGCTCTGCTCGCCGGACGCCCCGAACGACTTGCTGAAGACGACCTTCTTGCCCTCGGACGTCTTCTGGTACTCCTTGATGATCGCCTCGTAGGCGGCCTGGGGCGTGGAGTAGGCGACCAGCGAGAGCCGGACCTTGCCGCCCGAGCCGCCCGAGCCGCAGGCGGCCGCCCCCAGGGTGACGGCGGCCAGCCCCAGCACGACCCCTGTCCTACGTGCGCGCATCGTCTCTCCAGACTTTCCCTATATGTTCGATCGAGTTAGAATGTTACAGGTCAGCGCACTAGTCAAGCCATGTCCGGAACGTGACACCGCCCTCAGCGCCCGGGGTCGGTGCGCCAGCGGGTGAAGCGGCGTTCCAGCAGGACCAGCACCTGGTTGAACGCCAGGCCCAGCGCCGAGATCGTCAGGATGCCCGCGTACATGTCCTTGATCGCGAAGTTCTGCTGGGCGGAGCCGATCAGGAAGCCGAGGCCCTCCTTGGCGCCGACCATCTCCGCGACGATCATCACCAGCACCGAGATCCCGCCGGCCAGCCGGATGCCGGTGAAGATGGACGGCACCGCGGCGGGCAGGATCACCTTCTGGAAGATGCGCACGGCGGGCAGCCCGAGCGAGCGCGCCGACTTGACCAGCGTGGCGTCCACGGTGCGGACCGCGCTGATCGTGTTGAGCAGGATCGGCCACGTGCACGCGTACAGCACGATCGCGATCTTGGACGTCTCGCCGATGCCGAGGACCAGGATGAAGACCGGCAGCAGCGCGATCGCGGCGGTGTTGCGGAACAGCTCCAGCAGCGGGTTGAGCAGCTCCGCGACCGGCCGGTACCAGCCGATCAGCAGGCCCAGCGGCACCGCCAGGACGATCGAGAGCCCGAAGCCCGACAGCGCCCGGACCAGGCTGGCCTCGGTGTTGGACCAGAGCTGGCCGCTCTTGGCCAGATCCCACAGCGCCGGGACGACCTCCGACACCGGCGGCAGGAAGATCGGGTCGACGAGCTGCGCGCGGGGCGCCAGTTCCCAGACGGCGAGGAACGCGACGACCGCGATCGTCCGCCGGAAGGCGACGGCCGCCAGGCCCGCGGCCCGGCGCCCCGCCCGGCGCGGCGGGGACTCCGGGGCTTCGGGCTCGATCAGCGCGGGGGCCTCTACGGTGCTAGCCAAGGTGGATCGCCTCCTTGCGCGGCGCGGGGACGGTCAGCCGCTGCGCCGTCTGTACCTCGTCCTTCAGCAGCGACCAGACCCGGTGCCGGTGCGCCGCGAACTCCGGGCTCGACCGGACGTCCTCGCGGGCGTCGCGCGAGCCCAGGTCGATGTCGGCGACCTCCTTCACCCGGCCGGGCCGCGAGGTCAGCACGGCCACGCGTCCGCCCAGGTAGACGGCCTCGTCGATGCCGTGCGTGATGAACACGACGGTCTTGCCGGTCTTCGCCCAGATGCCGAGCAGCTCGTCCTGGAGGGAGTCGCGGGTCTGGGCGTCGAGCGCGGCGAACGGCTCGTCCATCAGCAGCACGCCGGGGTCGTAGGCGAGGCTGCGGGCGATCGCGACCCGCTGCTTCATGCCGCCTGACAGCTCGTGCGGGTAGCGGTCCTCGAACCCGGACAGGCCGACGAGGTCCAGGTGGTCGCGGGCGATCTCGGCGCGCTCGCGGCGCCGGAGCCCCTTGGCCTCCAGCCCGAACTCGACGTTGCGCAGCGCCGTCCGCCACGGGAACAGCGCGTACTGCTGGAAGACGACGGCCCGGTCCAGGGCCGGGCCCGTCACCTCGGCGCCGTCGATCGCGATGCGGCCGGTGGTGGGCCTGGTCAGCCCGCCGATCAGGTCGAGCAGGGTGGACTTGCCGCAGCCGGACGGCCCGACCACGACGAGAAACTCGCCCTCGGCCACGTCCAGGTCGATGCCGCTGAGCGCGGTGAACTCGCCGCCGCCCCGGACCGGGAAGGTCTTGCCGACACCGGTGAGGCTGATCTTGGGGGTCATCTCGGGCTCCCTCCGTTCGCGTACGGGTTGAACTCGTTGCTGTACAGCTCCTTGGGCTCGACCTTGACCTCGTGGATCTGGCCGACGTCCTCCAGCCAGCGGCTCCAGGTGGTGAACTCCCGGTCGGTCATCAGCCCGCCCTTGCCGGCGACGCCCCACGACTTCCAGTACCGGAGCGCGTCGGCGTTCTCGTTGCGGCCCCGCGCCGTGAGGATCTTCGCCTGCCGGGCGATGACCTCCTCGCGCGGCGTTGCCCGCGACCACTCGATCGCTTTGGCGACCCCGGCGGTGAAGGCCCGAACGGTGCCCGGGTTCCGCTCGATGAAGTCGTCGCGGAAGACGTAGGAGCCGGCTGTGAAGGCGCCGAGGAAGTCGTAGTCGCGGAACACCCGGCGGATCCCGCCCGCGGCGATCGCCTTGTCCTGGAAGATCCCGCTGAGCGCGGCGACGTCGATCTGCCCCTGGCGCAGCGACTGCTCCAGGGAGACCGGCGGCACCGCGAGCGCCTCGACCTTGCGCACGTCGTCCCGGCTCAGCCCGTTGCGCCGCAGGTAGAGGTCGAGGACGGCCTGGGCGTGGCCGCCGAGCGTGTTCATCCCGATCTTCTTGCCGATGAGGTCCCGGGGGCCCCTGATCGGGCTGTCCGCCGGGACGAAGAAGCCGTTGTAGTTCTTGAGGTCGGTGCCGTAGTAGCCGATGACGGACGTCAGCGGCGCGCCGGACTCCTGCAGCTTGACCGACGCGCCGTTGAAGGCGCCGCCGAACTCGATCTGGCCGGTGGCGGTGGTCTGGACGTCCTGCGGCCCGCTGATCGTGTTGCCGATCCATTTCAGCTCGACCTCGCCGAGGTAGCCGAGGTCCTGGGCGAGTTCGGGGAGCAGGACCTGGCCCGTCCAGCCCTGGTAGCGCAGGGTGCTGGTGCGTTTCGGGCCGCCGCCGAGCGCGCGGCCGCAGGACGCCGCGGCCGGCAGCGCCGCCGCCGACACCGCGAGGGTGGAGAGGAACCGTCGTCTTGTCGTCGATCTCGTGATGCCCACGCCGCGACTATCGCGCCTATTTCCTACTAAGTCAATCGGAATAGTTGACTAGGATGCCAGGCCGTGATTCGCTACGGCTTGTGGAGCTCCCCCGCGTCCGTCCAACGGGAACGTCCCCGGAGAAGAGGTAGGCAATGTCCGAGTTCGACATCCGCAAGATCGGCGGCCGCATCGGCGCCGAGGTCGTCGGCGCCGACGTCCGCGACCTGTCCGACCAGCTCTTCGGCGAGATCCATGCCGCGCTGCTGGAGCACAAGGTCCTGGGCTTCCGGGGCCTGGACCTGACCGACGACGACCAGCTCGCGTTCGCCTCCCGGTTCGGCGCGCTCACCGGCGCGCACCCGACCGTGCCCGCCGTCGAGGGGCGGCGCGAGATCCTGCCGGTGGACAGCGAGTCCGGGCGCGCCAACCACTGGCACACCGACGTCACCTTCGTCCAGTCCCCGCCGAAGATCAGCACGCTGCGCGGCCTCGTCATCCCGCCCTACGGCGGCAACACCCTGATCGCCCACACGGCCGCCGCCTACCAGGACCTGCCGGACGAACTGCGCGAGTTCGCCGACCGGCTCTGGGCCGTCCACACCAACGACTACGACTACGTGCGGCCGGAGAGCAGCGGCTCCGACCCCGAGAAGGCGGCCGAGCACCGCAAGGCGTTCGTCTCCCAGACGTGGAAGACCGCGCACCCGGTCGTGCGGGTGCACCCGGAGTCGGGCGAGCGCAACCTGTTCATCGGCGGGTTCGCGCAGAGCATCGTCGGGCTGCCCGGACGCGAGGGACGGACGATCCTGGACCTGCTCCAGTCCTACGTCACCCGGCCGGAGAACATCCTGCGCTGGGTGTGGCAGCCGGGCGACCTCGTCGTGTTCGACAACCGGATCACCCAGCACTACGCGCTGGACGACTACGGCAACCTCCCGCGCCTCCTGCACCGCGTCACCGTTGCCGGCGACGTCCCGGCCGGTGTGGACGGCAAGGCCAGCTACCGGGTGGAGGGCGACGACGCCTCCCACTACACCCCCGCCGCCGAAGCGGCCTGACCCGCCCGCTGACCCGGGCCCGGTGCGGGGTGGCGCCGGGCCCGCCTACCTCTCGGGGAGCATGCACATCGCGTCGAGGCCGAGGACGTGGTTGAGGCGGCCGAAGGCCAGCCAGGAGCCGATGCACATGCTCAGCTCGACGACCTCGGCCTGGGTGTAGTGCGCGGACATCCGCTCCCAGAACTCCTCGTCGAGGCCGTGGTGGTCGAGTGCGTAGCGTTCGGCGTACTCGGCCGCCAGTCGGGTGCGGTCGTCGAAGGCGCCGGTCGTGCGCCAGCCGGCGACCGCGTCGGCGAACCCGTCCTCGACCTTCTCGCCGTCGCGGTCGGTCCGCCAGTCGAGGCAGAACAGGCAGCCGTTGATCTGCGCGATGCGCAGCCGGGCGGCCTCGAACTCGCGGAGCCCGAGGGTGGTGTGCGCGTAGACGGCGAGGGACATCTTCGAGGCGGCGGGGCCGATGCCGGGCACCATCTCGCCCCACACGTACTGGATCGGGTCCTTGCCGTCGGGGACGTCGATGTTCACTGGGAGATCCTTCCGAGCTTGCCCACGGCGGGACGTATCGGGACGTCAAGGGCATCGTAGAGCCCGGGTTCGGCGTCCACGAGCCACCCGATCGCGTTCACCAGGCGTCCGACGGCGGTCGCGTTGCCGCCCGCGGCGCGGTTCCCGGCCCCGTCGGTGGCCTCGACCGTGACCTCGATGCGCGGGTCCCCCTCGATGACCACGCGGTGCGCGCCGTCGCCGTCCGGCGGCACGGGCCAGTCGGGCGCGCAGGACGGGTGGATGCGGGTGACGTGCTCGACGACGATGCGCGGCTCGCCGCCGACGATCCCCTGCACCTCGAACCGCACCGCACCCTGGGTGCCCTTCTCGAAGTCGCCCATGGACGCGGTCGTCACGGTCGCGTCGAGCGGGCGGCGGTCGAGGGTCTCGCGGACCTCGTCCAGCTCGACGCCGAGGGCGCGGGCCATCAGCCTGACCTGCCCGCCCCACACCATGGTCGGGACGGTCGCGGCGAGCATCGGCGGCTCGTAGTCCATCGGCTGCCCCATCCCGACGAGGTACCGGACGGAGTCCGGCTGGTCGTAGGTGGAGTAGTCGAAGATCTCCTGGCAGCGGACGACGTCGATGGTGCCGCCGAGGCCGCTGACCAGCAGCGGCAGGACGTCGTTGCCCCACCCGGGGTCGACCCCGGAGACGAACAGGGACCCGCCGCCCTCGGTGATCGCGTCCAGCACCTCGTCCCGCAGCGCGGGCGGCGCGTTGCGCTGGTCGTAGAGCGCGTACAGGGCCGGGGTGACGACCACGGCGCCGGCGCGGACCGCCTTGAGGATGTCGGCGAGCGCGTCGTCCGGCCGGATGTCTCCCGACGCCGCGTACACGACGGCCTCGGGGCGGGTCGCGAGGACGGCGTCGATGTCGGCGGTCGCGGCGACGCCGAGGTCCCGGCCGAGGCCGGCGAGGTCGCCCGCGTCCCGTCCGGCCTTGCCCGGATCGTGGACGATCACGCCGGTGAGCCGCAGCGACGGCTCCGCCTCGACGGCCCGCAGGGCCAGCCGTCCCACGTTGCCGGTGCCCCAGACGATCGCGGAGATCATGCGCCGGAAGCTATCAGATGCCAAGCAAGCACTTGGTAGCCACTTGTGGCCAGGGCCTACTTCAAAGTAACCCGGTGACGCGCCTCCCAAATCGATATAGAACCCGTTTCAGTCTCATAGTGAGGGAGGTCACATGAGTGACTCGACCACGCCTCATGGCGTATCCAGACGCGGGTTCCTCGTTGGAACCGGTTCTATCCTCGGGCTCGGGGTGCTGGGCCGGACCGGCGCGGCGGCCGCCCCGGCGCCGGGACCGATCGGCAACGGCGCCCGCGTCCCCGCCCTGGTCATCGGCACCGGCTACGGCGGCTCCGTCGCGGCGCTGCGGCTCGCCCAGGCGGGCGTCGACGTCCACATGGTCGAGATGGGCCAGGCCTGGGACACCCCCGGCTCGGACGGCAACATCTTCGCCAACACCCGCACCCCCGACTACCGGTCCTACTGGCTGCGGACCCGCACCAAGCAGCCGATCAGCAACTTCCTCGGCTTCCCCCTCGACAAGGACGTCCCCCGCTACACCGGCATCCTCGACGCCGAGGACTTCGCGGGCATCACCGTCTACCAGGGGCGCGGCGTCGGCGGCGGCTCGCTCGTCAACGGCGGCATGGCGGTCACGCCGGAGCGGTCGCGGTTCGGCGGCGTCCTCCCCACGGTGGACGCCGACGAGATGTACGGCGTCTACTATCCGCGCGCCAACGCCGGGCTCGGCGTCAACGCGGTCGACCGGGCCTGGTTCGACTCGACCGACTGCTACCAGTACGCGCGGGTCGGACGTAAGCACGCCGAGCGGTCGGGCTTCGAGTTCGTCTACGTCCCGAACGTGTACGACTTCGGCTACATGGAGCAGGAGGCGGCGGGCACGGTGCCGCGGTCGGCGCTGGCGGCGGAGATCCTCTACGGCAACAACCACGGCAAGAAGTCGCTGCAGAAGACCTACCTGGCGCAGGCCAAGGCGACGGGCAAGGTCGCGATCTCACCGCTGCACCGGGTGACGTCGGTGTCGCCCGCGTCCGGCGGCGGGTACACGGTCGTCATCGAGCAGCTCGACACGACCGGGGCGGTCACGGCCACGAAGACGGTGACCGCCGCCCGCGTGTTCTTCGCGGCGGGCAGCGTCGGCACCAGCAAGCTGCTGGTGAAGCTGAAGTCGACGGGCGCGCTGCCCGCCCTGAACGGCGAGGTCGGCAAGGGCTGGGGCGACAACGGCAACGTCATGTGCGGACGCGCCAACCACCTGTGGGACCCGACCGGCAGCCTCCAGTCGTCCATCCCGACGGCGGGCATCGACAACTGGGCAGCGGGCGGCGCGTTCGCCGAGGTCGCCCCGATACCCACCGGGATCGAGACGTGGGCGTCGTTCTACCTGTCGATCACCAACACCCCGCACCGCGCCCAGTTCTCCTGGAACGCGGCGGCCGGGCGGGTCGACCTGAACTGGCAGACCGCCTGGAAGCAGACCAGCATCGACATGGCCAAGTCGATCTTCGACAAGATCAACCGGAAGGAGGGCACGATCTACCGGACCGACCTGTTCGGCACCTACAAGATCTGGGGCGACCACCTCACCTACCACCCGCTGGGCGGGGCCGTCCTGAACAAGGCCACCGACAACTACGGCCGGCTGCGCGGCTACTCCGGCCTCTACGCCATCGACGGCTCGCTCATCCCGGGCAACACGAGCGTGAACCCGTTCGTCACCATCACCGCACTCGCGGAACGCAACATCGAGAAGATCATCGCCACCGACCTGTGACGGCGCCCTGAGAGCATCCGGCCACGGGCGCGTGTGGCCGGACACTCCCGTCGGGCGGGCGTCAGGGGCAGGCGGGGAACAGCCGGCGCGTGCCCGTCCCGGCCGCGTAGGCGGCGGGATCGCTGAACCGGCAGCCGTAGCCGGGACGCGCCACCACCGACGGCTTCGTGGTCACATCACCCGCGGGGCGCCTGCCGTGGTCGATCCAGCGGACCAGGTCGTCCCAGGCCGTCCCGGCCTCGACGGCGGAGAACTCGCAGTGCTCCGTCGTGCGGATCGCGCGCTGGACGAGCAGCCGCGACCGGTGCTGCCGCGCGACCTCCTTCGCGTAGATCTGCTCCATGGAGAACGGGACGAACATGTCGCCGAGCCCGTGCAGGCTCAGCACCGGGACCTGCGGACGTCCGTTGATGCGCGGCACCTGCGACAGCCGGTTCGACAGCCGCGCGCGAAGGTTCGCGACCGGAACCCGCTGGACCGTCCTGTTCACGTCGACCGGCTTGTTCGGCTCGTAGCGGGTGAACAGGTTGGTCGCCAGCTGTCCCGGATATTCGGCCAGGGTCGCGTTCGGGGGCTCCGGAGTGGCCAGCGTGAACGGGAAGTCCTTCCAATACGCGAACGACTGGACGCCGCCGGGACGCGTCCCGCCCGTCCGGTTCTGGACGATCGAGCGGAACTGCTTGCCGCGGTCGTTCGTGGTGTCGGGTCCGCCGGGCCGCAATTCGGTCAGCCCGAGCCCTGCCTCGATCTTCGGGACGGTCACCGTCGCGTACTGGTCCGTGACCGGGTATTCGCGGACGCCGGAAAGGTCCTGCGCGACGATGTTGTAGTCGAGGAAGAAGTCGAACAGCTCGTCGTCGCCGAGGACACCGCACATGGGCAGCGCGCCGTCGTAGTAATGCGGGAACTGTTCGAGCGAGCGTCCGATGATGTGCCCGCCCATGGACGCGCCGACGATGATGCGCTGCTCGGGCCGTCCCACCTTGCCTGCGAAGAGTTCGGAGACGTCGCGCGTGCTCAGCACCCCGGCCCGGACGTCATAGCCGTTGTCGTAATAGGACGACGCCGCCCACGCGTATCCCTGGTCGAGCAGCCGTTGCCGCAGCCCGAACGGCGGCGGCCCGACCGTCAGCACGAAGCCCTGCCCCGCATATCCGTGCGCCCAGAGCGCGAGTTTGCCGTTCCAATGCGGCGGCACCTCGATGTCGTAGGCCGCGTGATGGTGGACGCCTTGCAGCACCCGTGACGGCTTCCCATGCACCTGGACGGGCGCGAGCGGCGGATTGTCGATCGTGTATCCGGGGAGCGGCCGGTCATCGGGGACGCGGTCGGCCTGGGCCGCCCCGATCGGGAGGACGGAGGCGAGGACGGTGGCGGCGAGGGCGATGAGGGCTCGGATGCGCATGGTGCTCCTCTGGCAGACCTCCGCATTACATACCGGCCAGTCGGTTTGTGGAATGGCCGAGACCGGATCCGGCCTCGCGGTCGGGGCCCGTGGTGAGGCCCGCGGTGAGGACCCGTGGTCGGGCGCGCCGCGCATCCGGGGACGGCATCCGGTTCGGCCCGGCACCCCCGGGTAGATGCGCCTCCGGACGGGCGGGCACGGGCTGAACCGGCACAGGCTGAACCGGCACAGGGGGAACCGGCACAGGGGGAACCGGGGATTCGGATGAGCGTTCTCGGCATGGCCGTCGCCGTGGCGGCGGCGTGCCTCATCGGCCTCGGCTTCGTGGCGCAGCAGCACGCGGCCTTCCGCGAGCCGCTGGAGGAGATCCTGCACCCGCGGCTGCTGCTGGACCTGCTGCGCAGCCGGCTGTGGCTGGCCGGCATCGGCTCGATGATCGTCGGCCAGCTCATCTTCGCGTTCGCGCTGAACATCGCCGACGTCGCCCAGGTCGCCCCGGTGCTCACCGTCAATCTGATCTTCGCGCTGGTCGCCGCGCACGTGCTCTACCGGGAGCGGCTCGGGCCCACCGAGTGGTGGGGGTCGCTGCTGCTGACCGGCGGCGTCGCGCTGTTCCTCGGCATCGGGCTGCCGCACGGCGGCGAGCCGCCCGACGCCCTGTCGGCCCGCTGGCTGGGCGGCGCCGTCGTGCTCGGCCTCGCCGTCCTGCTGGCGGTGGGCAGCCTGCACCGCGACCTGCGGATCCGCGCGATGCTGCTGGCGTCCGGCGCGGGCCTGCTCTACGGGCTGCAGGACACCCTCACCCGCGGCGTCCTGCTGATCTTCGACGACGGGGTCGCGCAGGCGCTGCTGCACTGGCAGCCCTACGGCCTGGTGTTCATCGGGGCGCTCGGGCTGCTGTTCGCGCAGAGCGCCTTCGACGCGGCGCCGCTGCGGATCTCGCTGCCCGCCACCACGGCGGCGGAGCCGCTCACCGGGATCGCGCTCAGCATCGTGATCTTCGGCGAGCGGGTCCGGCTGTCCGCCGGCGCCCTGGCCCTGGAGTCGCTGGGCCTGGCGGCGATGGTCTCCGGCATCGTCGTCCTCGGGCGGTCGCCCTACCTCGGCAAGCCGGGCGAGCGGGCCGCCGCGCCCGGCGGGGCGGAGTCCCGGTGATCGCCGTCGTCCTCGGCCTGTTCGCCGCCGCCGCGAACGCTCTCGCGTCGGTGCTGCAGCGGCGGGTCGCCAAGACGGCGCCGGACGCGGACGCGTTCAAGCCGTCCCTCATCCTGGACGTGCTGCGCAGCCCCATGTGGCTCGGCGGCATCGGCGCGCTCATCGCCGCGTTCCTGCTGCAGGCGGCGGCGCTGTCGCTGGCGGGCCTGTCGCTGGTCCAGCCGCTGCTGGCCGCCGAGCTGCCGTTCACCATGATCCTCATCGCCTGGCTGCCGCCGCGCGGCCTGCGGCAGGTGCCGTGGACCGGCGTCGTCCTGCTCACCGCCGGGCTGGCGGGGTTGCTCGTCGCCGCGTCACCGGGCGAGGGCCACCGCACGCCGGGCCCGGTCGCGTGGATCGTCGCGACGGCCGCCACGGCCGGCTGCGCCGGCGGGCTGGTGGCGGCGGCGTGGTTCGTGCGCGGCCCGGCGCGGGCCGTGCTGCTCGGCGTGACGACGTCCCTCGGGTTCGCGCTGACCGCCGCGTTCATGAACGCGGTCACGCGGAGATTCTCCGGCGGGTTCGCCGCCGTCCTGGCGTCCTGGCAGCTCTACGCGATGGCGCTCGCGGGGCTGGCCAGCCTCTTCCTGCTGCAGAACGCGCTGCACAGCGGCAGCCTGGTCGCCGTCCAGCCCGCGCTGACCGTCGCCGATCCGGTCGCCAGCATCGCCCTCGGCGTCGGCCTGTTCGGGGAGCACGTCCGGACCGGCCCGTGGCTGGCCGCCGAGGCCGCCGGCGTCGCGCTGATCCTGCTCGGCAGCATCGGGATCGCCCGGTCCCCGCTGCTGCACGGGGAGCACGCCGTCACCCCAGCGCCGCGCCGATGACCTTCTCGGCGGGGACGGCGTCGAACAGCCGCCGGATCTTCCGGGCCCGCCGCGTCGTCTCGTCCTGCAGCCGGTCAAGGGCCTCGACCAGCTCGGCGGGCGACCCGGCGAAAGAGCTCAGGCCGTCCCGCGCCATGGCCTGCGCCCCGTCGCGCCCGTGCCCGGGGATCGGCCGGTAGGAGACCACCGGGAGGCCGCACGCGAACGCCTCCCGGCAGGTCATCCCGGCCGCGTTGTCGATCAGCGCGTAGGCGCCCGCCATCAGGTCGGCCATGTCGTCGCGCCAGCCGAGCGCGTGCCCGATCCCCTCCCGCAGGACGCGGGCGCGCAGCCGCTGGTTCCGCCCGCACATCACGACGGGCAGGTACCGGCCGGACGCCGCGAGCCCCTCGGCCGTCTCGATCACCCGGCCGACGCCCCACGCGCCCGCCGAGATCAGCACGACCCGCTCGCCGGGTCTCGCGCCGATCGCGGCCCGGAGCCGTCCGCCGTCGTCCGTCCTCAGGAACTCGGGCCGGACGACGGGCGCGTGGCCCGTCGCCGGACGCCCCATGCGCTCGGCCACGGCGCGGGCGACGCGCTCGTCCGGGCACAGGTAGCGGTCGTTGCCCGGGTGGAGCCACATGCGGTGGACGGCGAAGTCGGTGACGAGCACGATCGAGGGCGCGTCCAATCGGTGCTGCTGCCGCAGCCGCCCGGCCGCCTGGGCGGCGAGGTGGAACGTGGACACGACGGCGTCCGGAGGCAGCTCCCTGACGCGCCTCTCCAGCCGGTCGGCGATCAGCGCCGTCAGCGGCGACGCGGGCGGCGGGCGGGGCGACACGAAGAACGCCCGGTAGGTCGCCTCGTACAGCCAGGGCGCCGTCCGGATCGAGAGTTCGTAGGTGTGCCGGAGCCCGTGGCCGAGCCGCAGCGGGACGAGGTCGAGGACGTCCAGGACCGACACCTCGACGTCCCGCGGCGTCAGGCGGCGGGCCAGCTCCCCCGCGACCGCGTCATGCCCGGCGCCCATGCCCGCTGTGAGAATTAAGAGTCGTTTGCCCATGCGATGAGTTCCCCCTGTGAAACTGGTTCCATGCCGCGCCTAGCCACGGGCCTCGCCGCCGCCCTCCTGGCGCATGCCCTGCCGGCCGCGACCTGGCTGTCCCCCGTCCGCCGCCTGACACCCCGCCTCGCCGGTAAAGGCTCGCCGGGGCATGTCGCGCTCACCCTGGACGACGGGCCGGACGGCTCGTCCACGCCCCTTTTCCTGGACGCCTTGGCCCGGGCCGGCTGCCACGCGACGTTCTTCGTGCTCGGCTCGATGCTTGGGCGCCATCCGTCGGTGGGGCGGCGGATCGCTGCCGAGGGCCACGAGATCGCCGTCCACGGCTGGACTCACGACAACGCGCTGACCACACGTCCGGGACGGGTTATGGCTGAAATGCGGCGTACCGTCCGCCTCATCGAGGACGTCTGCGGTGTGACCCCCGCCTGGTACCGGCCTCCCTACGGCGCCCTCAGCGCCGAGGGGCTGCTGGCGGCCCGGTCGAGCGGCCTTCACCCCGTCCTGTGGACGGCGTGGGGCAGGGATTGGACGGCGTCCGCCACCCCCGCGTCCGTGCTGGCGACCCTCATGCCCGACCTTGACGGCGGCGCGACGGTCCTCCTGCACGACAGCGACGTCACCTCGGCACCCGGTGCCTGGAGATCGTCGCTGGCCGCCCTCCCGGACGTGGTGGAGACCTGTCGCGCCACCGGCCTCGCCGTGGGCCCGCTACGCGACCACGGGATCCGCCCTTAACGGATGTCACACGGCTACTCCTCCCCGGAGAACGCCGCCCTATGTGGAGACAGCGCCCGTTTGCCGGGCCGGCCGGCCAGGAGTGCTCCGGCCACCGCGAGGGCCAGCCCGGTCCCGGCGGCGATCACCGGGATGGCGGACGGGATGCCGAGGTAGGTCGTGATGCCCAGGATGCGGGACAGCCCCCAGGGCAGCAGAGCCATCTGGTCGTTCCAGACCGTGAGGGCACGTTCCAGGCCGATGGCGGCGATCAGCCCGCCGATCATCGCCGGCGGGACGCCCGCCCCGATCAGCGTCGAGCCCGATGCCGCCCGCCGGGTCAGCCCGTAGCTGTTTCGGAGGACGAAGCCGGCGACGACGAACGTCCAGCAGAAGGCGGCGAACGCGACCGTGATGTAGAAGGAACGGAGGCCGGGCTCCGTCCAGAAGTCGTACCAGTACCGGCCCGGACCGCGTCCCGCCAGCGCGACGAGAAGGATCACGGTGCGCATCAGCGCGACCCCGCCGATCGCCGCGCTCAGCGCGAACCGGTCGCGTCCCCGCGTGAGCCACCGGAGGGTGACGGCGAAGATCAGCCACGCACCGAGCACCACCACGAGATGCGCCGGCGCCGCGAACCATGTGAAGACGGCCCGGCTGGCCACGAGCATCGCCCCAGGCAGGAACCACACGAGCATTCTGTCCGTGCGCCCGTTCGGCTCGACCGCTGTGACGCGCCACGGTCGTGTCATGCCGAGCCAGAGCCCTCGCAGCGCGGCCGAACCGGGAGCGCCCCGCAGCAGCCGCTGCCCGAACGAACCGCCCAGCGCGAAGCCGATCAAGAGGAGTGCGAGCAGGACACGCGCGAGCCAGGCCATCGCCTCGTCCCGGTCGGCGCGCTGCATGCCGATCTCGGCGGCGGTGAAGTTGTAGGCCGGAAGGGCGGTGTTGTTTCCGTACTTCGCCTCATGCGCGGCGGCGGCCGCCCGGAAGCGCTTTTCGGCCGCCCGCCAGGACGCCCTGGCGGTGCTCGAACCGGTGTCGAGCCACTGCGCGTGCCGCAGGACCATCGTCCGGTAGGCGGCGAGCGTGCTGAACAGGTCGACCTGGTAGGCCAACGTGTCCGCGAACCGCTGCCGCAGCGCCGGGTCGCGCCAGGACGAGGGCGACGTGCCGTTGACGAGCGTCTGCATCCTGCGAGCCAGCATCACCGCGTCCTCGCCCTCGGCGATCGCCTCGTCGAGTCTGGGCCTGGCCACCCGGTAGATGGTGTCCAGCGCGGCGCTGTCGCCCGTGACGATGTCCCACTCGAAGATCCACATCATCGGCGGCGGTTCCAGCCCGAGCGCCTTCACCCTGGTGTCTGCGTAGGGGCCGATGTAGAGCCCCTTACCGACAGCGCTCCGGGACAAGGCCATGACCTGCGCGATCGCGGAGACGGTCGCGGGGTCGTCGGAGAACGCCTGCCGGATCCAGTCGTTGGTGGCGGCGGCGACGTCCAGGCTCGGATCCCAGGCCAATCGCGCGGTCAGGTAGACGTTGACGTCCCACATCTGCCAGAAGCCGGTGCGCAGATACAGGGTCATCGGCCCGGCCCGCAGCGGCCCGCCGTCCTGGGTCCAGTTCCAGAGGCCGACGATGTTCGGGTTCTTGGCGAGGAATGTTTGCAGCGCCTGCTGATGCAACACACCGAGATCGTTGGGCAGCGCCCCGAACCCCTCGAATTCCCTTCGCGACTGGAACTCGACAATGCGTTTCTGCCGCCCGGTCAGCAGCGTCGTGTTGAGCGGCAAATGGCTGTAGAAGTCACCGAGCGTGTACTTGGTCGACACGATCAGATGCTCGCTGTCGATGCCGTCCAGGACCTTGTGATAGGACGCGGGATTCGTGTGCATGTCGCCGACCGCCCCGACCCCGACGCTCCAGGTGCGGAAGACGATGTCCCGGTCATCGGCATCGGCCTGCCGCAGGAACGCGGTGAGCATGGCCCGCACCTGCTCAACCGTCGTGACCTTGATCTCGGAGTGGTAGTCCCACCCGGCGAGCTTGTAGTCCTCACCGCCCTCCCCGATGCGCACCACCAGGCCGTCCACATACGGCATCGTCATGAACAGCTCATGCAGACCGGCCCGGTAGACCGACCAGAGCCGGGAGCTAGAAGTATCGAGATCGCCGAGATACTTCTTCAGCGGTGGCGAGAGCGCCAGCATGTCGGTCTGAAAGTAGACCTTCATCCCCATCTCGTGGGCGTACTTCCAACTGGGCCCGAACGCTCGACGCATAGCAAGAGCACGCGCCACATGCGGATCGCCTTCGCGATAAACAGCATGTCCGTCCCCGACCCCACTGAACGTGACGTACTCAAGAAACCCAGGCAGAACGACACCGTTGTACCCGTCCGCCAAGGCACGATCGACAAACTGCCGGAGCTGCTCCCCAATGGCCTTGGCCTTCGCCGCATCAACCCACGGCGCACGTGGCACCAACGCAGGCCCGACAACATCAGTGTTGAGCCCGTAATCGTCCCCCGCCGCGAACGCCGCCTTATCAGCCGTCAACCCCACCGACCCGTGATCGGTCAACCGCAACGGCAGGGCCGGCGCGACAACCCGCCCATCCTGGCCGTCCGGCAGCACCTCAGCCCCCGACCGAATCCGATCAGCAACCGCATAGAGCCCGTTGGCCGCACCCCCAGACGTGGCCGCCTCAAGCAGCAGCCCATCGCCCCTTTTCCGCAGCCGAAACGCCTGCTCGCCCTTCCCGGCAAGCGCGCCGACCTTCCGCACCCGGAGGGTCCTCCCC
>NZ_SMKY01000399.1 GCF_004349235.1 Actinomadura darangshiensis | reverse complement strand
GGGCGGCGGCTCGTCCGGCGGCGGGGGCGGCGGTTCCGGTGCCCGCTCGGGCCTGGGAGCCTGCGCGGCGGACTGGACGGGCTGCCGCGGCTGCGGTGCCGGGTTCGGTGTCGCCGCTCCACCGAACCCACCGCTAGGGCCCGGCCGCCCCGGTGGGGGGCCGGCCGCCGCGCCGCCGACGACGGTCTCGATCCGCCAGTCGACGCCCATCCGCTCCTTGAACACCTCGCGCAGGACGGTGTCGCGGCCGCCGTTGACGAAGCCGAGACGGCGCCCCTCCGCGTCGAAGCCCAGGGTCAGGACCTTGCCGTCCAGCGACACCGGCTGCACCCCGGACATGATGACCATCCAGGTGGCGCGGCTCTTCTGCTTCACGGCTTCGACGACGTCCGGCCAGAGCCGCTGAACGGTGCCGAAGTCCGCCCCTCCACCCGAGGCGGAAGCGGGACCCGGCGCCGGGCTCGGAGAACTCCGCGGCACCTCGGCGGTAGGCGCGACCTGACGCTCTGGAGCCGCCGGGCGCTCCGGCGGCGCTTGACGCTCTGGGGCCGCCGGGCGTTCCGGAGCCGCTTGACGTTCCGGCGCGGCCGGGCGTTCCGGCGGCGGCGGGGGAGCCTGTTCAGCCGCGCGGGTAGGCGGCTCGGCCGGCGCCGGGGCGCTGAACGCCGGGGCGGGAGCGCCGCCCGGCGCAGTGAGGCCGCCTTGGGAGGCCTGGCGTTCCAGGCGGTCCAGGCGGGCGAAGAGGGAGGACTCGTCCTCGTAGGCCGCGGGCAGGAGGATCCGGGCGCAGATCAGTTCGAGCAGCAGCCGCGGGGCCGTGGCGCCGCGCATCTCGGTGAGGCCGGTGTGCAGCAGGTCGGCGGCGCGGGTCAGTTCCGCGGGGCCCATCGAGGACGCCTGGCGCCGCATCTGCTCCAGTTCGTCCGGCGGGACGTTCAGGAGCCCCGATCCCCCGGCCTCCGGGACGTTCGACAGGATCACCAGGTCGCGGACGCGTTCCAGCAGGTCGGCGGCGAACCGGCGCGGGTCCTGGCCGCTTTCGATCACCCGGTCGATCGCGGCGAACACGGCGGCGCCGGCGCGGGCGGCGAAGGCCGCGATGACCTCGTCCAGCAGCGCCGAGTCGGTGTAGCCGAGCAGCGAGACGGCCCGCGTGTACGTGATGCCGTTCTCGTCCGATCCGGCGAGGAGCTGGTCCAGGATCGACAGCGTGTCGCGGGCGGACCCGGCGCCCGCCCGCACCGCCAGCGGCAGCGCCGACGCCTCGTACGGGACGTCCTCGCTCCGCAGGATCTCCTCGACGAGTTCCTGCAGCACGCCGGGCGGGATCAGCCGGAACGGGTAGTGGTGCGTCCGGGACCGGATCGTCCCGATGACCTTCTCCGGCTCCGTCGTCGCGAACACGAACTTCAGGTGCGGCGGAGGCTCCTCGACGAGCTTCAGGAGCGCGTTGAAGCCCTCCCGGGTGACCATGTGCGCCTCGTCGATGATGTACACCTTGAAGCGCGCCGACACCGGGGCGAAGAAGGCGCGTTCCCGCAGGTCGCGGGCATCGTCGACACCGCCGTGGGACGCGGCGTCGATCTCGATCACGTCGATGTGCCCCGTCCCGGACGGCCCGAGCGCGACGCACGAGTCGCACTTGCCGCACGGGTCCGGGGTGGGGCCCTGCTCGCAGTTCAGCGAGCGGGCGAGGATCCGGGCGCTGGACGTCTTGCCGCACCCGCGCGGACCGCTGAACAGGTACGCGTGGTTGATCCGGCCGTTGCGCAGCGCCTGCTGCAGGGGCTCGGCGACGTGCTCCTGCCCCTTCAGCTCGGCGAACGTCGCTGGCCGGTACTTGCGGTACAGAGCCAGACTCATCGGGGGCCCGCCCTCTCTCAAGAAGCAGAGCGTCGGAAGCACACTGTCGTCGCCGTCAAAGCAAAGGGACCCCCCGCACACCCGCCAGAGCCTGCTTATCCTTGCTGCCTTCCGGCCCTGGGGAGGTTCACAGGGTGACGCCGTGCGAGGGGTCTGCACAGAGTCTATGGCATCCCCCACCCTGGATCGCCATGCTTCCCGCGTAGTCTCCGCCTCATGTCCGTCCCAAAGCAGGACACACTCCTGCACATCGCAGAACGAACCCACTGGGAATCCGCCCGTGCCTCGGGTGTGTCGTACACCATGTCCACGCTGGGCCGGACGTTGGACGACGAGGGCTTCATCCACTGCTCGTCCGACCTGGACCAGGTGGACGGCGTCCTAGGCCGCTTCTACGGCGACGTCCACCGGGATGACCTGGCGCTCCTCGTCGTAGACGTGTCCCGCCTGGACGCCCCCGTCCGGTACGAGCCCGCCGGGGACGAACTCTTCCCCCACGTCTACGGACCGATCCCGATCTCCGCCGTAATTGATGTCAGGGCACTGCCTGAGAACCGGTAGGCTCTTGCGTGGAGGATTCGCCTAGTGGCCTAGGGCGCACGCTTGGAAAGCGTGTTGCGTGCAAGCGCTCGCGAGTTCGAATCTCGCATCCTCCGCCACACCGAGGCCGGTGCCCGACGCGGGCACCGGCCTTTCGCGTGCGGTCACTGGCTTGTGGGTGAGACCGGGCGCTCGAAGAAGGTCTCCAGGACGACCGTCGCGTGCGTTCCGCTGATGCCCTGGATGTCGTAGAGGCGGCGCAGGACGTCCTGGAGCCGCCCGGTCGTGGACGTCCGCACCTTGACCAGCACGGACGCGTTGCCCGCGACGACGTGGGCCTCCTGCACCTCCGGGATGGCGGCGAAGTCGGCCGCGCGGTCGCCCATCCAGACCGACGAGTCGATCATGACGAAGGCCAGCACGCCCTGGCCCAGCGCCGCCGGCTCCACGTCCACGCTCGTCCGGCGGATGACACCGGCCTCGCGCATCTTGCGGACCCGTTCGTGGACGGCCCCCGCCGAGAGGCCGACCGCCGTGCCGAGGGCCGCGTAGGACCGGGTGGCGTCCTGCTGAAGGAGTTCCAGCAGCCGGCGGTCGATGTCGTCCACGTTCTTCACAAAGAAACCATATCGTGTGCGACCATCACCGTGTTACGTTGAACATTATTCAGCACTACTCCCCCATAGGAGAACAATGCCCAAGGAAGCAGCAGACGGGGTGTACGAGGTTCTGGACGACCGGTTCCGCACCGGACGCTGCTGCCACGGCGACCAGCACCTCGAACGCCTCCACGGCGACTGCCGCTGGGCCGAAGGCCCCCTCTACCTCCCCGCCTGGCGGCAGCTGGTCTGGAGCGACATCCCCAACGACCGCATGCTGCGCTGGGACGAGACGACCGGCGCCGTGTCGCTCTTTCGCGCACCGGCAGGCCACAGCAACGGCAACACCCTCGACGGGCAGGGCCGGCTGATCACCTGCGAGCAGGGCGGCCGCCGGGTGACCAGGACCGAACCGGACGGCTCGATCACCGTCATCGCCGACCGCTTCGAGGGCCGGCGCTTGAACAGCCCCAACGACGCGGTCGTCCGCTCCGACGGATCGATCTGGTTCTCCGACCCCGACTTCGGCATCACCAGCGACTACGAAGGCCACCGCGCGAAGAGCGAGATCGGCGCCTGCAACGTCTACCGGGCCGACCCGGCGACCGGCGAGGTCCGCCTCGCCGCGGACGGCTTCGAGGGCCCGAACGGCCTCGTCTTCTCCCTGGACGAGCGCCGCCTGTACGTCGCCGACACCCGCGCCGCCCACATCCGGGTCTTCGACGTCCACGACGACGGCACGCTCTCGGACGGCGAGGTCTTCGCGGAGGGCCGCGACGGCGTCCGCTTCGACAACATCCGCTTCGACCAGGACGGGCGCCTCTGGGCCGCCGCTTTGGAGGACGGCGTCCACTGCTACGACCCCGACGCCACCCTCATCGGCCGGATCCGCGTCCCCGAGCCCGTCTCCAACATCACCTTCGGCGGCCCCAAGAACAACCGCCTGTTCATCACCGCGACCACCGGTCTGTACTCCGCGGTGACGTCGGTGACCGGCGTCCCCAGAGTGCGGCGGCCCTAACAGCCCAGCGGTGCCAGCGGCACTAAATGACGGTGGTGATCAATCAAGTCGTAACTGGTTTACCAGATGTGCCAAGACGAGTGACTCGTGTTGTTGCGTTGCCTGTTCCGGCCGGAGGACGACGCCGTAGACTCGGAGGGTGATCTTCAAGGCGGTAGGTGAGGGAAGGCCCTATCCGGAGCACGGCTTCTCGTCGCGGGACTGGGCAAAGATCCCGCCTCGCCAGGTCCGCCTCGACCAGCTCGTCAGCACCAAGCGTGAGATGGACCTGCAGTCCCTCCTGTCAAAGGACTCCACGTTCTACGGCGACCTGTTCCCGCACGTGGTCCAGTGGCAGGGCGAGCTCTACCTTGAGGACGGCCTGCACCGTGCGCTCCGGGCGGCGCTGCACCAGCGGCTCGTCCTGCACGCCCGCGTCCTGGACCTGGACGCCGTCGACCTGACCTGATCAGCGGACTCGGACCGGCTCCGCGGCGAGCCCCTTCGGCTCCACCAGCGGCGTCCGCGAACCGGCCGGACGGACGAACCCGGGACGCGCCGCCAGCAGCCCGAAGACCAGTTCCGGCACCACCAGGGCGAGCAGCAGGACGACCGGAACGTCCCAACCGCCCGTGACGCCGTGCAGGAAGCCGACCGCGAACGGTCCCGCCGCGGCCAGGAGATACCCACCCGTCTGCGCCATTCCGGACAGGCTCGCGGCCACCGGCGGACTCGGGGACCGCAGGCTCAGCAGCGTGTAGGCCAGCGGGAACGCACTGCCCGTCCCGGTGCCGAGGACCACGACCCACACCCAGCCGGCGGACGGGACGAGGAGCAGCCCGGCGAGTCCGGCGACCATGGTGGCCGCGACGGCGACGACGAAGGGACGCTGGTCACGCAGCCGGGCCGCGAACACCGGGACGAAGAAGCCCAGCGGAATACCGACGATCATCATCGTCGAGACCATCATCCCGGCGGCCGCGGGCGTGTACCCGGCGTCCCGCATGATCTCCGGCAGCCACGACATGAGCACGTAGAACATCAGCGACGCCAGCCCCATGAAGACCGCGACGAACCAGGCCGCCGGCGACCGCAGCAGCGACCCGCCGGCGCGCGAGGCCACGGCCGCAGCGGCCGGCGCGCGGCGTCCCCGGACGGCGAGCGGCCCCCACACCAGCGCCGCGACCAGCGACGGGACGGCCCACACGGCGAGGGCGAGCCGCCACCCGCCGGCCTCGTCCAGCGGCACCGCGAGCCCCGCGGCGACCGCGCCGCTGCCCGCCATGAGCATCATCGCCAGCCCGGTGAGTGAGCCCACGCGGGTCGGGAAAGCGCGCTTGATGACGGCCGGCATGAGGACGTTGCCCATCGCGATCCCGGCACCCGCAAGGACCGTTCCAAAGAACAGTGAGACCGGCGACTGCACCACCCGCAGCACGATCCCCGCCGTGATCATGACCAGCGACCCGGCGATGGCGGTCTCGGCCCCGAACCGGCGCGCGACGACGGGCGCGACCGCCGCGAAGACGCCCAGGCAGAGCACCGGCAGCGTGGTGAGCATCCCCACCTCGGCACCGGACAGCCCGAACGCCTCCCGCAGGTCGCCGAGCACCGGCGAGATCCCGGTGATCGCGGCCCGCAGGTTGATCGTCAGCAGCACCAGCCCGACGAGCGACCAAACGGCCACGGACCGGGAAACGGAGGTCGTCTGAGAACTCTTCATGTCACCTTTCATCCACACGAGAACGCCCACCTCGCCCACCAAATCGCCGCCCTAAGACAGCCGAACCTGGAAGGCCCTCTTCGACGGCACTGGTCCGTCCCCTGACGGGCCAGGCGACCGCCTCCCCCCACGCGGAAAAACCAGGGCCGTCGTCAGCCGATTTGGTGCAGCACGTTATTTACACAAGTCCGCATGTAAGCCCGAAACCCCAGCGGACCATTCGCGTCAAGACGCGGTCTCCGGACGGCGTCCTGCCTCCGGAGCCGCCTGACCGGTCGACGCAAGGATCTGATCGAGGCACGCATGGGTGGCCTGGGACGCGGCATCGGCCTCGCCCGCCTCGATAGCCGCGGCGATGGGCCCATGCGGGACGTCGGAGTGTTCCAAAAGCGTGCCGGCGGCGCCGATACTGGCCCGCAGCGCAGCGCTGAAGTCGCGGTAGAGATCCGTCAGGACGCGGTTGTGCGTGGCGTCGACAACGGCGGTGTGGAACTCGAGGTCCGCTTCGACGAAAGTCGAATGCTCGCCCGCCACCCATGCCGCGTCCCTGCGCGCGAGAGCGACCGCGATGGCGGCAATGTCGGCGTCCGTTCGGCGGGTGGCGGCGAGCCTGGCCGCCTCCACTTCCAGCCCGCGCCTGACCTCAAGAATCTCGACCAGCTCCGCCGTCTCCAGCCGCCGCCGGACGGCCCCGGACAACTCACTCGTCGCCCGCACATACGTCCCGTCGCCCTGCAGACTCTCGAGCAGCCCCGCATGCGTGAGCGCCCGAACCGCCTCCCGGACGGTGTTCCGCCCGACCCCGAGCGTCTCCGACAACACCGGCTCCGGCGGAATCTTGGCGCCAACGGGCCACCCACCCCCGGTGATCTCGCTCCTGAGCTGCTCGATCACCTGATCCACCAACGACGACCGCCGAGCCGTCCGCAACGTCACCCCAGCCCCCCAGTCAGCCAATCATCCTATGTCTCGATGATAGG
>NZ_SMKY01000398.1 GCF_004349235.1 Actinomadura darangshiensis | reverse complement strand
CGCTAACCGTTTGCACGCCGCCCCGCCCCGTCCTCTACACTGACGAGGTCGAGTGGCGACCACTCGTCCACCACCAGGCCCCCTTCGTCTAGCGGCCTAGGACGCCGCCCTTTCAAGGCGGTAGCGCCGGTTCGAATCCGGTAGGGGGTACCACGCGCATGGCTGCAAGATCAGCCGCGCCGTCATCCCCCATGATCGCTACGTTCGCGGCCCGCATTTGGGTGTCCGCCGTTTCCGGCGTGATCGTGACCTGGACGTCGACCTGATTGCTCTGCTTGTCGTGACACATCTGGACGGCGAATGCGTCCAGCAGGCGGCGCAGGACCGGCTCAGGTAGCAGGTCGAAGTCGACTGTCCCGGTCGGGCATTGGTCCAGCAGTTCGGGGCACGGTGCTACCGGAGTCGCGTCCCGTAGTTCGCGTAGTGCGGTTTGCTTGGCCTCCAGGTCCGCACCGATGCGTGTGGTGCGTTCGTTGATGGAGTTGACGAAGACGGGTGTGGGGTCGTCGGCGGCCTCCAATGAGTCGAGGACGCGTTCCTTGCGACGCTTCAGCTCCGCGATCTGCCGCTCGACCGCCACCAGGCGTTCCCGGTGTTCGTGGAGATGGCTGTCATCGAGCCGGGCGAGCAGGGTACTCAGGCGTTCACGGCGATGGAGTCCGAAGATCTCACGGTTGAAGAACTCGGTCAGGCCCGCCATGAGGGGTTCCTCACGGACCCAGATGCTCGCCGGGTGCTCTTCGGGACGGTAGGCACGAGCAGGACGGCAGATGTAGTAGATCCGGCCCCGGCTTTCCTTGCCGAACATCCGGCGCCCGCACAGTCCGCAGGTCATGTACGAGCGGAGCGCGTAGGTGCGACGAGTGTCGGTGTGCGCGGTGTTGGGCCCGGGATGGCTGCGGGAACCCTCCCGGTCACGGGCGACCTTCTGGGCGTCGGTGAAGGTGTCGATGCTCACCAGAGCGGGGTGAGTGGGTGCGCTGGACCAGATCCACGCTTCGGGAGGGTTGTTCCGGCCTCCGGCCGAGGTGGTGGCCTTGCGGTTCCACACCATGTAGCCGGTGTACTTGGGGTTGGTCAGCACCTCGCGGACTGAGGAATAGGTCCACTTGCCCACACTGCGGTGCTTCGCGGTGGCGACGGGCGGCGGGTACCGATCCAGATCGCAGTTGAGTCGGTCAGCGATGGCCTGGTAACCGAGACGTTCACTGGCACGGATCTCGAAAATGGTCTGCACGACCGGGCCACGCACCGAGTCGGGAGCCAGGACATGCTTGGTGGCTCCCTGCTCGCGGCGAGCGGCGACCGGGTGAGGAACCTTATCCGCCAGATACCCGTACGGGGGGCGTCCGACGTTGAAGCCTTGTTCGGTGTGGACTTCGAACCCGCCCCAGGCTTTCTCCAGCATCTCCAGGACGTACCACTCGGCCACGCCCTGCTTCACCCGCCGCGTGAGCACCTGGGAAGAGCGTTTCCCGTTCAGGGCGATCGGTTCATCGGACGCCCACAGCGGGATGCCGAGCTTCTCCAGAGTGTTCTCGATCTGGGTGCCGACGTAGGTCCGACGCGCGATCCGGTCGACCGACTCGCAGATCACCGCATCGAACCGCCGATCGACCTGGGCCGCTTCCATCAGCAGGTCCTGAATACCGCCGTCACGCGGAACCGGAATGTTGAACCGCTCGTGCCCGCGCCCGAACCCGCGAGCGGCGAGGTCCTTGCGCCCGGACTCGATGTCGTAGAAGTGCGCGACGATCACCGCACGCCCCGGAAGTGCTGTGTGCAGGGCGTTCTGGCTGTTGGCGAGCTGACGCGGAAGCGACAGCGTCGGATCCTGCTTGTCCTCGGTTGAGGTCCGGCCCGCGAACGCCACCTTGAGCGGACCGTCCAGCCGAAACCCTCCGCCGGGTCCGGTCAGCCCTGCGGATCGGCTGCTGTGGGTTCCTCGGGTGAAGACGTCGAGCGGGATTGGGCTGCGTGCCTGGTCCACCATTGCAGTACCTCCTTGATCGCCAGCGCCTGCGCCCGAGTGAGTTGCTCCTGAACCGACGGAGAAGCATTGACCATCCGCCAGACCAACTCGGGCGCCTCACCCGCTTCTCGGGTGCGCTTGCCCGGACCGCTCACCGGCGCCTTCGCCACCGGGTGACGGTGACGGCAGGGTCGGCGGTCGGCCGATTCGGATACGACGGCACACCTTCACCGTGAAGATCAAGCCCGGCTACCTCGTTCGGAGAAGTCGCCGTCCGGGGTCGGGCCTTGAACACCAGCAGGTCTTCGTGGGCAGTGGCCATGGCGGGGATGCCGTGTTCGCGGAGGCGGCGGGCTTCGATCATCTGGAAGAACGAGGCGCGGGTGACGAACTGACCGTCGCGGAGCCCGCACAGCAGGGCGGCGAACCTGTCGGCCAAGGCCAGGCCGTTGTCTTCGGCGGTGGTGATGACCTGGCCCGGCAGGTCGACGAGTTCGCCGGCCACGCGGAAGGGGCGGACGGTGACCGCGATGACTCCGCCGGGGCGCAGCAGGACCGCGCATCCGGCGAGGATCTCCCCGAAGCCGGTGACCAGTTCGGCGGTGGGGCGGTGGGCGAGGTTGCGGCGGTCGGTGGAATAGCGACTATGAGACTTGTCGATCTTTCCGCCGCCGTTATCGCGGCTGGTGACCACCTGCCCGTGGGTGCTCGCCCCGTAGGGAGGGGAGGTCACCACGAGCGCGGCGGTTCCGGTGAGGTCGGCGAGCGCGGTGGTGATGTTGCGAGCGTCGCCGTGGACGACCTGTCCGGTGCCGGTGGCTCCTTGGGCGCGGGCGTTGCGGAGGTTACCGGCGGCCATCTGCGCGAAGTGCGCCTCGTACTCCATCCCGGTGGCGTCGCGTCCCTGGTGAACGGCTTCCACCAGAGTGGTCCCGATCCCGCACATCGGGTCGATCACCAGGTCGCCGGGCTCGGTGTAGGTGGCGATGACCTGGGCGGCGATCGCGGGAAGCATTTTGGCCGGGTGCGTCATCGACTCTGGCGTGTAGCGGCCCTTGCGCTGGATGCGTGAGGGCTGCTGCCCGGTGACCAGAACGGACGCGAGCTCGCGAGTCTCGGGGTGGGAGCTTGTGTTCATCGGTCACCTCCCTGGCCGCCGTTGCCCGGTCGTGTGAGGAGGCAGACGTCCGCGTGCACTCGCGCCGCGGGTGGCAGGGCCCGGGAGCGGATGTCGCGGAGCTGCCCGAGGCTGCCGGGGCCGGCCTGGATGAGCAGGGTGTCGCCCTCGACGGGGACACGGACGGCGATGATGTGCTGGCTGTAGCGGAACCCGACCTTGCGGGCCTCGCGGATGATCGCCGGCGCTGGGTCGATGAGGTACCCGTTGTGGTGCCTGGCCGTGGTCACGACGGCGAGGTGACCGCCGGGCCGCAGGACCCGATAGGCGGCCGGCAGGAACGACTGGGCGCGAAAGGCGCTGTCGGTCAGGACGTCCGACAAGCACGCCGGGCACGCTCCCCGCGCCCTCGATTTCGGTTCGGCGGTGCGGCTCCCGACCGTGGGTGGTGCCGCGATGACCATCGCGACCTGTCCGGAGTGGTCGGCGATACCGCGGTGCATCTGGTCGGCGCGGCAGGGCCGCATCGCAACTCGGCTGAGATGTTCGTGCGGCAGGTGTGCACGTAGCTGAGTACCGATGTGCTGGGCGAGCGGGAAGTGCGGGACGCATCCGACGGCGCGCCGGTCGAGTTCGGCCGCCGCGCGCAGGGTGGATGAGTTGGTGGTGAACGCCTCGGCGATGACGTCGCCTTCACCGGTGGCGGTGGTGATGAGGTGACGCGCGAGCCCGGAGCTGATCGTGCCCAGATGCCGCTCACAGGTGCTGGTGCGTGGTGCCCGGTGGGCGGGCCCGTTGCAGGACTGCGCGTCGTGGGTGGGCCGGTCGGTGGTGTCGTCCGGGCAAAGCCAGACGGTGAGCGGAAGCAGTTGGCGCGCGCTGCTGGCGGGTGTCGGGTTCTGCTTGTTGGTGCTGGTCATGTCGGGTGACCCGTGATGGTCGCCCGGTCCCCTGTCTCACCAAGTAACTGACCGCACCCAGCCCGATCTTGGACACGTGCGGCACCGGTTTCCGCTCCGCGTTGACCGCGCCGCCGAGATCGAGGGGACGCGACAGCCAATCGACATATGTAGCCGATATATGTAGTCTGGGCATCATGAAGATGACCGGAGCGTTGCAGCGGGTCCTGCAGGTGTTCCTGTCGGATCCGAACGAGCGCCGCTATGGCTATGACCTGATGAAGGCGGCGAAGCTGCCGAGCGGGACGCTGTATCCCATGCTGGCGCGTCTGCAGGACGAGGGTTTGGCGACCTCGGAGTGGGAGGCGCAGAGGGAGGATGCCGGCGGCCGGCCGCCGCGCAAGTACTACCACCTGACCGGTGAAGGTGTCCGTGTTGCGCGTCTTGAGCTCGCTCAGGTGTCCCTTGATGCTTCTCGCGGCAGCGCTGGAAGTTCGAAGCCGGCAACGCGCGGTGCGATCCAGTGATCCGAACCAAGGTCTTGGCTGCCGCCGAGCGGCGTCTGCGTGCGACCTGTGACTCGCTGCCGCCCAAGGTCGGCGAGGACCGCTATCGGGAGTGGGCGGCGGAACTGCCGGCGATCATTGATGATTCGGAAGTGCGCCCTGCGCTGCTTCGATGGATCTGCGTGTGGCTCTTCGTTCTCGACCAGTCGCGGACGGTGTCCCGGTTGCATGGGTCCTCGCTCCTGGACGGATCGCGTCGCATCTTCAAGATCGTCAGTGACTTGGGGCGTTCCCTGGGGGACCGGAGATCGCTCGCTTTCCTCGGAACCATGGTCCTGAGCGGTTTTGCGGGGGGCATGGGATCGGGGGTCGTCTGGGCTGGTGTCGGGGCAGTGACCGCAGCGCTCACCGTGGTCATGTTCGCCCTGCTCGCCGTCGGCGTGGAAGCGAAGCAGTCCAAAGAATGAGGGGCTTGGGGGTGCACCCTCTCGCAGAGTGGCTGGTGAAGCATGCTGCGCTTCGTCTGCCAGCGACGGTTCGGGAGGATTGTTGCCGCGAGTGGCTGGCGGAGATCCCGGCGATCCTGGAGGACGATAGCGTCCGGTTCGGCTGGCGCCGGGCGATCAGGGTGTTGTGGTTCGCTGTCGACCAGTGGCGAGGCCTCAGTTCCCTCGCGTGCACGCACCAGGCCAAGGACACGAACGAGGTGGAGTGCGTCTCGCAGTTCCGACCTGATGATGCTGTCGTCTTTGTGCGTCTGGAGCCGGGCTCCGGCAAGACACACGCCTTCTTGGAGGCGCAGGTGGAGGCCTGGATGCAGAAAACAGGAAGGACTCCCCCAGAAGTCCAGATCACCTGGCTCGGGACCGGCAGAGACTAACTAAGGCAATGCGGCTATATATGTAGCCGAATAACGAACTACATATATAGATTGGAGAGCCATGAATCACGCCGCGCGCGTGCTGGCGACGGTCGTCGTGGCTGTGTTGCTGGCCGTGATCACCGGCCTGGTGGCGGGAATCTTGGGCTGGAAGGGCCCTGCCAGCTGGACGACCGCGGCGGCGGTGGGTTTCACCGCCGCCGGGGTAACGTTCTTCGGGATCATCACGGCTTCAAGCCAGCTGGGCTTGGTGTGACCGGCTGCGCTGGTGTCCGTGGTGGTCGGCTAGGTGTCCGCCCGGATGGTCGGCATGAGCAGGGCGACCTGTGAGGTCAGCCGGAGCAGCCGCTGGGCCTCGAGGCGCTTGTCGGTGAGGAATCGCAGTGTCAGGTCGATGCCTTCGATCTCCCCGATCCACCCCTCAGCGATCGCCCGCTTCTGTGGTCGTGGAGGTCGGCCTCTAGTACTCCAGCCGCATTTAGTGATCGATGAGGCGTCGTTGTCGTTGGTAGTGGCAGCGGCGGGCGCGTGCTTGGTGGCGGCGTCGCCAGCGTGACCAGCGGATACGGTGCCCGGGCGGGTGCCGGGGCTGGTGGAGATGGGCGTGCAGGCGGCGGATCTCGTTGACGGTGAGTGGGACCAACTCGTCGGGTTCGTTCCTGTCTGAGCCGTCGGGACGTGATCGTCCTTGCCGGTCGGGCCCCCTGTGTGGCGAGGTCGTCGGCCTCGCCATCGTCGGTGTCGCCAGGGCCTGGGGGCGGACTCGCGGCCAGGAAGGCCAGGTGGGCGTGGGCGATCATGGCCAAGGTGACGTGCCGGTACCAGGCGGTGTGCGTGCGGACCTGGTAGTGGTCCAGGCCGACCTCGTTCTTGGACGCTTGGAAGCATTCCTCGACGCTCCAGCGGGAGCCGGCCACCCGCACCAGCTCGGAGAGGCTGACCGGCCGGTTCGCTGCGCACCGGTAGAAGGCCAGGTCGGTGGGGTCGCTGATCGACCGGCGGGCCAGCATCCATTCGTGTTCGCCCAGGCCGATCCACGCCCAGTCGTACCACCGGCGGCCCTTGGCCCCGTCCCCGCACGAGACCCGCTGCCACGCCGCCTCACCCACTGCGGCGAAGGCGGCATCAGCCCTGGTCCGGGCACCGCCGAGCACAACAGGATGGTCGCAGGAGACCGCGAACACGTAGTTCACGCCGCGGCCGGTGCAGCGGCGGCGCAGCGCGGTGTTGTCGCCGGTTCCGGTAGGCCGTTGGCGAGGTGCCTGTTTGGGCAGGTCCTTTTCCAACGGCCCCCGGCCCGAACCGGACGTGCCCGCTTTCCAGGCATCCGGCTCTCCAGTGACTACTCCGT
>NZ_SMKY01000397.1 GCF_004349235.1 Actinomadura darangshiensis | reverse complement strand
CCCGGCGCCGGCACGGGGGTGAACGGCCGCTCGTGGGCGAGGACGCGCAGGTACGCCTCCTGCACCTCGCGGCTGGGCTCGACGCCGAGCTCGTCGGCGAGCCGCTCGCTGAGCCGCCGGTAGGCGTTCAGCGCCTCGGCGGGCTGCCCGCCGGCCGCCAGCAGGTCGATGAGGGCGGCGTGCAGCGGCTCGTCGAAGGGGAGGTCGCCGGCCAGCGCGCCGACCGCGGCGATCGCGGGCTCGGTGCCCTCCGCGTGCGGGGCCGTGGCGGCGAGGTCCATCACGGCCTCGCGCACGTCCTGCTCGACCGAACGGAGCAGGATGTCGGCGCGGTCGAGCTGCCGCATCCCGGCGAGGACGGGCCCGCGGCGCAGTTCGAGCGCGGCGACGAGCAGGGCGCAGCGCGGGCCGGGCTCGTCGATGGTGCGGGCCTGCCCGGCCAGCTCCCGGAAGCGGCTGAGGTCCAGGCCGCAGCCGGGGACGGCCAGCCGGTAGCCGTCCGCGTAGTCGATCGACGGGGCCCCGTCGCCGAGCCGGGTGAGCCACTTGCGCAGCCGGGAGATCCCGACGTGGACCGACTCCCGGCTCGTCAGCTCGGCGCGGTCGGCCCACACCAGCCGGGTGAGCCGCTCGGTCCGCAGGGGCTCGCCCTGGGCCAGCAGGAGGGCGCCGAGCAGGCCCTGGAGGATGTGCGAGCGCGGCGGCGGCACATCGGTCTGCCCGGTTCTGATGCAGAGGCGTCCCAGCACCTGAAACGACGTGTTCCCCGGTTGCCGCGGATTCGCATCGCGGTTCGCGGAGGCAGGCGTTTCGTGCTGTTTATTCGGCTGCCTGACCATGGCTCAGCAGGCGGATATGTAATGGCGGGTGAAAAGGGCAGGCCGGGCCTGCCCCCGTTTGGCGGGTAGCGCTATATGGGAGATATCCATTGCGAGATGATTGTCCCCGAATAATTCATCTTGCCGATGGTGTTGTCCAGGTCACACGGTCACTTGGGAGCGTGGCGGGTGTGTGATCGGTGTTGCCTTGGCGATCAACTTGAAAAGCGTGCAAGGTGAATCCGAGGACATCATCACCGATATATCGCCGCAGTGTCAACCGATGGTCATGCCTCGATTACGGGCCGGATCGGCAGGTCGCCGCCCACCCTACGCCGCCGCGCCCGCCGCCGCGATGGGCGAACGGGCGCACGAACGGGCGCCCGTCCGGCGCCCCCCTCGGCTACCGCAGGCGGGCCTCGATGGCCTCGATGATCCGGGGACGCAGTTCCGCGGCGCGGATGACGGCGTCGACGGAGCCGACCTCGACCGCGCGCCGGATGTCGTGCACGCGGTCGAACTCCGCCGCCACCTCGCCGAGCTTCTCCGTCCGGACCGACGCGCGCAGCTCGTCCAGCTCCGCGGTCAGCGCGGCGCGGTCCTCCGGGCCCGAGGACGCCGCGACGCGGGCCTCCAGGTCCCGGACGCGCGGGTCGGACGCGGTGCGCGCGTTGACGTCGCCGGCGAACACGGCCGCGGCGGCCGGGGCGCCGCCGAGCACCGACGCGAACGAGCCCTCCAGCGCGAGCACGGTCATGTCCGGGTTCAGCGCCTTGGAGAACACCACGAACGCGCCGCCGTGGTACCGCGAGATCACGCAGAACACGATGGGCCCGCGGAAGTTCACGATCGCGCGGCCGATCTCGGCGCCGTACTCCAGCTGCAGCTTGCGCATGGACTCCGGCGAGCCGTCGAAGCCGGACAGGTTCGCCAGCACCACCAGCGGGCGGTTGCCGCTGGCCGTGTTGATCGCCCGCGCTGCCTTCTTCGACGACTGCGGGAACAGCGTGCCCGCGGTGTAGGCGTCCGGGCCGTCGGTCGGCGGGAAACCGCGCCGCGGCACCGCCCGCGACTCGATGCCGAGCAGACACACCGGCATGCCGCCGAGGTGGACGTCCTGCACCGCCGCGGTCTCCGCGTCCGCCATGCCGGCCCAGCGCTCCAGCACCGGGTGGTCCTGGTCGGACAGCGCCCGCATGACGGTCCGGATGTCGAACGGCTTCTTGCGGTCCGGGTTCGCCTCGGCGGAGAAGATCTCGCCGACGGTGCCGAACTCGCTGCCCTCGACGACGTGCGGGAAGTCGGAGACGTCGCGGTCGACCGGGTCGGACGTCGTCGCGCGGCGCGGTGCCTGCTCCCCGGGCGCGACATAGGTGTGGTCGTAGTGCGACATGAGGACGTCCCGCGCGGCGGTGAGGCTCGGCGCCCAGTACTGCGCCTGCCCGTTCGGGCCCATCACCCGGTCGTAGCCGCCGATGCCGAAGTTGTCCTCGGCCGACACGCCGCCGGAGAAGTCGAGCGCCTGCTTGCCGGTGAGCACCATCGCCGAGTCCGGCGTCATCACGAGGACGCCCTTGGTGTGCATGAGCATCGTCGCCTCGGCGTTCCAGTACGGCTGCGCGCCGACGTTGATGCCCGCGACCACGACGTTGATCTCGCCGCCGGCCTGGGTGAACTCGACGATCCGCTTGAGGGCGGCGGCCACCCAGTCCATGTTCTCGGTGCCCGACTCCATGGAGACCCGGGCGCCGGCGGACAGCGCGTACCACTCCACCGGCACCCGCATCCGCTCGGCCAGGTCCAGCGCGGCGATCACGCGGCGGCACTCCGGTTCCGACAGCGCGCCGAGCGACTTCGTGGGGTCGCCGAGCAGCACGACCCGGGTGACGCCCTCCGGGTGCCGCCGGGTCGGCTTGGTGACGACGCCCGCGACGATCGCCGCCGTGTTGCGCCCCCTCGGCCGGTCGACCGGGACCAGGGCGTGCTCGTCGTCCAGGTCGTGCTCGGCGAAGTCGCCGAGCAGGCCGGTCAGCTCGTACGGGTAGACGGTGCCCCGGCTCCGCGCGCGCAGCACCTTCTGCCGGTAGCCGTCGAGCGGCTCGACCGGGTCGTCCGACGGCTCCCCGATGGTCAGCCTCGTACCGCCCGCGGCGTCGAACGTCGCCCGGACGGCGACCTTGAACAGCTCGCCGGTGCGCGGATCCCGCTGCCGCGCGATGAGCAGGATCTCCTCCAGCCCGGCGCCCGCCGCGGTCGGCAGCACCCGGTCGGCGAGGACCTTCAGCTCCGCGCGGGTGAGGCCGCTCGGCGGCCACACGTAGATCACGATCCGGTTGGTCGGGAAGCGCTTCTTGGACGGCCGCCGCGCCTGCGCCCGGCGGATCGAGTCCAGGCAGGTGGCGAGGGTGTACTCGGCCGTCGGCAGGGTGAGCAGCCGGCCGTCGTTGTCGCGCAGCTCGGTCAGGTCGCGGACCTGGGCGAACGCGACGAGCCGCTCGTCGGACGGGTTGTCGCGCGCGACGCACTGGAAGAGGTAGACCTCCTCGTCCGACGACGGCAGCCGGGTGAGGTCGAACTTGCGCAGCCGCTCCATCTGCATCCGCTGCGCGATGAACGGGTGCAGGCCGCGGATCAGCCGGTCCTCGGCCATCCCGGTCTCGGCCGGGCGGAACGTGAAGTGGTGGTGCATCACCGCGTCGCGTCCGCCCGCGACGGTGCAGGTGACCCTGCGGACCCGCGCGGGCAGCGGGTGCGCCCGGACGACCTCGCCCAGCGCGGCGGCCATCGCGTCGAAGTCCTCCGGCTGCCGCTGCCAGGAGAGATAGATGTCGGCGTCGATGTCGTCCTCGCCGGCCGCCAGTTCCGCGAGCCCGTCCAGCGCGCCGCCCAGCGTCTCGAAGCCCACCGCGGTGGAGACCAGGCGCGAGCCCGCGCGGTCGGCGACGACGAACGCGCCGCCCCCGGCCTCGGCGGTGCGGACGCCGGTCAGGCCCTTGTTGCCGTAGTACCGCCGGGTCAGCACCTCCAGCATGACCGCGTGGTCCCGCTCGCCGCGGACCAGCCGCTGGCCGAGCAGCCGCACCAGCGGCTCGGTGCTGCGGACCATCTCGGCGATGCGGTCGGCGCGGTCCGGCGCGTCCGGGTGCGCGTCCAGGTGGCGCAGGTGCCGGCGGACGCCCGCGTAGACCCAGGCGCGGTTGCGGCGCAGCAGCGGCTGCGCGAACCAGGCGAACACCAGTCCGCACGCCAGGTCGTAGACGACCGGGAAGCGGACCTGCGCGGCGGCCACCAGCCGCTCCAGCACCAGCCCGGCGGTCTCGCGCAGCGCCTCGTCCGGCGGCGGCTCCCGCAGCCACGTGCGCAGCAGCGCCGCGACGACGGTCGCGTCGGCGGACGCCCGCTGCTGCGCGAGGAAGATCCGGAAGACCGCCGCCTCCAGCTCCGGGGAGCGCTCCAGGTCGGTGACGCCGTAGTGGCCGAGCGCCTTGGCGAGCTTGTCCTGGAACGCGGCCGGCAGCCCGGCCCGCTCGACGTCCAGGCTCTGCAGGTAGGTGTGGAAGTACTCGCGGGCGCTGTGCACGTGGCTTTCGCCGCCGTCGCCGACGCCGCCCGCCGGGCGGTTGAGGCTCAGCTCGGCGAGGTCGGCGAACACGTCGGCGAGGCCGAGCTCCTCGGCCAGCGGCCGGTGCCCGCCCGCGGCGGCCGCCTGGCGCGCGGCGAGGTAGTCGTCCAGTGCGCGGCGCTCGTCGTGCGGGTCGACGTCGAAGCCGAGCAGCAGGCTCCGCAGGTCCTCTTGGCCGCGCCTGGCGCGGAGCCGCGCGGGGATCTCCCCGGGTGCGGCGGGCAGGTCCAGTTCGACGGCCGCGGCGTCCTCCGCCTCGGCCTCGGCTTCGTCGGCGAGCGGCTCCAGCCGCAGCAGCGGGGCGCCCGCCTCGACCTGGCTGCCCACCGTGACGACGCATTCCTTCAGCCGCGCCTTGAACGGCGCCCGCAGCACCGTCTCCATCTTCATGCTCTCCAGCACGAGCACCGGCGCGCCCGCCTCGATCTCGGCGCCCACGTCCAGCGGCGTGGCGACGACCAGCGCGGGCGCCGGGGAGCGGACGACGCCGCCCTCGTCCCGGCTGACCCGGTGCGCGACGCCGTCCACCTCGACCAGGTGGATCGGCCCGTGCGTGCCGGTGAGCAGGCGGTACCGGGTGCCGTTGACGACGATCTGCCCGGTGTGCCGGTCGAAGCGGTCGAGCTCGACGTCCGCGGTGCGCAGGTCGCCGCCGGTCTCGACGCCGACGCGGAACCGGTCCGCGCCGACCCGCGCGACGCGCACCCGGTAGCCGGCGCCGCGCAGCTTGAGGTCCAGCGGCCGGCCGCTCTCGTGCCGCACCTGCGGGCGCCCGCCGGACGCCGTGGACAGCAGCCGCCGCCGCTCGACGCGCTCCTCCTCCTCGTACGCCTCGATGGCCGCGGCGGCCAGCGCGACGGCGGAGTGCCGGTCGGTGACGAGCCCGCCCCGCGCGCGGACGCGGTCGATCCAGCCGGTGTCGGCGCTCGCGTCGATCACCTCGGGCCGGTCGAGCAGGTCGAGCACGAAGCTCTTGTTCGTCGCGCCGCCCTCGATGATCACCGTGGTCTGCGCCATCGCGCGGCGCAGCCGGCCGAGCGCCTCGTCCCGGTCCCGGCCGTAGGCGATGATCTTGGCGATCATCGAGTCGAAGTCGGCGGGGATGGTGTCGCCCTCGCCGACGCCGGTGTCCACCCGGATGCCGGGCCCGGCGGGCAGGTCCAGCCGGGCGATGCGGCCGGGGGACGGCGCGAAGTCGCGGTCGGGGTCCTCGGCGTTCAGCCGGGCCTCGATCGCGTGCCCGCGCTCGGCCGGCGGCTCCCCGTCCAGCGTGCCGCCGGACGCCACGTGCAGCTGCGCCTTCACCAGGTCGAACCCGGTGGTGGACTCGGTGATCGGGTGCTCGACCTGCAGCCGGGTGTTGACCTCCAGGAACGCGAACAGCTTGTCGCCGGGGTGGTAGAGGAACTCGACGGTCGCCGCGCCCCGGTACCCGACCGCGACGGCCAGCCGCTCGGCGGACGCCTTCAGCTCCGCCGCCTGCACCGGGCTGAGCACCGGCGACGCCGACTCCTCGATGACCTTCTGGTTGCGGCGCTGCACCGAGCAGTCCCGGACGCCGAGCGCCCACGCGGTCGCGCCGTCCGCGATCACCTGGACCTCGACGTGCCGGGCGCCGGTGACGAGCCGCTCCAGGAACACGACGCCGCTGCCGAACGCCCGCGCCGCCTCCTGGCTGGTGCGCTCGTAGGCGTCCGCCAGCTCGGCCTCGTCCGTGACGACGCGGATGCCGCGCCCGCCGCCGCCGGCGGTCGCCTTCAGCATCAGCGGGTAGCCGATCCGCGCGGCCGCCGCCAGCGCCGCGTCCAGCGTCTCCACCGCGCCGCGGCTCCACGGCGCGACCGGCACGCCGACCTCCTCGGCGATCAGCTTCGCGCCGATCTTGTCGCCGAGCTTGCGCATCGCCTCCGCGCTCGGCCCGACGAAGGCGACCCCGGCCCGCTCGCACAGCTCGGCGAACGCCGGGTCCTCCGCGACGAACCCCCAGCCGACCCACGCCGCGTCGGCGCCGGTCTCCACCAGCGCGCGCTCCAGGACCTCCATGTCCAGGTACGGGCGCGCGGACGCGGGCCCGAGGTCGTAGGCGATGTCGGCCTCGCGCACGAACATGGCCGCGCGGTCCACATCGGTGTGCAGGGCGACGGTCTCGATCCGTGTCCCGGTCTCCGCGGCAAGGTCCCGCACGGCGTGGATGAGGCGCATGGCGGCCTCACCCCGGTTCACGATGGCGACACGACTGAACACCCGACCGAGCCCTCTCTGGACGACGTACGGCGCCACGACACAGCGCCCTGGCCCGTCCACCCT
>NZ_SMKY01000396.1 GCF_004349235.1 Actinomadura darangshiensis | reverse complement strand
CGGCCTCCCCGACAACCCCACCCACACCTTCGACGTCACCGACGAACTCGACGGCGCCACCTACACCTGGACCCAAGCCAACTACGTCCGCCTCGACCCGCGCGAAAGGCCCGCGCACATCCTCACGATCCAGCAGGACGGAGGACGTGCGCGGGCCGGCAGGAGCCGCGGGGTCAGGCGGGCTCGGCGCCGCTGAGCAGCCGGTCCTCGATGGACCGGCAGCCGGTGAACACCGAGCCGAGCCCTTCCCGGTCGACGATCTCGCGGAGCTTGCCGGGCAGCGCCGGCAGCGCCAGGCAGCCGCCCTCGGCGGCGACGCGCCAGCGGATGCCGAGCAGGATCGGCAGCGGGTCGCAGCGGACGCCGAGCCGGTCGTGCATCCGCACCATCAGGTGCCGCAGGTTCCCCTCGACGAGCGTGGTGAGCGTCTCCCCGAGCCGCGGCACGGTCACCTCGTCCAGCACGCCGGACAGGTGCACGACGGTGTGGTCGCCGTCGGCGGCCGCCGTCGTGGTGATCATCAGCTCGGACGGGGCGGGCGGCGTCGGGGTGAGCCCGGCGTCCCCCGGGTGCAGGGCGCGGATCGCGTCGAGCACGTGCGTGGTGTCGACCTCCCCGGCCGTCCCGTCCGGGAGGGGCGCCGCCGTCGCCGACGCGACGTCCGCGAACACCGGGACGAGCTGCGCCAGCCCGGTGAGGTGCAGTGCCCGCCGCACGTGCGCGGACAGGGCGGGCACCACGGCCCGCAGCGGGCAGCCGGTCAGCTGCGCCCGCGTCTCGGCGCGGGCCAGCAGGACCAGGCCGGCGGCGTCCAGCAGGACCGCGTCACCGAAGTCGACGACGACTCCGCCGCGTCCCGTCCCGCGCTGTCCCGCGCAGGCGAGGGACAGCGCCCTGCTCACCCCCTCCCGGATCCCCGCGTAGTTCTGCCAGCTGATCTGCGCGGGCAGGCCGAGCACGGTGAACCCTCGCCGGGTCTCGATGCTCAGGCCCGGCACGGTCGTGTCCTTCATCTGTCACATCCCGATCGGGGTTCGAGCGGCCGCGTGGACGGGCCGGGACGGAGCGGGCCGGGTTCGCGCGGGCCGCAGGGCGGGCTGGAAGCCGGGCGGTCTGGACCCCGGCCGCTCGTCCGGATAGGGCGGGCGGCCGCCGCGCACGACGCCCGTCAGCCGGGACGCCGCGAGGCGTTCGATGGTCCGCTCCTCGGGCCGCACCCCGAGATGGGTGCAGCAGCACCACAGGTCGTCCACGCAGCGGCGCACCCGCTCCACCGGAATGTCGGCGAAGCGTACGCGCAGCCGCGCCACGAGGTCATCGCGCGTCGGCACGACCGATGGCGACATCTCCCAGCGCTCCACTGTCCCTCCGATCGCTTTTGGACGGACGCATTCCGTCCGAAAGTGAGCAGAACCCGCCAGCACGGCGGGTTCTGGGCTTGGAAACGACCTACCCGGGGGTTGCGACAGAAAAAGCGACGAACCTAAAAACCCGGACATGACACAACCGCCATGCGGCAAGTGATAGCGGTGCCCGGCGCCAGTGAACGGGCCGTGAATCACCAGGTTTTTTGCGCCGCTTTCCCGTGCGATACCCGGCGGCGACTGCCCGATGACCTTCGCGGCGGCGCGGTACCCGGCGGAACGGAGGCCCCGGCACCCGGCGATCTACTCCGGGCAGAGGTGCGGATCGTGCGGCGGGACGGGGGCGTCCGACGGCGAAGCGGGTCGCCTGACTACAGAGCGTACTGAAATTTTTACGGATGGTTGCCTGTCGCGAACGTCCCCGGACCCCGTCGAGGGAATTGCTGATCTAGATGTCTCCAACACACCCGGGGTGACCCATGCACGGACAGCCGAAGAACTACACCCGCAGCACGTCCGCCGAGGTCACCGCGCCGGAGGCGGACGCAGGCCCGCCGGAGGAGGCCACCGCCGCGCCGTGCCCGGGACCGGCCGCGGGCCCCGTCCCCGACCCGTTCGACGAGGAGACCCCGCGCACGCCGCACTGGTTCAAGACGGCGGTGTTCTACGAGGTGTCGGTCCGCGGTTTCGCCGACTCCAACGGCGACGGCTACGGCGACCTGCGCGGCCTCATCTCCAAACTCGACCACCTGCAATGGCTCGGCGTCGACTGCCTGTGGCTGCTGCCCATCTACCAGTCACCACTCAAAGACGGCGGCTACGACATCGCGAACTACACCAGCATCCTGCCGGACTTCGGGGAACTCGGAGACTTCGTCGAACTCATCGAGCAGGCCCATGCGCGCGGTATCCGGGTGATCGCGGATCTGGTGATGAACCACACCTCCGACCAGCACCCCTGGTTCCAAGCCTCACGCACCGACCCCGACGGGCCGTTCGGCGACTTCTACATGTGGGCCGACGACGACACCGGCTACCCCGACGCCCGCATCATCTTCATCGACACCGAATCCTCCAACTGGACCTACGACCCCGTCCGCGGCCAGTACTACTGGCACCGCTTCTTCACCCACCAACCCGACCTCAACTACGACAACCCCGCCGTCCAGGACGCCATGCTGGAGAACCTGCGCTTCTGGCTCGACCTGGGCATCGACGGCTTCCGCCTCGACGCCGTCCCCTACCTGTACGCCCGCGAAGGCACCAACTGCGAAAACCTCCCCGAAACCCACACCTACCTCAAACGCGTCCGCGCCGAAGTCGACCGCCTCTACCCCGACCGCGTCCTACTCGCCGAAGCCAACCAATGGCCAGGCGACGTCGTCGAATACTTCGGCGACCCCGCCGCCGGCGGCGACGAATGCCACATGGCCTTCCACTTCCCCGTCATGCCCCGCATCTTCATGGCCGTCCGCCGCGAACAGCGCTACCCCATCTCCGAAATCATGGCCCAAACCCCCAAAATCCCCGAATCCTGCCAATGGGGCATCTTCCTGCGCAACCACGACGAACTCACCCTGGAGATGGTCACCGACGAAGAACGCGACTACATGTACACCGAATACGCCAAAGACCCCCGCATGAAAGCCAACATCGGCATCCGCCGCCGCCTCGCCCCCCTCCTGGACAACGACCGCAACCAACTCGAACTCTTCACCGCCCTCCTGCTCTCCCTCCCCGGCTCACCCGTCCTGTACTACGGCGACGAAATCGGCATGGGCGACAACATCTGGCTCGGCGACCGCGACGCCGTCCGCACCCCCATGCAATGGACACCCGACCGCAACGCCGGCTTCTCCCACTGCGACCCCGCCCGCCTCTACCTCCCCGTCATCATGGACCCCATCTACGGCTACCAAGCCGTCAACGTCGAAGCCCAGACCAACAACCCCGGATCACTCCTGCACTGGACCCGCAAAATGATCGAAATCCGCCAACGCCACCCCGTCTTCGGCGTCGGCACCTACGTCGAACTCTCCGCCTCCAACCCCTCCGTCCTCGCCTTCACCCGCGAGATCAACGGCGGGGACACCAATCAATGGGGCGGCATGGACACCATCCTGTGCGTGAACAACCTGTCGCGCTTTCCACAGCCGGTGGAACTGGATCTGCGGCGTTTCCGGGGCTCCGCGCCGATCGAATGCATGGGCGGCGTCCAGTTCCCTGCGATAGGCGAACTGTCCTATCTGCTGACCCTTCCCGGGCACGGCTTCTACTGGTTCCTGCTCCCGCCGCCGCCCGAGGACACCGAGCCTGGAGAAGGAGTGGTGTAGCCGTGCCGCCGCCCGCACCGCCGTCAGAAAACTCGCTCGTCCGGCTCCTGGCCGGCTGGCTGCCCCGGCAGCGGTGGTTCGGCGGCAAGGACGGCCCCATCGACGACCTGTCCATCGGCACCATCACCGAGCTGCTCCCCGGCGAGCCCGGGATGCACCACCTGATCCTCGACGTCCGGCAGAACGGCGAGACCGACCAGTACCAGGTCCTCCTCGGCGTCCGCCGCGACCTCCCCGAGCGGCTGGAGGGCGCCGCGATCGGGCGGCTCGACGTCCGCGAGCACGGCGTCATCGGGTCCGTCTACGACGCCGCGCACGACCCCGAGCTGACCCGCCCGCTGCTCGCCCACATGGCCGACGAGCGGGTCGTCGGCCCGCTGGTCTTCCACCGCGCGCCCGGCACCGGTATCCGCACCGACCTGGACGGCTCGCCGAACACGGCCGAGCAGAGCAACACCTCGCTGGTCTTCGGCGACGCCTACATCTGCAAGCTGTTCCGCCGCCTGTCCCCCGGCGTCAGCCCCGACCTGGAGGTCAATCTCGCGCTCTCCCGGGCGGGCTGCGAGCACGTCCCGGCCGTCCACGGCTGGATCGAGCTGGACACAAGTGGAGCCGGCGGCGAAACAGGCGGCGGCGGGGCGGACGAGCCGGTCACGCTCGCGCTGCTGTCGGAGTTCCTGCGCACCGGGACCGACGGCTGGCAGCTCGCGCTCACCAGCGTCCGCGACTGGTTCGGGCAGCCGTGCCACCCCGGTCCGGCACCCGAGCTCACCGCGGACGACGCCGGGGACGCCGGCGGCGACTTCGCGGCCGAGGCCGAGCGGCTCGGCGCGGCGACCGCCGAGGTGCACCGCGACCTCGCCGCCGCGTTCGGCGTCACGCGGGCGCCGCCCGAGCTGCTGCGCGAGATCGTCTTCGCGATGAACGAGCAGCTCGACCAGGTCAGCGCGGCCGTCCCGGAACTGCGCCCGCACGCGCACGCGATCCGCGCGGTGTTCGACGAGGTCGCGGCGGGCGCGGCGGCGCTGCCGTTCCAGCGCGTCCACGGCGACTACCACCTCGGCCAAGTGCTGCGCACCGACGCCGGCTGGACGCTGCTGGACTTCGAGGGCGAGCCCGCCCGGACGCCCGCCGAGCGCCGCGCTCCCGCGCACCCGCTGCGGGACGTCGCCGGGATGCTCCGCTCGTTCGAGTACGCGGCGCGGTTCCTGCTGGCCCGGGACGGCGACCTGCCGCCGCACACGGCCGATGCGCTGGAGCTGCGCGCCCGGGCGTGGGCCGACCGGAACCGGGCGGCGTTCTGCGCGGGCTACGCGGCGGCCGGCGGGCCCGACCCGGCCGCGCACGCGGCGCTGACGCGGGCGTTCGAGTTCGACAAGGCGGTCTACGAGATCCGCTACGAGGCGCGGAACCGGCCGTCGTGGCTGCCGGTCCCGCTGCGGTCCCTGGCCCGGCTCACCGGCTGACCCGGGGCCGGCCGGGCCTCACAGGTCGATGGAGTAGTCGAGGACGACGCGGTCGGCGGGCAGCACGATGTCGCGGCAGACCTCCATGACGACCGCGTGCGACAGCATCCGGCGGGTGATGGCGAGGACCGGCACCCCGCCCGTCATGCGGAGCGCCTCGGCCTCCTCGGGCGTCGGCATCCGGGACCGGACGGACTCCTCGACGCGGGTCGGCGGATGCCCGAGGTAGGCCAGCTGCGCGAGCGTCCCGCCGGGCCACGGCTCGCGCGCGGGGTCGGCGACGGGCGTGTCGCCGACGACGTCCCACGGCAGGTAGTTGACGGAGATCTGCTGCGGCTCGCCGCGCGCGTAGAAGACGAACCGGCGGCGCAGCAGCTCGGTGCCGGTCGGCCGTTCGAACAGCGCGCCCAGCTCGTCGTCGGCGCGGACCCGGGTGAACTCCTTGTCGAGCCGGTAGTCCTGCCAGGTGATCTTCTGGTCGCGGGTGAACGTGGTCTCGGGAACCGCCATGGGCCGGGTCACCGCGCGGTAGCGGTCCATCGCCACCCGGCGCGCGGGCGGCACGACCCGCACGAGCGTGCCGCCGCCGCGGCGGGTCTCGACGAGCCCCTCCTGGCGCAGCAGCGCGATGGCCTGCCGGACGACGATCTCCGAGACGTCGTGCGCGTCGCACAGGTCCGCGATGGTCGGCAGCCGCGTTCCCTGCGGAAGGCTGCCGTCCCGGATCCCGTCGCGCAGCGTGTCGGCGATGCGCAGGTAGGCGGGACGGTCCGGCACCGGCGTCACCTCCCTTCTGGCGGCCCCACCCCGTTCGGAACCGTTCGACGGGGCGTTCGATCCTGCTTCGCCCCTCCCACTCATCCATACCTTCCGCGCGCTATCCGCGGGGGCATGGTCCGCTTACGGACAGCTTGACACCTCTCGGACCGAGTAAGACTTTTGTATACAGAAGAGCCGCCTCGGGGAAGGGACGACCTTGATGGGCGACTTCGACGATCTGAAGGCGGCCATCGAGGGGGAGTATCCGGGCTGGCAGGTGTGGCGCAGCGACGCGGGACGCTGGTACGCGACCCGCAGCGGCGACCTCACCGACGCCCAGCTACAGGCGGGATGTGCGATGACCGTGGCCGCGGACGACCCGGAGGGCCTCCGCGGGCTGCTCGCGGAGCAGGCGCGCGGGGAGCGTGGAGACCGGTGAGAGGACCGCATGGGGAACGGCGCGGCCCGGTCCGCGAGCGGGGGCGGACCGGGCCGGGGCGCTCCGATACGGCAGGTACTTGTGTCGCTGAAGTGACACAGGAGTGGAGCCCAGGGGGGCGGGGTCGGTGTCACCCCTGGGGCGAGGAAGACGTGGCCGCACGGACGGCGCATTCGGACGCGACCCCAACGACGAAGAGTCGTGTCGCCCGTGCGGCCGCAACACCGTCCTCCAGCCCCCACCCGCCATCGTGATCGTCAAGCTCGTGGAAACAGGTGGGCGAGGCATGTGAGACCGTCGCCTCAGGGGGCACCTTCATTGGGTAAAGGACTCAGTGACGGGAGGCCATGACGTCATGGCACGGGTGACGCGCGCGGAGATCGACCGGCTCGTCGGCGGCGACCACCACGATCCGCACGGCGTCCTCGGGG
>NZ_SMKY01000395.1 GCF_004349235.1 Actinomadura darangshiensis | reverse complement strand
GGTGTAGATGAGGGCGGGACCCTCGGGATGGCGGGAGTTGCGCATCGCGACCTGCCCACCGGGCAGTTCGGCGATCTCGACACAGTTCCCCTGGGAGTTGCTTCGCTGGGACTTCAGCCACCTCGCCCCTAGAAGGTCGGCGGCCGGGATCCCGTTGTCGTAATCGGTTTGAAGCATCATGTCTCTCTGAGAAAGTCACCGAGAAGCTCGACGGTGCGTTCCGGGGTCGCACTGTCGACGCACAGGCGTTCCATCGCCTGCAGATAGGTGTCGACGTCGTCGCGCTTGTCCAGGTACATCGCGCCGGTGAGGTTCTCGACGTAAACCACGTCCGGCAGGTCCTGCTCGGGAAAACGCAGGATCGTGAAGGCGCCCCCCTCGGCGGCGTGGCCGCCGAACCTGAACGGCATGATCTGGATGGTGACGTTGGGCAGCTTGGACATCTCGATGAGGTGCTCGAACTGGCCCCGCATCACTTCCGGGCCGCCGATCGGACGCCGCAGCGCCCCCTCGTCGACCACGGCCCACAGGCGCGGTGCTTCCGGGCCCGTGAGGCGTTCCTGACGTTGCATGCGCAGTTCCACGCGCTGGTCGATCTCGTGTTCGGCGGCTCCGGCGTTGCCCAGGCGGATCACCGCTCGCGCATACCCCTCCGACTGCAGCAGTCCCGGGACGAACTGCAGTTCGTACGTGCGGATCAACGCCGCCGACTCCTCCAGGCCCACATAGGTCTGGAACCAGCCGGGCAGCACGTCGTTGTACCGGTGCCACCAACCGGGGGTGTTGGCCTCCCGCGCAAGCTGCAGCAGCGCCTCGCGTTCTGTCTTGTCGCCGACGCCGTACAACGTGAGCAGGTCGTCCACGTCTCGTTCTTTGAAGCTGACCCGTCCCAGCTCCAGGCGGCTGATCTTGGACTCCGACGCGCGGATGACGTAGCCGGCGTCCTGACGGGTCACGCCCTTCTGCTCGCGCAGACGGCGCAGTTGCGACCCGAGCAGGATCCGACGGACCGTCGACCCGCTTCCCGGCGTCTCTGGAGTCACGCCCAACCTCCCGGCTTTTCCGGCGGACAGCGAACCTAGTGTGCCACTGGCCTCAGTGTCCTGCGGTTACCTCCGATCACTCGCGTGCAATCCGCGCCGCCCCACACCCTCACGGCGCGGATGCACGTGCATTGGGCCTTGCATTCGCACGCTACGATGCGCAGGATAACGCACGAGACTTCCGAGCCACGGCTGCACAACGAGATCACTCTGCGGGGTCCGGTGGAATGACGTCACGCCATGCGCACGACGACACGCGGTGGGAGCTCGGCCCTGTCGTGGGGCCGGCCGGCCCACAGGACCACGCTGGGCGCTCAACACCGGTCCCGGAGTCCTCGGACCTGCCTCCCCGGCTGGACACCGCCGTGACTGCGCTGACGGAGCTGCGAGGGTCGACGGTGTCGTTCACCGTCGCGCCCGACCCCGAGTCGGTCACCGACGCCCGGCACTTCGCCACGTCCAGGCTCACCGACTGGAGTCTCCCCGAGCTCGCCGACGACGTCGGCCTCGTCGTCTCCGAGCTCGTCACGAACGCACTACGGCACAGCGGAGGGGTGACCGGCGGCCGGCCGGGCGACGACGTGCACCGCGAGGGCGTGTACGGCGACCCGGCCGACCCGCTGGGCTCGGCCCCGTCCGCGATCAGGCTCCGCCTCGGGCACGAGGAACCGTGGCTGCTCTGCGGCATCATGGACGCCTCCCGGACGGCGCCGCGCCGCAAGGAGCCCGACTACATAGCCGAGACCGGACGCGGCCTCCACCTTGTGGAGTCCTTCAGCGTCCGGTGGGGCTGGCGTGCACTGACGCACGGCAAGGTGGTGTGGGCACTGTTCCGGTCTCCCTGAGAAGGTGTGACCGGCTTGACGGGCGTAACGACGCGCCACAGGGGTAGCTATTGAGTTCCCCTCCGGGGCCCTAGAACTTCCGTAGGGTTCTCGACGAGACGAGCGGCAGAGAGGAGCACCGGTGGACTTCGCCGTCGAGCATCGCGTCGAGAAGGGCCTCACGGTCGTCAAGATCAGCGGTGAGATCGACGTCTTCACCAGCCCCCGGCTGCGCGAAGCACTGCTCGACATCATCGACAACGGCGGCTCGCACCTGGTCGTCGACCTCGGCGAGGTGACGTTCCTGGACTCCACGGGCCTCGGCGTGCTCGTCGGGATCTACCACCGGCTCCGCGCGCGGGACGGCTCGATGTCGTTCATGGGCGTCAACGACCGGGTGCGGCGCGTGTTCCACGTCACGCAGCTCACCAAGATCTTCGTGCTGCACCGGTCGCTCGAGGACGCCATCGCGGCGCACGAGTCCACCGCGTCCTGACCCGCCTCTTATTGTGCTTCGCCCGTGTTCGGAGGGTTTTGTCGGCACGGGTTATCCACAGTTCGCGGTGTCGCGCCCCCCGTCCGGCGTACCCGGTACGGTGAGACCGAGATCAAGCCCGCCGCCTGGGCACGTCCCCGCCGACGCGCGCGGTGCTGTCCGCCAGCCGACCCATCGAACGGACGGGAGCGCTCCGTGGCAGAACAGCCGCTGCATGAGCACACGCTCGGCAATGGCCTGCGCGTGGTGGTCTGCGAAGACCATTTCGTACCACTGGCCGCCGTGAACATCTGGTACGGCGTGGGGTCGCGGCACGAGCGGGCCGGCCGCACCGGCCTCGCCCACCTCTTCGAGCACCTGATGTTCCAGGGCTCCGCGAACGTGGCCGAAGGCGAGCACGCGGCGCTGCTGGAGAGCGCCGGCGCCGCGTTCAACGCCAGCACGTCGTTCGAGCGCACGAACTACTACGAGACGGTGCCGGTCAGCCATCTGGAGCTCGCGCTCTGGCTCGAGGCAGACCGGATGGGCACGCTTCCCGCCGCGCTCACCCAGGCCAACCTCGACAACCAGCGCGACGTCGTGAAGAACGAGCGCCGCCAGCGCTACGACAACCAGCCCTACGGGACGGCGTTCGAACTGCTGTGCGCGCTGACGTTCCCTGAGGGCCACCCCTACGCGCACACACCGATCGGCTCCATGGACGACCTGGACGCCACCACGCTCGAAGACTGCACCGACTTCTTCGCCACCTGGTACGCGCCGGGCAACGCCGTCCTGTCCGTCGTCGGCGACGTCGACCCGGAGAAGACGCTCGAAGCCGTGGAGCGCTACTTCGGCGGCCTCCCGGCGGGCCCGGAGAAGCCGCAGTCGCGGCCGGGCGAGCTCGGGCCGCTGACCGGCGTCCGCGGCGAGGCGGTCGACGAGGAGGTCCCCTCCCCCGCGTACTTCGCGATGTTCGCCCTCCCCACCGACGGCGGCGACGACGTCGAGGCCGCCGAGCTGGCGGTCGAGATCCTCGGCGGCGGCTCGGGCTCCCGCCTGTACGACCGGATGGTGCGGCGCGACGAGATCGCCACCGAGGTGTGGGCCGGGGTGACCCGGCTCGCGTCCGGGCCTTCGCTGGCGATCGTGGACGCCATCGGGCCCGACCCGGACAAGATCGCCGCCGTGCTGGACGAGGAGCTCCGGCGGTTCGCCGCCGAGGGCCCCTCCGGCGACGAGACCGCCCGCGCCACCGCCCAGGCCGAGCGCGGCTTCCTGGAGCAGACCGAGACGGTGACGGGCCTCGCCAACGCGCTGTCGCAGAACGCGACGCAGTTCGGCGACCCGGCCCGGGTCTTCACCGCGCCCGGCCGCGCCGCCGCGGTCACCGGGGACGCGATCAAGGAGATGGCGGGCCGCTGGCTGGCCCCGGGCGGCCGCACCGCCCTGACCTACGGAGGCACCTCGTGAGCGGCCTGGCACTGCAGCCCCGTCCCGTCCCCGGGCCCGTCCCGGCCTGGGCGTTCCCGGCCGGCACCCCGGGCCGCGTCCCGGCCGGCCCGGCGACGCTCCGCTGCGACCTGCCCGGACGGCGGCTCGCCGCGGTCCGGCTCGTCCTGCACGCGGGCGCGGGCCGGGAGCCGTCCGGCCTGGACGGCGTCGCGACGCTGGCCGCCCGCACCCTGCTGGAGGGCACCGAGCCGGGCGGCGGCACCGCGCTGACCGCCGCGTTCGAGCGGCTCGGCGCCAGCCTCTACGCGCACGCCGACCTGACCGCGCTGCGGATCGCGCTGGACGTCCCGACGACGCGGCTCGGCGCCGCCCTCGACCTGTTCTCCTCGGTGGTGCGCCGCCCCGCGCTGGACGACTCCGACGTGCGCCGCCTCGTCCGCGAACGGCTGGAGGAGATCGCGCAGGAGGACGCCGACCCGGGCTCCCGCGCCATGCGCGAACTCCGCGCAGTGCTCTTCCCCGCCGAAGCGCGGGCCGCCCGCCCGACCGGCGGCACCCGCGACTCGATCGGCGCCCTCCAGGGCGCGGACGTCCGCGGCTTCTACGGCTCCGTGGTGCCCGCCGAGGCGACGGCGGTCGTCGCGGGCGACCTGTCCGGCGTGGACGCCGACGGCGCCCTGAGCGCCGCGCTGGAGGACTGGGCGGGCACGGGCGGGCCGCTGCCGGCCGCCGACCGGATCATGCCCGAGTCGGCCGCCCGCATCGTCGTCGTCGACCGCCCCGGGTCCGTGCAGACCTACCTCAGCTTCGGGCACGGCGTCCCCGACCGCTCGCACCACGACTGGCCGTCCCTGATGGTCGCGTCGCACGTGCTCGGCGGCGGCCTCACGTCCAGGCTCAACGCGGTCCTGCGCGAGGAGAAGGGCTACACCTACGGCATGCGGGCCGGCCTCCTCCGGATGCGGCACTGCGGGCTGTTCATCGCGCAGGGCGCCGTCCACACCGAGGTCACCGCCGACGCCGTCGCCGACGCGCTGACCGAGCTGCGCGGCGTCGTGTCCCGGGGCATCGACGCCGAGGAGCACGGATCGTCCGTCCGCGCGCTAGCCGACCGGGCGCCCGCCGAGTACGAGACGGCCCGGTCCGTCGCCGCCGAGCTGGCCGACACGTCCGCCAACGGCCTGGGCGCCGACTACCCGAGCGCCTACCTGGCCGCCGTCCGCGCCTCCACCCCGGACGGCGTGGCCCACGCCTACCGCAAGCACGTCGACCCCGAGGCCCTGACCGTCATCGCCGTAGGCGACGCCGCCCAGATCCGCGAGCCCTTGGAGAACCTTGGCTACGCCACCGTGACCGTCACCTCAAAGGAGGACTGACCCCCGGCCCCCGTCGCTGCGCTACGCAGTCGTCTGCGCACCTGCGGGCATGCACCGACCCCAGCACGGAGGAACACACCCGGCAGGGGGCGGAGCGTGCAAGCCCAGCGGACGCGGTTCGTCCACCACCCCGGTAGAGCACGAATCAGGCCGAGGTGCGTCGTGCGCGAGCGGCGCTGACGAACGAGTCGCGCCACTGCTTGCAGGACGTCCAAAGTGCGTCCCGCGGGGAATGGGAGACGAGCTGACCCACTGCTTGCACGACCTCCGAGCTGCCTCGCACGCGCGGGCGACGATGCAGAGTCGACCCCCGCGACTCACGAGACCTCCAAGCTGCTTCGCGCGGGCGAGGTGTCATGGAGGGTCGACCCGCGACTCACGAGACCTCCAAGCTGCTTCGCGCGGGCGAGGTGTGGGGAATTGGGGCGGTGTTCTGCTTTGGGGGTGAACCGATGGCATGGTGGGGTGGGTCTAACTTGCGCGGCCCGATCCACACGGCCTAATTTGCGCGGGCGGGCTTCGCGGGGAGGACGTCCTCGCGGGCGGGAGAGGGGAACGGCCGGTGTCCTACGGGCAGATGGCGGGCGGCGCGCCGTCGGTCGACACGATCCTTTCCGAGCCGAACTGCAAGCCCGGCGGGGTCGTGGCGGGCAAGGTGCATCTGCGCGGCGGTTCCGGGCCCGCGGAGGTAAGGCATGTGACGCTGGCGCTGATGCCGCGCATGCAGGACGGGTACGGCGGCGAGACCGCCGGGCCCGAGGTGTACCGGGGCGCCCTCACCCGCGGTTTCCGGCTCGACTCCGGACAGCAGCGCGACCTGTCGTTCTCCATTCCGCTGCCGTACGAGCTGCCGTTCACCACCGTCCTCGGCCATGAGCTTCCGGGCTTCACCATCGGGATGTGCACCGAGGTCGACCTGGCCGGGCAGCGCGACCCCGGCGACATCGACCCGATCTCGGTGGAGCCGCTGGAATCGCAGCAGTGGGTGCTCGCGGCCGTCGCCAAGCTCGGATTCCAGATCACGAACGTGACGTTCGAGTCGTCCAAGCTCCGCGGGGTGGCGCAGCATCTGCCGTTCCACCAGGAGATCCACCTCAACCCGCCGCCGTCCTTCCAGGGCCGGATCGACAAGGTCGGGCTCGCCTTCGTCGCCAGCCCGCGCGCGATGGCCTTCGTCCTGCGCGCCGAAGACCGCGAGCCTCCGCAGGACGAGTCGTCCGGCGTCTTCGAGGTCCCCCACGCGGAGGCCGCCGAGGCGGACTGGGAAGCCAAGATCAGCCAGTGGCTGGACGCCGCAGCCGCGCTGCCGCGCTCGTCCGGTCCGGGCGGTCCGCCGCCCCAGGGGCAGGCGCCGCTGCCGCCGCCCGGCAGCCCCGGGGCGTTCCCGCCGCCCGCGCCCGCACCCGGGCAGCAGCCCGCGGCCGGCCCCGGCTACCCGTCCAACGCGCCGGCTCCGGCCGCGCATGGCGGTACGCCCAGCTTCCCGCCGCCTCCTCCAGGTGCACCGCCCGCGCACTCCTCCATGCCCGGCCACGGCGCGCAACCCGCCGGCATGCAGGGCCCCGGTGGCGCACCCGCGTACCCATCGGGCCCGGCCGGTCACAACGCCGCGCCAGGTTTCCCGCCCCCTCCAGG
>NZ_SMKY01000394.1 GCF_004349235.1 Actinomadura darangshiensis | reverse complement strand
CGCAGCCGCAGGGCGCACTGTGCGATCTCCGCATACGACGCCGCCGCCGACATCGCATCGATGTCGCGATGGTTCTGCGTGTGGTTACCAAGTTCGTGGCCACCGTCCAGGAACGACCGCGCCGTCCGTGGCTCCTCATCCAGCCACCGTCCCACGGCCATTACCGTGATGCGCGCTCCCGCTGCATCCAGCTCGTTCAGGACGCGCCGCGCCAGCTTGGGGGTCACCCGCACCGTGGAACGTCAGCGCCACTGCTCGGACGGCTCGCGGGCCATGGACGATCTCTCCCGGCCGCGGCCGTCCAGATTGTGCCGTCGTGGTAGGTACGGCGGATTGCGGGAAAGAGCTCCGACCTGGCGGCGGGCGACGGCCGGACGACCCACCACACGCTGCGCAGATCCCCACGCCCGCCAAGCCAACGACCCGCGCGAGAACAGTGCGTCTCTGAACTGTCACAATCTGTAGCCTACGTTCCCCCAATCACGCCGAGGTCAACCATCGCGGCGCAATCCACCAAGAAGCGAGAGGGCTTTGAGCTAAAACGCGGGCCATCTCGACCAGCTGCCGTTCGATAAGGGTCAGGCCATTTGGCGTAGGCGTAGATCGTGGCCGGCGCGGATCGTCGCGGCGGCCAGCAGGCCGAGCGTCAGGGTCACGGTGATGGGGCCGGCGTGGGGCGCGGTCCGGGTGATGGTGAGAAGGCTTTGGCCTGTCGCGAGGGCCAGTCCCGTCCCGATGAACAGGAGAGCCGCACACAGCCGGCGCGTCGTCGGAAGGGTGGCGACCGGGGCAGCGCGGGCGACGAGGGTGCAGAGCTGGAGCGCGGTGAAGGCGAGGGTGGCCCAGTAATAGATGAGCAGGGCGGCGTTGGTGAATCCTGTGGGGTGTTCGATCAGGCCGCTGTTCGCTGCCAGCAGCATGATCAAGACCGCGGCGGTCGGGGCGGCGAGGGTTCGGATCGTCACGGTGGCCAGGCGCCTGAACGCGTGCCTTCGCGGGAGCGGTGAGGCGAGGCCGATCCCGAGCAGGATGGGTGCGAGCCACAGACTCGTGATGGGGTGGCCCAAATCCGCGGTCAGCGTGTCGGACGGCGCGGTGGCGCGCATCAGCAGAGCGGTGACGGCGGTGACGGCGAACAGTGCTACGGCCAGGACGCGGCGGGTCTGCCCGGTGAGCGTCTCAGGCCAGTCGCTGGGGTGGAGCCAGAGTCGTACCGCCCCCGTCAAGGCGTTGGGCCAGGAACGGATTCCCGATTCGGACACCTCGTAGCTGATCTCTGTGCCCCATCGTTCACGGACGGCGGGCGGGTACAGCCCGGCGATGAGCGCGGAGGCCCTCATGCCGGCGCGATTCCGAGCGCGCTCAGCCCGGCCCTGGAGACCCGGGCCATCTGCTCCAGCTCGACGCGCAGCGTCTCCCGACCCGGCCCAGTGATCTGCATCGTTCGATGTCGTTCCCGGGCCTCGGGCACCTGGTCGGCGGGCTCGATCAGTCCGCGCGCCTCCAGCCGGGACAGGGCGCCATAGAGGCTGCCAGGGCCGAGTTTGCGGCCGGTGAGCTCTTCGATCGCGGTGTTGATGGCGTACCCGTGCAGCGGGCGCTCCGCCAGGACGGTGAGCACGAGCATCTGAGCGTCGTTGCTGTGCATGGATCTCCTTGCCTCCCGCTCATGATAGTACGAAGCGCGATGCTACTTGCCACGTACTACGAGATGCGTACTATGTGTGTCATGGAGAAAGCCGATGGGAAGAGACGACCGTCGCCTGCCGTGGTCTGGGCGAGCCTTGGCACGGCGGCTCTGTTCGAGGCGCTGACCGTTCTGGCAACGCAGGACAAGGCGGTCAGGGCGGTCAGCCCATGGCAGGACGACCCGTATGACGTGGCGGTGTCGTTGTGTCAGTTCACGGTGCCGATGCTCGCGCTCGTCATCCTTCTGCGGCTGCCGGCCTGGCGGATGCCGGGCGGACCGGACCGCCGGCAGCAGACGGAGCGAGCGGCGGGGGCGATGACCACGCTGATCGGGCTCACTCTGATCTTCGAGTGGTCCGCAGTCATCAGCGGGGCACACGACTCCCTTTGGAGCACGTGGACCATGGTGCTGATCGGTGGTCTGGTCACGGCATCGATCCTCACCCTCGTGGTGGCGGCGATGCTGCTGCGATGCCGCAGACCACGCGGTTCGTCCCGCCGGTGGCAGCATGACTGGCTCGGCGACGTCGTCACGGTCTGCCGGCGGATTCCCGCGCTGCGGCGCTGGGCCGAACCGGAAGCGGCGGAGTGGGTGCGCCGACGCGCGATGACCGTGTTCATCACGCTGAGCCTGTTGGCCGCAGCCGGGATCACCGGCGCGCAAGCCATCGGGGAACAATGGACGAACCCGCTGCTCATCGCCTGGATGCTGGTCGTCGAAACGACCTCGTACCTGGCCTTCTGCCTGATCAGCAATGCGATCGCCGGATTCATCGCCCGTCCTGCCGACACCGGGCCCCGCCGCCTGACCGAGACATCGGTGATCACCGGAAGCGTCGCCATTCTCTTCACAACCGCGTTCCGCGACGTGCTCTGGCCCGGCGCAGGGCCGTTGACCTCCGTTCCAGCGCTGGTCGCCCTCACACTCGGGGCCGGGCTGATCACCTCTCTCGTCGCCACCGGGATCCAACTCGCACGCACCCCGCCGCCCGGTCCCGCGAACGGGTCCAAATGACACCCCGGCCCCTGACTCGAACGGCTCAGACCACCCTGCCGACACGTGACCGGTCCTCACCCCGAGAAAGGCACACAATGCAAACCTCCGCCGACCACACGACGGTGATGATCCGCGCGGATGAGCTGTCCAAACGGTACGGACACACTCAGGCCGTCCGCCGCCTCGGCTTCGCCGTGAACTCCGGCCAGATCTGCGCGCTGCTCGGCCCGAACGGCGCGGGCAAAACCTCCACCATGCGGATGCTGCTCGGCCTGTCCACCCCCGACACCGGCAGCGCGATGATCCTTGGCCGGCCGATCGGTCTCGGCGCCGACGTACTCGGCCGCGTCGGCGTCCTCATCGACGGGCCCGCCTTCGTGCCGCACCTGACCGGCACCGGCAATCTGAAGCTCCTTTGGTCCGCCACACGGCGCGCCTGGCCACCGCCCGCCTTGGACGACGCACTCGACCTCGCCGGGCTCGGCGCAGCGATCGACCGGAAGGTCAAGGGCTACTCCACCGGCATGAAGCAACGGCTGATGCTCGCCCAGGCACTGATGCGGGCACCGGACGTGCTGATCCTCGACGAGCCTGCCAACGGCCTGGACCCCGCCGAGGTCCGGACCCTGCGCGAGCACCTGGGGGCACTCGCCCGGCAGGGGGCCGCGGTGCTCGTGTCCAGCCACCAACTGGCCGAAGTGCAACAACTGGCGACCCACATCGTCGTCATGAACCTCGGCCGGCTGGTCACCGCCGGCCCGCTCCCGGCCCTGCTCGGCGACAACGACACCTACCGCATCCAAGTGGAAGACCCTCAGCGGGCCACCGCCGTGCTGCATCGGATGCCAGGCATCGCCACGGTCACCGCCCACGACGGCGAGGTCATCGTCGCAGCACCGGGCACACCGTCCCGCGACCTCGTCCACGCCTTGGTCACCGCAGGCATCGGCGTCACATCGGTACATCAGGCGAGCCGATCCCTGGAAGAGGTGTTCTTGACCATGACCGAAGGAGATGACGAGCATGCTTCGCATTGAACTGACCACCCAACTCCTCCGGATCCGGACGCTCATCGCGCTCGCCTGCCTGACCGCGGTCCCAGCCCTCGCCGCGATGGCCACCGCTCCCCACGCCGGACACCGCAACGGCGACCAAGGCGGCCTGTTCGGTGCCTCCACCTACTCCGCGCTCAACCACACCATGGCGAGCCTGCAGTTCATCGCGCCGCTGCTCCTGCCCATCGTGGTGGCACTGCTGGCCTGCGCCATCGCATCCGCCGACCGAGACTGGGGAACGCTGCGCTACCTCTACGTCGCCCCGGTCACCCGATCACGCCTGTTGGCCGGAAAACTCGGCGCCGTCGCGGTTACCACTGTCGCCGCCACCGGATGCGTCCTGGCAGGAGGGCTCCTCAGCGGCCTCGCAGTGTTCGGCCCGCATCCCTTCCACATCATCGACGCACCCGACCTGACCGGCGGCGATGCGGCCGCCCGCATCCTCGCCGCCAGCGGCTACACCCTGCTGTGCATGCTCAGCATCGCCGCGATCGCCTTCACGCTCGGGCTGCTGCTGCCACGCGGCGCCGAAGCCCTCGGCGCCGCCATCGCCTTCGTGGTCGTCGCCAGCATCCTCAACGGCCAGTCCAGCCTGCACACCGTCGCGGTCGTCCTCCCCGTGCACTACTGGCAGAACTGGACCAGCCTGTTCACCCCCGCCGGAACCCACCACCTCGGCACCGGAATCCTGGCCCAGATCGCCACGATCATCCTGACCACCGGAATCGCCGTCCTGGTGCTCCACCGACGTGACCCCACCGCATGAAGTGGCCCCCAGCGGTCACCGGTCGATCAGTGGTCACCGCGGTCGATGATGACGCCGCGCGCCACCAGTTCGAGGGTGAGAAACGTGGCGATCGCCTCTACGGCCAGCAGCGCGATCAGAACGAACAGTTGCACCGCCCCGGCGGCGATCGGGGACGCGCCGCCGAGCATCATGCCGACGAACGCGCCGGGCAGCGTGACCAGACCGACGGTCCGCGTCTGGTCGATGGCCGGGATGAGAGCTGAAGCAGCTTTGTCACGGGCGATGAGCAGGCGCGCTTCACGATCGAGCAAGCCGAGTGACAGCGCGGCCTCGACTTCGCCGAACCGCTGAGCCAATTCGTCCAGAGCACGGCGGCCGGAAAGATAGGTAGCGGTGAGCGCGCCGCCGATGAGGATGCCGGCAATGGGAATCACACTGATGCCCTTGGACGGCAGCAGTCCCGTGGCGAGCAGGAGAGCCAGGACGGGGGCGACACCCGCAGCGATGGGAAGTGCCGCCCACCACCGGTCCGGCCTTTGGTGAGGCGACGGCCGCTGGTGCGTACCGCGACCACGTACATCAGGAACACGAACAGCGCGAACAGCGGCACGTATTCGACAACGACGCCAATGACCAGCGAGACAGCCACGAGCTGCACAGCCGCGCGGAACCCGGCCAGCAGAACAGCACGAGCATGCCCGAGCCGGCCGAAATGGCAGACCGCCACCGCAACCACCAAGAGCACCGCCATCGCTACGGCAAGAACAAGATTGACGGGTAACAGACTCGCCCCAGACGAGACCGCACGCACGGATCGGGTCATTCGCGCAGCGTAGATGGGATCCTCACCAGACCCAGCGTCCAGGTCAGGCCGATGGATTCCGGTGCTCGGGGCGTGGTGGACGCGGTACCACCCGTCGATCACCAGCGGCGTATCGGCGTTGGGATACCGAGGGACGGTGAGAAGCGGTCGGGACAGGTCGACCGTGGCGGCGTGGTCTGGGTTGATCAGGATCAGGGGGCGGGCGCGCCAACGGCGGATGTCCGCACGTTCGGGCTGGCGCCAGACGGCCAGGCGCGTCGCGGTGTGTCTCTCCTGCTCGGCTGGATCGTTCCCACATCCGCCGATCACCGAAGGGCCTCACAGCCCAGACAACCCCGACCACCCTGTTGCCACCGACGATCCCGATCTGACTCCAGGAACGTCAGCGCTGGTCACACGCAAATCAGTCGGCCCCGATGGCGAAGCCGCACATCCTCCCGACGGAACCAACCGCCCCTGCCTTTTGCCCAACTGAACGCACCTCATCCAACGGATTGTGAGATGAGTCACAGTGAATGTAATTCGCGGGGTAAGAGGACCGAAACGGGATCCCCTGCTCCGCAACAGAGCGTAGCCGCTCCCACCACCAATCCGGAGCGGCGGCCCTCCATACAGCGCGACGGTGCGACGAAGAGATGACCTTCGAAGGCCCGCGGTCACCTCCAGCTCGACGCTCGCAGCTGCTTTCCCATGAGCTTGACGGCCACGGACGTGAGTCACCAATCGGTCCGGCCGGCCCCCGCGGAAGGGCGCACAGGACGGCAGGTCGAAGGTCGCACAGGACGGTAGGTCGGGTAGGTCGTCAAACGGTGCGGAGGGGGGGCGGGCCACGGCAGAGCAGGTCAGCCGGGCACCCACGCTCCTACTTCGACCCAACCGCTGGAATTCTCCCGCTATCTAGCCGCCGAACGCCACCTCAACAGCGTGCAGCGCCGGACGCCGAACAGTCGCCGCGATCCTGGCCTGCGGCGAACCGTCATCACCCCGGACGGTGCCGTTGGAGCACGCAGTGCTGCGCCGTCCGCCGTCACGATCAACCTGGCGCACAGCGCACCCGCTTTCGCGTCTGGTCACGGAGGTCCCCATGATGTCGTTCGCCGGGCCCGCTAATGATCTCCCCGAAGCCACTCCCCCGCGAAAGCGAGGGCGGCCCGCCGACCGAGCCACGCGTCATGAAGTCGCGGGCGTTCTCCCCCGGGTGAGTGGGGTGCTCCGCTTCCCTACCGCGGTCGGTACCCAGGCATGTTTGCTCGTTGTCTGCTCGGCGGTTTCGAAACGGACTGGCATGGAGCGGGATGTGGCGGCATGGTGATGGTGCTCGATGCGGACAGAGCGGTACAGTCTGACAGTGAGAGCACTGTTCTGATACGAGAGCAGCGCTTTTAATCCGTAGGTTGTGGGTTCGAGTCCCACGCAACCCACCACCCTTGACCAGGGCAAACACGCTCTACGCCACGCGTGGGTGATCATGCCTGGGGCCGGGATGAGGCCCTCCTGGGGCCGA
>NZ_SMKY01000393.1 GCF_004349235.1 Actinomadura darangshiensis | reverse complement strand
CGCCGAAGCACCCCCGACCACCACCCCGCCACAGAAAAATCAACGGCGCGTCTTCGCACGGAACCGCCCCTCTGCAGGACACCGAGTCTCTATGATCGGTCCGTCGCGACTAGGCTGATGCCCCTAATCCGCAGAGGAAGCGCGACGTATTTCCGTCAGACGGGACAAGAGGGGGAGACGGCCGTGCCGGACACTCATGGCAGCGCATCGAAGTCCAGCGACCTCGCGGACTCCTTTTCGTGGACCCCTCCGAACCGCCACGAACTCAACGCCCTTCAAGCGTCCGAGGGAACGGTTCTTAGTTCCGCTCTCCATCGCGTGCGCGAAGAATTCTACCGCCCGAACCGGGTCTGGTCCGGGTTCGACAACCGCATGTGATGCCCGGGGCCGAGTTCGGCGAGTGGCCGTTAGACGGCCTCGACATTCCTGCGCTGACGGCCGGCGGATGGCGTCCCATGCCGTTCTCGGAGTTCGTCCTCAAGATCCATGGTCGCTGCAATCTGGCCTGTGATTACTGCTACGTCTACGAGAGCGCCGACCAAACGTGGCGGAACCGGCCGAGCGCGATGCCGTCCGAGGTCCTCTCCGCCGCGGCAGAGAGGATTGCCGAGCACGTCGGAGACCATGCGCTCGCCGACGTGGCGATCGTCCTCCACGGAGGCGAGCCGCTGCTGGCGGGGAAGGCCGCCATAGCCGAGGCCGTCGCACGGTTCCGCGCGGCCATGCCGCCGTCCTGCGCCGTCGAGGTGAGCATGCAGACGAACGGGGTGCTCCTGACCGACGCGATGCTGGCGATGCTCGACGAGCATGATGTGGGCGTATCGGTCAGCCTCGATGGCGACCGCGACGGGCACGACCGGCACCGGCTTCGCGCCAATGGGCGCGGCAGCCACGCGGAGGTCATGCGCGGGCTCAACCGGCTCGCCGACTCGCACCGGAGCCTGTACCGGGGCCTCCTCTGCACGATGGATCTCGACAACGATCCGATCCGCACGTACGAGGCGCTTCTTGAGACGGGCCCGCCCCGCATCGACTTCCTGCTGCCGCACGGAACCTGGACTGCCCCGCCGCCCCGCCGCCCCGTCGACGGCGGCGGCACTCCCTATGCCGACTGGCTCATCGCGGTGTTCGACCGCTGGTACCGAGCGCCGCGCAAGGAGACCGGTGTCCGGATGTTCGAAGAGATCATCAATGTGCTGCTCGGCGGGCAGAGCCGGAGCGAGAACGTCGGACTGTCCCCCGTCGCCATGCTCGTCATCGACACCGACGGGACGCTCCAGCAGGTCGACTCGCTGAAGACCTCGTTCGCCGGCGCGCCCGAGACCGGCCTCACCGTCTTCGAGAACCGCTTCGACGACGCGTTGCGGCATCCGGGCGTGGTCGCGCGCCAGATCGGCGCCGCGGCTCTGCCGGCCACCTGCAACTCGTGCGCGGTGCGCGACATCTGCGGCGGCGGCGCCTACGCGCACCGCTACCGGGAAGGCCACGGCTACCTCAACCCGTCGGTGTACTGCCCGGACCTGAAGAAGCTGATCGGTCATATCGGACGGACCGTCCAGCACGATCTCGCCCTCGCCCAAGCCGCGCCGGGCCGCTGACCTACGGCGCTCTCACAGGGCGGTGGGCTCGATGCTGCATTCGAGCATTTCGCCGCGTTCGGCGGCGCGTACCACCGGATGGTCCCGGCCGAGCTCCCGCGCCAGCGATGGCAGGGCCGCGGCGGTGTCGCGCGTGTCACCGCCCATGGCGGCGCGAGCACGACCCAGGTTGAGCGTGACGGCGAGCGAGTAGGGGTGCCGGTCGCCGAGAGAGCCGATCATCTTTCCCCGGACGCCGGACAGCAGCTTTTCCGCGGCCTCCAGTTCGCCGAGCAGATAGTAGTCGTTGGCCAGCCCGACCGTGGCGCACAACGCGTAGTAGTGGTCGGGTCCGAGTGTTCCGGCCCCGAGGCTGGACAGCGCCGCGTGGTCGGCCTCCTGCGCCGCGTACACCTCCGCCAGCCGCCGCAGCACGACCGCCCTGTCGATGGCGCAGACGTCCACGAAGGGATGCTGCTCGCCCATCACCGTGCGGTAGCCGTCCAGCGCGTCGTCGATGAGCGGCAGAGCCTCGTCGGGACGCCCGATCGCGCTGGTGGCGAGGGCCAGGCAGACCCGGCTGGCCAGCGTGTTCGGGTGGTGCGCGCCGAAGCGCCGGACATGGGCGGCGAACGTCTCCGTCGCCAGGCGGTGCGCCTCCTGAAACCGCCCGAGCTTGTGGAGCGTGCCCGCGTGGCTCATCTTCGCCTGCAGGACGAGCGAGTGGTTGGGGCCGAGGATCGGCCGGAGATTGGCCAGGCTCTCGGCCTGCATGTCGTGAGCTGCCTCGTACCGTCCGAGTTCGTACAGGTCGCGCGCGAGGTGGTGGGTGGTGCGGAACCGCTGCCGGTAGGCGTGGCCGGCTTCGGTCTGCCTGCGCAGGACCTCCATGTCGATGTTGTGGGCCTCCTGGAACTCCCCCAGAATCCGCATGTCGACCGCCAGATTGGTGGCGGCGAGATGAGTGTTGGACCCGTCGTCCCCGAACAGCTGGCGCATGCGGCGCGAGGCGTCGAGGTCGACGTCGTAGGCTCTGCGGAAGTCGCCGCGGAAGCGCAGGTCGGCGCTGAACCCCGCCGCGGCGAAAAGGGTCTGCAGGTGATCGGCGCCGAACTTCCGGCGCGTCCGCGTCAGGTTCTCCTCGCTCAGCTCGGCGGCCGCCCTGTTGTCGCCGAGACCGCGCAGCGCGTTGGCCAGCACGCGGGAGATGTCCAGGACGTCTTCGTCATCGGGGCCGTACCGGTCCAGCCATCGCCCCAGGGCGATCTCCGCGAGCCGCCGGCTGCCCTCGAAGTCCCCCGACTGGTACAGGTACTTCGCCTGGTCGATGCCCACGTGCCGGATGCCGGAGCCGTCCGCCTCGAAGACACCGGACGGGACGACATGCGGCGCGATCTGGGATCGGAGCTCCCAGGTCGACTCCACCTCCGGTTCGTCTCCCGGAGTGGCCGCGGCCAGGATCGCGTGAACACATGCCTGCACCCGTTGCCGCCCGTCCTCGCCAAGGCGGTCGTTGAGAATGGCCCGAACGAGCCGGTGGACCTGGAGGGTGGTCGACTCGTCGTCAAAGCGGGCGAGGGAGAACCGGGCGATCGCACGCATCGCGTCCCGCAGCCGCGCCTCGTCGGCCAGCAGCTCGGCCAGCGGCGCGGGCAGCCCGGCCGACCCGCCGGCGGCCAGCAGCATGCAGGACACCGGTTCCGGGCCGAAGACCGCCCACAGTTCCAGCAGCGCCCAGGCGACGGGGTTCCCCTCCTGGAGCAGGTCGAGGTTCAGGCTCACCCCGGCCGCCAGCGTCTCCGGGAAGTCGTCGCCGGACGAGGCGGCCGAGGCGATGTCCGTCAGGCGCCGGTCGAACAGCCGCAGGTAGTCCGCAACGGTGCCGTCGGTGACGGCCTGCCATGCCGCGGCCTGACGGACCGCCAGCGGAAGGTCGCCCACGCGTTCGGAGAGCAGGTCGGCCTCAGCCTCCGACAGGCGCGGGACCAGGCGCCGGAGCAGGGCGATGCTCTCCGGCCGCTCGAAGACGTCGACGTCCACCACGGACGCGTACCGCTCCCAGCCGCGGTCGCGTGAGGTCACCAGGACGTGGTGCCCGGGTCCTGGTCTCGGCCCGGGACCGTCCACCGACCGGGGGGTGAGCCTGAGGACTTCGTCGGGGTCCTGCGCGTTGTCGTATATCAGCAGCCAGCGGCCGTAGGGCCGACCGGAGCGCAGCGTACGCAGGACACCGTCGACGGTCTCCTTGATGTTGTCGCTCATCGGAATGTCGAGCTGACGGGCCAGCAGCGCGAGCGCCGCCCGCGCGGACGTCGTCTGCTCGGCGGAGATCCACCAGACCAGGTCGTAGTCGTCGGCATGGCGGTAGGCGTATTCGAGTGCCAGGTTGGACTTGCCCTCTCCTCCCATGGTCGACTCCGAACGCGGCAGGAGCGCCGCCATGCCGTCGCCCAATGCCGCCTGGATCGCGGTGAGAAGCCGGTCGCGTCCGACGAAGTCCGGATAGCGGCCCGGCAGCCACCGGCGCGGCACCGGCGCGGGTTCCGCGCTCGCGGTCGTGTCAGGCATCCCGGCGGACGGCGCCACGGCGGCTCCGTCAGCGGCGCCCGTGTCCGGGATCGCTCCGGGTGCGGGCCGGCCGCTCGTCAGCTGCTTGGCCATCTGCCGGTACGGGCCCCCGAGGCCGACCAGCGCCTGGGCCGCCACCTGCGCGAACGGCATTTCCGGCGGAAGCGGCGCCTCTCCCCTGCGCAGCGCGGTGAGCAGCGCGGGGAAGTCCATGGACGAGCCGATGCGGTCGCGGACGACGCCCCACACCGCGCGCAGCACCTGTTGTACCTCGCGCCTGCGCAGCCCCTGCAGCAGGATCTCCCGGACCCCGTCGTGGAATTCGTAGGCGATCTCCTCCTCGGCGCCGCCGGACGGTCGGCCGACCATCCGCAGCAGGCCGCTCAGGAAGACCTCGGCCAGGTCGGCCGACGTGGAGGCCGGCAGCATCGCCCGCTGGACGAGGCGCATGACGGGCAGCCGCAACGGAGCCGCGGCGAGATACGTGGCGAGTTTGAACGCCGCCGGCGATGACGAGGCCCGGAACTGCTTGACCCGTGTCTCCGGGGACATGGCGTCGGCGACCGTCTCGGCGGGCGGCGGGGACTGCACCGGCCGGCCGGTGAACACCGCCGCGCCCATGATGTCCCGGCCGCCGCGGGCGACCATCCCCGCCCACGACCGCAGCCACCGCTCGCTCAGCTCCACCACCGGGATCGCGATGCCCTGGGGACGGTCGTCGGCCATCTGCAGCGGCGCCCGCGTCACGGTGAGCCGCTCGTTCGCCACCGCCGGCCCGGACGCGCCGAACCGCACCGGCTCGATGGCGGCGGCCGTCCGCCACCACAGCCGCTGCGGCAGCGGCTGGACGATCGCGACGGTACCGGCGCGGCCCCACCGGTCGAGGAGCGCGGCGGCACGGCCGTCCTGCCAGGCCGCGCCGATGCAGTCGCTGACGACCAGGATGAGGCGCCGGTTCGTCGGATCGACGAGCTCGTCCGGATCGCGCTCGGCGCCGACGCCGAAGGCCGAGCCGGTGCGCAGGGACAGCCGGTGCGCACCGCTGTCCAGGTACCACGTGCGCATGTCGCGGAACGCGCCGAGCTGGTGCAGCAGCTGCCTCAGCTCGTCGACCATCTGCCGCCACACGACCATGGACGGGCCGAAGTCCGCGACCAGAGCCAGATCGTGCCGGCGCTCCTGCGCCGGCACCATGACGGGCTCGCACACTCCGGTCTCGGCGATGCGCTGCGCGGTCGCGTTCTCATCGAGGTGCCGCTGGGTCGGCGATGGGACGGTCGTCCGCAGCGGGCGCAGGGCGCGAGACAGCGGCAGCGTGCGGGAGATGGCCGGCATCGCGGGCATCCGGACGGGAAACGCGGTCGTCGGCATTTCCTGCCCGGCCAGGTAGACGCCCGCCTCCACCGGGTGCGGCTGCGCCGGGGGTCGGTCCGGCGCCGCCGCGGGCTCCGGCGGCGGGACGGGCGGCGGCGCCGGGCCGGCGAGCCCTCCCCCGCCCGGCTCATGGGAGCCGTCCATCGCCAGGTGGTTCGGGCCCTCGTGCGTCCGGAACCAGTCGGCGAGCCACAGCGCGTCCGCCATCTCCTCTGCCGAGGGCTGCGGGTCGAGCGCCTGCAGAGCCTCGACGAACCGCCCGATCATCCCGCGCCGGGCCCCTCGATGGGGCGCAGCACCGTGCCGAGGAGCTCCTTCAGCTTCGTCTCGGGCGGCCTGCTTCCGGAGGTGGCGAGGTAGACGGCGTTGAGGAGCTGGTCGGTGGCGAGCGCCCCGTCGGCACGGCGGACGAGGAAGTCCTCGATGAGCCCGTCGCTGACGGCGCGGGCGTCCGCGCCGAGATGCGCCTCGATGATCTCGGCGAGCCGCTCCCGGTCCGGCGGCTCGATCACCAGCCGGACGCACCGGCGCAGGAACGCGGGCGGAAACTCCCGCTCCCCGTTGCTGGTGATGATGACGATGGGGAAGTTCCCGCACCGCACCTCGCCCCGGTCGATCGGCACCCGCGCGCCGCCGTCGGCGGTCATCACCTGGATGCGCGACTGCTCCTCGGGCAGCCGCTGCAGCTCCGGGACGCCGAACCGGCCCTCCTCGAACACGTTGAGCAGGTCGTTCGGCAGGTCGATGTTGCTCTTGTCCAGCTCGTCGATGAGCAGGACGCGGGGCAGCTCGCCGGGCAGCAGCGCGGTGCCGAGCGGGCCGAGGCGGATGTAGCGGCCGATGTCCGGCGGCTCGGCCGTGTCGTCCCGGCCGCCCGCGCCGTCCCGGCCGCCCGCTCCGCGCAGGCTGGTCTCGTGCAGCCGGCCGATCGCGTCGTAGTCGTAGAGGCCGTTCTGCAATGTCGTGTTGCTAGTGATCGGCCAGTACAGGACGGAGCCGAGCCCGAGTTCGTAGGCGACGTTGTAGGCCAGGGTGGACTTGCCCGAACCAGGCTTGCCCGTCACCAGCAGCGGACGCCGCAGCAGGACGGCCGCGTTGACCCGGTCGACCACCGATTCGTCCGGCCGGTAGGAGATCGCCTGCTGCAGGTCGCGTTGCAGGCGTCCGTCGGCCGCGTCCGCCGGGCTGAACCGGCGCCATGGCGGGGGCGGCGGGAGGCGGCGCACCCTGTCGTGCGGCCGGCTGTCGCCCCGGTAGATGCGCCAGTCACCGTTGAGGCCGCTGGTCTCAGGTTCTGTCGTCATGGACGC
>NZ_SMKY01000392.1 GCF_004349235.1 Actinomadura darangshiensis | reverse complement strand
CCGCCGGTTCCGGCGCGGCCAGGTCGTCGACCCGGTACCCGGGCTGCGACGTGCCCGGCCGCACCGCCTGCGGCCCGCCCGGTGACCGGACGCAGATCACGTCGATCAGGTATCCGGGCTCCAGGCGCGGGTGCCGGACCAGCACCGGGCCGAGGGCGTGCGGGGGGATCACCACATGGGCGCGCCCCCGATGGGGCCCCATGTCCACCTCCACGGTGTCCCGCCCGCACGCCAGGATCGTGCCGCTGACCCGCCCGATGCCGACCCACACCCGCTCGGCCACGGACGCGTTCCGCCGGACGACCACCGGACGCCCCGGCCGCAGCGCGGCGAGGCCCCCGCGCCCGCCGTGCCAGACCGCGGTGCGGTCGCTCATCGCGAGGCGCACTTCCGACCCGTCGGCCGCCAGCACCAGCAGGTGCGGGCTCGCGTCGAGGATGATCCCGCTCAACGCGCGCTCGGCCGATCCGGCGTCCGGACGCGGCGCGGCCCCGAACACCGCCGCGCGCCGGCGGCGGCGCGCCTCACTGGACGGGGAAGACGGCATCGCGGCACTCCGGCATTCGATCATCGTCACGCTGGGCAACTGGTATTTGGACAGCGAGTCAAGAGTCATGCCACGTACCCCGGCTGTCGACGGATTTGTCGCGATAAGTCAGCCGGTGGAGGAGGTCTGAACTACCTGGGTTGAAGATTATGCACTGGTTGACCCGGATATGTGTTTTTCGTAGGCCCGTAATTACGATCGCCGTGCGATCGTCGACCATACCGGGAGTGCGCACGGCCGGGACCCGGCCGGAGGCGACTCCACAACCCCTGGTCCGGTGGTGGTGTGGACGGGACGCGGCACGAGGAGTTCCGCGCATACGTGGCGGAACGCGGGGCCGTGCTGCTGCGCGCCGCCACCCAGCTCACCAGCGACCGCACCGAGGCCGAGGACCTCCTCCAGGCCGCCCTCGCCAAGACCTATCTCGCCTGGGACCGCATCGAGAACCGCTCCGCCGTCGACGGCTACGTCCGCCGCGCCATGGTCAACACCCAGATCTCCTGGTGGCGCCGCCGCAAACTGGACGTCTACCCCACCGACCGGCTCCCCGACCGTCCCGTCGAGGACCACACCGACCGCAGCGAGATGCGCGACGCCCTCGGCCGCGCCCTCCGCCGCCTCCCCGAACGCCAGCGCCTCGCCGTCATGCTCCGCTATTACGAGGACATGTCCGAACGCGAAATCGCCGAAACCCTCGGCGTAAGCGTAGGCACCGTCAAATCCACGGTATCCCGAGCAATGGCACGCCTCCGCGAGTTGTATTGAATTCCGTATTTGCCAAGTAGCCCCAAAGGCTGCGCGGACCCCAGCCACCATGTTTCTTGGCGGTGCCCTCCTCCTTCGGGCCTGGCGGCCCTCCATCGTCGGGCACCGCGTGCGATCGCTGCATCGCTCCGGCTCGCCTAGCGGCTCGCTGCGCGATCAGGTTCTCGCTTCGCTTGAACCTGCCTTCGGACGCGATCGCGCGGCTTTGGGTGGTTGCGTGGTTGCGGCCATGGCTGAGGTTCCTGCGTCGTCCAGTGTGGGCTGCTCACCTTGAGGGCGGGCTTGGCGGGTGTCCAGTGGGTGGGGACCATTTCTCTTGCGGTCGCAATGGTGTCTTGGGGGGTCGCCAGCCTGGGGGAACACTGCGAGAATCCGGTTCTGGAGCCGCTGCGACCCGGAGGTGGGCCATGTGGAGCACCATGCAGGACTTTCCCCTGACGATCACGACGATCATGCGGTTCGGCGCCGGGGTGTTCGGGGAGGCGGAGGTCTCCACGTGGACCGGGGACGGGACGCGGCGGCGGACCTACGCCGAGGTCGGTGAGCGGGCCGGGCGGCTGGCGGGAGCGCTGCGTGGCCTCGGGGTGGACGGCGACCAGCGGGTCGCGACGTTCATGTGGAACAACGCCGAGCACCTGGAGGCGTACCTGGCGGTGCCGTCGATGGGCGCCGTCCTGCACACGCTCAACCTGCGGCTGTTCCCCGACCAGCTCGTCTACATCGCGAACCATGCCGAGGACCGGGTCGTCATCCTGGACGGGTCGCTGATCCCGCTGCTGGCGCCGGTGCTGCCGCAGTTCAAGACCGTCCGGCACGTGGTGGTCGTCGGGGAGGGCGACACGGCGCCGCTGGAGGGGGCCGGCAAGGAGCTGCACGACTACGAGGAGCTGCTCGCGGCGGCGCCCGGCACGTTCGAGTGGCCGGAGATCGACGAGCGGTCGGCCGCGGCGATGTGCTACACGAGCGGCACGACGGGGAACCCGAAGGGCGTCGTCTACTCGCACCGGTCCGCGTACCTGCATTCGATGTCGACGTGCACCGGGAACGCGATCGGGCTGAGCGAGTCGGACGTGGTGCTGCCGGTGGTGCCGATGTTCCACGCCAACGCGTGGGGGCTGCCCTACGCGGCGGTCATGGCGGGCGCGTCGGTGGTCATGCCAGACCGGTTCCTGCAGGCGGAGCCGCTCGTCCGGATGATCGAGTCGGAGCGTCCGACGGTGGCGGGGGCGGTGCCGACGATCTGGTCGGACGTCCTGCGGTACACGAAGGAGCACGGGTCCGATCTGAGTTCGCTGCGGCTGGTGCCGTGCGGCGGGTCGGCGGTGCCCGAGGCGCTGATGCGCGGGTTCGACGAGGTCGGCGTCCGGATCGTGCAGGCGTGGGGGATGACGGAGACGTCGCCGGTCGCGTCGGTCGCGCACGCGCCGGCCAAGGCGGCCGGTGCGGACGTCTGGCGGGCGCGGGCCAGCCAGGGGCGCGTCCTGGCCGGGCTGGAGATGCGCATCGTGGGGGACGGCGACGTGGTGCTCGCCAGCGACGGCGAGGCGGTGGGGGAGGTCGAGATCCGCGGGCCGTGGATCACCGGCGCCTACCACCTCGACGAGGATCCCGGCAGGTTCCACGACGGCTGGCTGCGCACCGGCGACGTGGGGACGCTGTCGCAGGACGGCTTCCTCGTCCTGACCGACCGGGCGAAGGACGTCATCAAGTCGGGCGGCGAGTGGATCTCGTCGGTGGAGCTGGAGAACCACCTGATGGCGCACCCGGACGTCGTGGAGGCGGCGGTGGTCGGCGTCCCGGACGAGCGGTGGCAGGAGCGGCCGCTCGCGTCCGTCGTGATCCGGGCCGGCGCGGACGTCACGCCGGAGGGGCTGAGGGAGTTCCTCGCCGGGCGGATCGCGAAGTGGCAGCTGCCGGAGCGGTGGGCGTTCATCGCCGAGGTCCCCAAAACGAGTGTCGGGAAGTTCGACAAGAAGGTGCTGCGGCGCCGTTACGCGGACGGTGATCTGGAGGTGCGGCGGGCCGACTGAGACATCGGGGCTGACTCGATTCTGACGGCCAGTCAGTGACGTTCGTGCTCACGGAGCGGAGTGCTGTCCCACCGGGGTGTTACCTTAAGGGCGATTTCGGTGGATCATGTGGTGCGGATGGGGTTCGCGGGTGTATGCAAGGTGGGCTGAATGTCCGGATGGCCCCTGTGGGGGCGGACCCCGCACGACGGCGCCGGGAGCGTGAATGCCCAGGTTGTCCACCTCCGCACCCTCGGCCGACCGAAATCTGGTCAAAGGGTTGAACGAGCGCGACGAGGCTGCGCTGGCCGCGCTCTATGACGAGTACGGTGAGCGCCTTTATGACTACGCAATGTCAATGTCGGGGGACGGGAAAGTCGCCGCCGACATCGTGCACGACACGTTCATCGACGCCTGCCGCCGCGCCCCGCGGATGCGCGACCACCTGCACCTGAGCTCGTGGCTCTACGGGGCGGCGCGGCGCCGCTGCATCCGGCGCGGCCGGGCGAAGGTGCTGTTCTGGGACCGGGACGGCGAGTTCACCGACATCCCGTTCCTGGACCGTGCCGAACCGGACGACCCGGTACCCGACTGGCCGCCCGCGGACGAGCTGCACGACCTCCTGCGCGCCTCCCTCGTCCGGCTTGAGCCCGTCGACCAGGAGGTGGTGCTCCTGGCGTTCCGGCACGGGCTGCGGCCCGCGCGGCTCGGCGCGACGCTCGGCCTGACGGCGCGGCGGGCCGCGATGCGGGTCCGCAAGGCGCGGGCGGCGCTGGAGGCCGCGCTGCGGAAGGAGGCCGGCCGCCTGGGACGCGACTGCGCCGCCACCGAACCCCCGGCCGAGGAGCCCAAGTCCACGGCCGTGGCGGTGCTGGCCGCCCGCGCGCCCGTCCGCGAGAAGCGCGAGGAGGAGGCGCCGCCCCCGGCCGAGCCGGACGGCAAGGGCCGGTGGCAGATCCTGCACCGGCGCGGTGACGACTCCCCCGCCGACCCGTCCGCCGAACTGCACGCCGCCGAGTGCCCCGACTGCCGGCGCCGGGGCCGGGTGACGGCTGCGGCGCTGCTGCGCCGGGCGCCCGCGCCGGTGCTGCCCGCGGCGCTGCGGCACCGGGTCATGCACACCGCGACCGACCCGGAGCTGGCCGGGTACCGCGCCGACATCGCCGCGCGCGGCGGGGCGCTGACCCCGTCCGGCCTGCCGAGCCAGCCGGACGTGCCGTCGCCGTTCACCCGCCGGTGGCTGTTCACCGGGGGAGGCATGGCGGGCGCGCTGGCCGCCGCCCTCGTCGCCGTGTTCGTGATGGGCCCGGGGATCGGCGCCAACACGCTGTCGTGGCCGCCGTTCCGCACGCATCCGCAGCCGTCGATCACGCATGAGAAGCCGGAGAGCCAGGGCCACGGCAAGAAGGGGCAGGAGGGGCCCGGCGGTGTCGCGCAGGGGCGTCCCGGCCAGGCGCCGCCCAACCCGCAGACCGGCGACGGGGATCCGAAGCCGAGGGTTCCGTCGCGGCCGCCGCCCTCGTCGAACCGGCCCGCGAAGCCGGGCGTCCTCGTGGTGAACCCGGCGAAGGTCGAGATGTACGGGACGAAGACCGCCTCGGTGAGCCTCGCGGCGAAGAGCGGCCCGGTGACGTGGACGGCGATGACGTCGTCCAGCCAGCTGATCCTGTCGGAGATGCAGGGCGGCATGCCCGCGGACGGCACGACGCGGCTGACCCTCACCCTGCGGACGGCGCTCATCGGCCTGCCGGGTCAGGGCACGCTCACGTTCACCGACTCGGAGGGCGCGCCGCACGAGGTGACGGTCGTCTGGGGCGCGACGATCCTGTGACGGCTCAGCCGGCCGGCCGCTGCCCGAGATGGTCGCGGATCGTTTCGAGGTGCTCGCCGAGCGCCGCCTGGACGCGGGCCTCCATCGCCCGCGCGATGAACGGGTCGACGACCATCTTCACCAGCGGCCGCATGCGCCGGACCACGGCGGCGACCTCGCCGACCTCGTCGCCGTCCGGGACGGGCTGGTCCTCCAGCCGGTCGAACACGTGCTCCTGGACGAGGCCGACGAACCGTCCGGCGATCACCTCGCAGTCGGCGCGGATCTGCCCGGCGATGTCGAGGACGGAGTCGAGCGGGATGCCGGCGGCGACCAGTTCGGCGCCGACGTGCAGCAGCCGCGGGCTCGGCACCCGGAACGCGCCGCCGTCCGGTTCGATCAGCCCGAGCTCGATCGTCCGGTCGAGCATGCGGGCGACCTCGTCCTCGGCCAGCCCGGCGCCGAACTTCCCGACCAGCTCTTCGTAGCTGGCGGTGCCGGGGATCTCGTCCGACCACGGGTCGGTGAGGACCTTCTCCAGCCCGAGGACCTCGGCGACGTCCTTGCCGGTCTCCCAGGCGCCCAGCAGGTCCTTGATGATCGCGAAGGTGTAGCCGCGGCCGAGCAGCTTGCCGATCAGCCGGAGCCGGGCCAGGTGCGTGTCGTCGTACAGGCCGACCCGGCCCTCGAGGCGCGGCGGCGGCAGCAGCCCGCGGTCCTGGTAGGCGCGGATGTTGCGCACCGTGCTTCCGCCCAGCCGCGCCAGCTCGTCGATTCGGTACTCGGCCATAACAAAGGTGATCTTACTCCGGCATTGTGACATTGATCGATGTCACATAGGGTCGGACCATGGCGGACGACATCGAGGAGACCCTCCTCGGCGGACCCCTGCGCTACACGCGCAAGGAGGTCGAGGCCCTCGCGGGGGTCTCCGACGACTTCGCGCGCCGCATCTGGCGGGCGCTCGGCTTCCCCGTCCCTCCCGACGACGAGGTCGCCTTCACCGACGGCGACGTGGCCGCGCTCGCCGAGATCCGCGAGGTCCTCTCCCACGACCTGGTGGACGAGGCGACGGTGCTCCAGCTCGTCCGCGCCGTCGGCCAGACGATGGGGCGGCTCGCGAGCTGGCTCGGCGACGTCTGGCTGCAGCGCCTCGGCGCGCTCCCGCTCGACGAGCCCAGCGCCACCGACCTCGTCACCGCCGCCCTCGCCGCCACCGAGGAGCTCCGGCCCTCGTTCGAGCGGCTCCTCCTGCACGGCTGGCGCCGCCAGCTCGCCGCCGCCGGCATGCGCGCCACCGCGTCGACCGCGACCGCGCGGGCCGACCCCGCCGCCGGCATCGCCCACCTCGCGGTCGGGTTCGCCGACGTCGTGTCCTTCACCCGGCTGAGCCGCAGCCTGGACGGCGACGCCCTGGCCGCCTTCGTGGAGCGCTTCGAGTCGGCCGCCACGGAGATCGTCGCCGAGTGCGGCGGCCGCGTCGTCAAGACCCTCGGCGACGAGGTCTTCTTCGTGGCGTCCGACCCGTCCGCCGCCGCCGAGATCGGCCTACGCACGGCGGAACGCTTCAACGAAGACCCCGAAGCCCCGAAGGTCCGCGTAGGGCTCGCCTACGGCGAGGTCATCCAACGCCTGGGCGACGTCTTCGGCACCCCGGTGAACCTGGCCGCCCGCCTGACCGCCACCGCCTACCCGGGAACGGTCCTGACCGATCCGGCGCTGCCGGCCGCGCTCCTGGCCGACACCTACGACACCACCCCCCTG
>NZ_SMKY01000391.1 GCF_004349235.1 Actinomadura darangshiensis | reverse complement strand
CTCCCGCGCCGTCCGGGCCGCGCCGCCGCGGGCCGCGCACCATCGTCGCCCTGGGCGTGGCCGGCGCCGTCCTCGCCAGCAGCGGCGTCGCCGCGGCGGGCGGCCGCGTCACCGACCGCACCGCCGCGTCCCCGCCGCCGGCCGCGTCCGGCGTGCCGGACGACGCGGGCAAGCCCGTGCGCGGCGACAGCGACGCCGGGACGCGCACCCTTCCGCGGCCCCCGGTCCGGCCCGCGCCCGAACCCGGGACCGCCGCGCCGTCCAAGGCGCCCGCCGACCCGGGCCGCGGCGGTCACGGGCACCTCAAGCGCCGCCTCGACCACCTGTTCCCGCGCAGCCGCCCCGACCGTCCGGAGGGCCCGGCCGCGAACCCCGAGACCCCCGCGGTGAACTCCGCTCCGTCCGCCAGGCCGGACGACCCGTCCGACGACGAGCCGCGCATCCGCCTGGACGCCCTGCGCCGCGAAGCCCAGAAACGAGCGCTCCGCCACCACGACAACGACGACTGACCCGTCCGGCCGGGCGCGGGTCGTCGTCGGGGAAGCACCCGGGCAGGGGCGACCGACCGGTCAGGTCTCTTCGCGGCCCTCTTCGCTGTCGATCACGCCGTCGACGTAGCCGCGGGCGTACTCCCAGCTCACGTAGTCGACGGGGTCGGGGGACAGGGCGGGCTCGTGGACGCGGGGGAGCCCCTGGTCCAGCAGGTGGCGCAGGTTGCCGTGCAGCAGGTCCCAGTCGATGTAATGGAGCTTGCCGCAGTCGCCGCAGTCGACGGTGAGGCCCCGGACGCCGAGCGGTTCCAGCAGGGCGCGGAAGACCTCCAGGTCGGCGAGGTCGGCCAGCACGTCCTCCCGCTCCGTCACGCTGAGCGGAGCGGTGTCGTCGCCGGGGTCGCCCAGCGCCGCCGCCGGATCCTCCGGGTCTCCGGCGAACGGGTCGAGCGGAGCGTCGTCGTGCACACCACCACGCTACTGCGGACCGGCCCACGAGGTGCACCCCCCGGTATCCTCCGTGCGCAAACGATCACGTGGCGTGCGCGGAAGACGGGAATGTACAGGACCGTCCCCGTTGTTGCGGGATGTCATCAAGACCACGTGACCGCCGTGCGCAACTCACCGTTCCGCCGGGGGCGCAGCCTCTACCATGGGAACAGGGTCCGCGTGACCTGGCCCGATGCCGCGACCACCACGGGAAGGTTGTCATGAACCCCGCCGCCGAGTCCGACAAGTTCCTCCCGCAGGGCCTGACCTTCGACGACGTGCTCCTGCTGCCGGGCTACTCCGACCTGCAGCCCGGCGAGGCCGACACCACGACCCGGCTCACCCGCGACATCTCGCTGCGGATCCCGCTGCTGTCGGCGGCGATGGACACCGTCACCGAGTCGCGGACGGCGGTCGCGATGGCGCGCCAGGGCGGCATCGGCGTGCTGCACCGCAACATGTCGATCGAGGAGCAGGCCGAGGAGGCCGACCGGGTCAAGCGGTCCGAGTCCGGCATGATCACCAACCCGGTGACCTGCCTGCCGGACGCGACGCTCGCCGACGTCGAGGAGCTGTGCGCCCGCTACCGGATCTCCGGCGTGCCGGTCACCGACGTCCGCGGTGTGCTGGTCGGCATCGTGACGAACCGGGACATGCGCTTCGAGTCGGACCTGTCCCGTCCGGTCCGCGAGGTCATGACGCCGATGCCGCTGGTCACGGCGCCGGTCGGCGTGTCGCGGGAGGACGCGTTCCGGCTGCTGGCGGGCGAGAAGGTCGAGAAGCTCCCGCTCGTGGACGCCGACGGCCGGCTCCAGGGCCTCATCACCACCAAGGACTTCACCAAGAGCGAGCAGTACCCCGACGCCACCAAGGACGCCGACGGGCGGCTGCTCGTCGCCGCGGCCGTCGGCGTCGGCGAGGACGCCCTCGGCCGCGCCCGTGCGCTGATCGAGGCCGGCACCGACGTGATCATCGTGGACACGGCGCACGGGCACTCCAAGGGCGTCGCCGACACGATCGCCGCGATCAAGGGCGGCTCGTCCGTCCAGGTCGTCGGCGGCAACGTCGCCACCTACGCCGGCGCGAAGGTCCTGGTGGACGCGGGCGTCGACGCGATCAAGGTCGGCGTGGGCCCCGGCTCGATCTGCACCACCCGCATCGTCGCCGGCGTCGGCGTCCCGCAGATCACCGCGATCTCCGAGGCCGCCCGCGCGGCGAAGGAGGGCGGCGTCCCGGTGATCGGGGACGGCGGCCTGCAGTACTCCGGCGACATCGCCAAGGCCCTGGTCGCGGGCGCCGACACGGTGATGCTCGGCAGCCTGCTCGCCGGCGTCGAGGAGTCCCCGGGCGAGCTGATCTTCGTCCACGGCAAGCAGTACAAGTCGTACCGCGGCATGGGCTCGCTCGGCGCGATGCGCAACCGCGAGCGCGGCGCGTCCTACTCCAAGGACCGCTACGCGCAGGCCGACGTCAGCGCCGAGGAGAAGCTGATCCCCGAGGGCGTCGAGGGCCAGGTGCCCTACCGGGGCCCGCTCGCCAACGTCGCGCACCAGCTCATCGGCGGCCTCCACCAGTCCATGTGGTACGCGGGGACGCGCACGATCCCCGAGCTCCAGGAGCGCGGCCGGCTCATGCGCATCAGCCCCGCCGGCCTCCGCGAGAGCCACCCGCACGACATCCAGATGACCGTCGAGGCCCCCAACTACCAGGGCCGCTGACTTTTCCGGATTTTCCGTCGGCCCGTCCGAACCTCCGGCCGGGCCGCCGCATCATAAGACACGAGAGCGCGCCGGCCACTTCTGCGGGGGAAGGGCCGGCGCGCGGTCTTTTTCCCGGCGCCGCCAGAGCCCGGGAGGGCGCCACCGCCGCGTCTCGCGGGCGCTCGCCGCTGACGTAAGCTCTTCCGGGGCTTGTTCCCGCCGCCTGCGGGAACATCGAGCACGTGGAGGAAGGGCGCAGTGGCTGCTGAGGTGGAGATCGGCCGTGGCAAGAGCGGCCGCCGGGCGTACGCCTTCGACGACATCGGCATCGTGCCGTCCCGCCGGACGCGCGATCCCGAGGAGGTCAGCGTCGCCTGGCAGATCGACGCCTACCGGTTCGAGATGCCGCTGGTCGTCGCGCCGATGGACGGCGTCGTCAGCCCGGCCACCGCGATCGCCCTCGGACGGCTCGGCGGCCTCGCCGTCCTCGACCTCGAAGGCCTGTGGACGCGGTACGAGAACCCCGAGCCGCTGCTCGCCGAGATCGCCTCGCTGGACGACGTCCGCGCCACCCAGCGGCTCCAGGAGATCTACTCCGAGCCGATCAAGGAGGAGCTGATCGGCCGCCGGATCGAGGAGGTCCGCGAGGCCGGCGTCACCGTCGCGGCCCGGCTGTCGCCGCAGCGCACCGCCCAGTTCCACAAGGCCGTCATCGACGCGGGCGTCGACCTGTTCGTCATCCGCGGGACGACCGTGTCCGCCGAGCACGTGTCGGGACGGGCCGAGCCGCTCAACCTCAAGCAGTTCATCTACGACCTCGACGTCCCGGTGATCGTCGGCGGCTGCTCCACCTACACGGCCGCGCTGCACCTGATGCGCACCGGCGCCGCCGGCGTGCTGGTCGGGTTCGGCGGCGGCTCCGGGCACACCACCCGGACCGTCCTCGGCGTCGCCGTCCCGATGGCCACCGCGGTCGCGGACGTCGCCGCCGCCCGCCGCGACTACATGGACGAGTCCGGCGGCCGCTACGTGCACGTGATCGCCGACGGCGGCATGGTGAACAGCGGCGACATCGCCAAGGCGTTCGCGTGCGGGTCCGACGCCGTCATGGTCGGCTCCCCGTTCGCCCGCTCCACCGAGGCGCCCGGCCGCGGATACCACTGGGGCAGCGAGGCGCACCACGGCGACGTCCCGCGCGGCACCCGCCTCGACCTCGGCACGATCGGGACGATGGAGCAGATCCTGCACGGCCCCTCCCATGTCGCCGACGGCTCCATGAACCTCATCGGGGCGCTGCGCCGCGCCATGGCGACGTCCGGCTACACGGAGTTGAAGGAGTTCCAGCGGGTACAGGTCGTGGTGGCTCCCCGCCGGTTCACCGACTGATCGGCTCACTGAGAGCGAACCCACGCCGAATCGGTCGTTTCCGGGGTGGAGCCGTCCCTACTCTTGGGTAGGAACCGTTCGGAAACCGAACCGCTGTGGGGGGATGCGCGATGACGGGATCACCGGTGACGGGCCTTGGAAGCTCGCGGCTCGGCCCGGCGGAGCGGGCGGCGGCGCTCGACCGCATGGCCCGCGAGGAGTTCGACGTGGTCGTCGTCGGCGGCGGCATCGTCGGCGCGGGCGCGGCGCTCGACGCGGCCACCCGGGGCCTGTCGGTCGCGGTGGTCGAGGCGCGCGACTTCGCGTCCGGGACCTCGTCCCGCTCGTCCAAGCTGATCCACGGCGGGCTCCGGTACCTGGAGCAGTACAACTTCGACCTCGTCCGGGAGGCGCTGACCGAGCGCTCGCTGCTGCTTCAGCAGATCGCGCCGCACCTGGTGCGCCCCGTCCCGTTCCTGCTGCCGACCACGCACCACGTGTGGGAGCGCGCGTACTTCGGCGCCGGCGTGGCGCTCTACGACCTGCTCTCGCTCCAGATGGGCAGCACCCGGGGCGTCCCGCACCACCGGCACCTGACCCGGCGCGGCGCGCTGCGGCTCGCGCCGTCCCTGCGCAAGGACTCCTTCACCGGCGCGATCCAGTACTGGGACGCGCAGGTCGACGACGCCCGCTTCGTCATGACGGCGCTGCGGACGGCCGCGGAGTACGGCGCTCAGATCGCGTCCCGCACCCAGTGCCTCGGGTTCCTGCGCGAGGGCGAGCGCGTCACCGGGCTGCGGATCCGCGACCTTGAGGGCAACACGACCAGCGAGGTCCGCGCGAAGCAGGTCGTGAACGCCACCGGCGTATGGACGGACGACATCCAGGAACTCGTCGGCGGGCGCGGCCAGATCCACGTGAAGGCGTCCAAGGGCATCCACCTGGTCGTCCCGAAGGACCGCATCCACTCCTCGGCCGGCATCATCCTCCGCACCGAGAAGTCGGTGCTCTTCGTGATCCCGTGGGGACGGCACTGGATCATCGGCACCACCGACACCGCCTGGGACCTCGACCGGGCCCACCCGGCCGCCTCGAAGGCCGACATCGACTACGTCCTGGACCACGTCAACTCCGTCCTCACCACGCCCCTTACGCACGACGACGTGGAGGGCGTGTACGCGGGCCTGCGCCCCCTGCTCACGGGCGAGACGGAGGAGACGTCCAAGCTCTCGCGCGAGCACGTCGTCGCGCACCCCGTGCCTGGCCTCGTCCTGGTCGCGGGCGGCAAATACACCACGTACCGCGTCATGGCCAAGGACGCCATCGACGCCGTCGCCCACGGCCTCGACGGCAAGGTCGCCGAATCGTGCACCGACCGGATCCCGCTCGTGGGCGGCGACGGCTTCCAGGCCATGTGGAACGCCCGCCACCGCCTCGCGTCCCGCTCCGGACTGCACGTCGCCCGCATCGAGCACCTCCTGCGCCGCTACGGCTCCCTGCTGGACGACCTGCTCGAACTGATCTCCGACAAACCCGACCTCGCCAAGCCGCTGACCGGCGCCGACGACTACCTCCGCGCCGAGGTCGTCTACGCCGCCAGCCACGAGGGCGCCCGCCACCTCAACGACGTCCTCGCCCGCCGCACCCGGATCTCCATCGAGACCTGGGACCGCGGCGTGCGCGTCGCCCAGGAGGCCGCCGACCTGCTCGCGCCGGTCCTCGGCTGGTCCAAGAAGCAGCGCGACCGCGAGATCGAGTACTACCGGAAGCGGGTGGAGGCCGAACGCGCCTCGCAGACCCAGGAAGGCGACCAGGAGGCCGACGCCCACCGCCGCGGCGCCCCCGACATCGTCCCCACCGCCACACCCTGACCGGCGCCGCCCGCCCTCAGCTCTGCCTGCCGTAGAGGTAGAGGGTGAGCGGTGCGCACACCGCGGTGAGGGCGGCGATGGCGACGAGCGACCAGGCGAGGGAGTCACCGGTGCCGCCGACGTCGTTCATCAGGCCCCTGGCGGCGGTCGCGACGTGGCTCAGCGGGTTGACGTCGACGAAGGCCTGAAGCCAGCCGGGCATGGTCTCGGGCTCGACGAAGATGTTGCTGGCGAACGACAGCGGCATCAGCACGACGTTGGCGATGCTGATGACGACGGCCGGGTCGCGTACGAGGAGGGCGACCGCCGCCCACAGCAGGGACAGCGAGACCCCGAACGCGGCGATCAGGGCCACCGCGGCGAGTACGCCCGGTACGCCCCCCGCGGGCCGGTAGCCCATGACCAGCCCGAGGACGACCACGATCGCGGACGCGAACAGGTAGCGGGCCGCGTCGCTGAGCAGGCCGCCGAGGACGAAGGCGCCCCGCCAGACGGGCAGGACGCGGAAGCGGTCGAACGCCCCGGTCGTCACGTCCTGGGCGAGGCGCGCCCCGCCGTACATGGTGACGATGGCGATGCTCATGCTGAGCGTGCCGGGCAGGAGGATCTCCAGGTAGTCGCCCGTGGAGCCGCTGATGGCGCCGCCGAAGAGGTAGGTGAACAGCACGGTGAACAGGATCGGGATGGCGACCGAGTCCACGATCTGCTTCGGGTCGTGCTTGATCTTGAGCATCGCTCGCCGGCCGAAGGTCGCGGAGGCCGCGAATGCCCCGGCACGGCTGCGCGGTCGGCCTGCGGCGAGCAGGACGTCGATGCCGGCGGACTCCGCCGTGCCGGCGGCCGGGGTGCTCATGCGTTGAGCTCCTCATGGCCGGCGGTCGCCGTCCGAGCCGTGCGGCCGGCCGGGGGTGTGTGGCTGGCCGGGGGTGTGTGGTCGGTCGGGGCCGTGCGGTCGGTCGGGGGTGTGTGGCCGGTCGGGGGTG
>NZ_SMKY01000390.1 GCF_004349235.1 Actinomadura darangshiensis | reverse complement strand
CCCCTAGACCCCCGCCTGGGGTGCGGGGGCTGGTCCGCCCCCCCTTTTTTTTGGTGGTCGGTTAGAGGGCTGGGGCGCTTATGATCGGCTTCTCTTGCCCTCTTACCTGGGGGTTCTGCGGGAGGTGGTCTTGTGGTCGACTCGGTTGCTCGGGCTCGTCAGCACTCGTTGGGGGATCTGCTGCATCGGACCGCTCGGCGGTATCCCGGCAAGGTGGCCGTCGTCAGTGGGGAGTTGCGGGTCACGTTCGCGGAGTTCGATGTCGCGGTCAACCGGGCGGCCCACGCGCTGGCGGCGCGGGGGGTCGGGCAAGGGGACCGGGTCGCGCTGCTCAGTCATAACTGCTGGCAGTACGCGGTGTTCGCGTTCGCCACGGCCAAGCTCGGGGTCGTGCTCGTGCCGGTCAACTTCATGCTGAACGCGGAGGAGATCGCCTACATCGTCGAGCACTCCGGGGCGTCCGGGATCATCGCGGAGGACGCGCTCGCTCCTACCGCCGAGAAGGCGTTGGCGGCTGCCGGGGTCGAGGGTGGTGTCCGGGGGTGGATTCCGTTGTCGGGAGGGCCCGTCGGCGCCGGGTGGGAGGACGTCGACTCCTGGTGGCGGGAAGGGCCCGAGACCGCGCCGGACGTTCTCGTGGGGGACGACGACCCGCTGCGGCTCATGTACACGTCGGGGACCGAGTCGCGGCCCAAGGGCGTGATGCTGTCCAGCCGGTCGCTCATCAGCCAGTACGTGAGCTGTGTGATCGACGGGGAGATGAGCTCCGACGACGTCGAGGTCCACACGCTGCCGATGTACCACTGCGCGCAGCTCGACTGCTTCTTCTCCGTCGACGTCTATCTGGGGGCCACCAGCATCATCCTGCCGGGGCCCGATCCGGCGGTCCTGCTGGAGACGATCGAGCGGGAGAAGGCCACCAAGCTGTTCTTCCCGCCCACGGTGTGGATCTCGCTGCTCCGGCACCCCGACTTCGACCGGCGGGACCTGTCGAGTCTCAAGAAGGGGTACTACGGCGCCTCCGCGATGCCCGTGGAGGTGCTGCGGGAACTGCTGCGGCGGCTGTCCGATGTGCGGCTGTGGAACTTCTACGGGCAGACGGAGATGGCCCCGCTCGCCACCATCCTGCGGCCGCACGAGCAGCTTGAGCGGGCCGGCAGCGCCGGGCGCGCCGCTATCAATGTCGAGACCAGGCTCGTCGATGACGATGGTGCCCTGGTGGGGGTCGGGGAGGTCGGCGAGATCGTTCACCGGAGCCCGCATGCCGCTCTGGGGTACTACCGCGACGACGCCAAGACCGCCGAGGCGTTCCGGGACGGGTGGTTCCACTCCGGTGACCTCGGCGTGATGACGTCGGACGGATACCTGTCCGTTGTCGATCGCAAGAAGGACATGATCAAGACGGGTGGCGAGAACGTCGCCAGCCGTGAGGTCGAAGAGGCCGTTTACGAGCTGGAAGGTGTCGCCGAGGTCGCCGTCTTCGGGATCAGCCATCCGCACTGGATCGAGGCCGTTACCGCTGTGGTCGTGCCTAAGGAGGGCTTCGCCCTGACAGCGGACGATGTTTCCGCGCACGTGCGTGAGCGGCTCGCGGGGTACAAGCGGCCCAAGTACGTGGTGATGGCCGACTCGCTGCCCAAAAACCCGAGCGGCAAAATCCTCAAGCGTGAACTCCGGCAGCGCCACGGCCACCTTTCAGGTGAGGTGGGGGGTCAAGGTTAGGGCCAGGTGGAGGGTTAGGCGGTCTTGGCCGTTGGTCAGGGCCAGGGACGTCAGGTCTTCTATGCGGCGCAGGCGGTGGTAGAGGGTCTGGCGGTGGATGTTCAGGGTCTTGGCTGTTCGCTGGACGTTGCCTGCCAGGTCCAGGTAGGTGCGGGCCGTTTCCGTGAGGTCCTTGTTCTGCAGTAGGCGTTGGGTGCCTGGGGTTTGGGTTGTTTGGGCCAGGGCCTCGTCGCCTGCCGTTCGGAGCAGGCGCAGGGCGCCCAGGGTCGTCCAGTCGCGGGTTTCGCCTGGGGGTGCGGTTCTGGCCGCTACGCGGGCTCTTAGCCAGCCCTCGTGGACGTCGTCCAGGGTCGGGCAGGGCGTGTAGACGCCTGCTTGGACGGGTGCGTTGCGTTCCTCCAGGAGGCGACGTGCCCGGGTGAGCGTGTTCGTGGTGTTCGCTTGCGGGATCAGCAGGACATGGTCCCGCTGCCAGACCGTGGTCAGGACGGAGTGGGGGAGCAGCCACGGGTTGAGCGGTTCGGGGCTCGGGGTTCGCAGGACGGCCACGGTCAGGGGTGGGTCGGCCGCCTTCGCGTCGGTGAGGTCGTCGGCCGCCTGGGTCCGCACGTCGGGGTGGGTGGAGAGCAGGTCCGCCACCTTGTAGCCGAGGTCGTCGCGTTCGCGGGCCTGGCGGGCCATGAGGAGGCCGGCTCGTTCGCACAGGGGCATGGCTTTGGACGCCTGGGTGTCCGTGATCTGTTTCCGGTCGTCCAGGAGCCAGAGGTAGCCGTAGGTGACGTTGTTCCAGCGTGCGGGCAGGCAGAGGCGGGCCAGTTGGCCTTGGGCCGTGTCCGCCGGGATGCGGACGGGGCCCGTCGCGCGGGCGATGCCGTGGCGTTCGAAGCGGGCGCGGACGGCCTCGGTGGCGCGGCGGTGCAGGATCGAGTCCATCCGGACGGGGTCGATCGTGTCGCCGTGGGCGGCGTAGGCGACCAGGTGGAAGTCGCGGTCCTCCAGCGTCGCGGGTGCGCGCAGGAGGTCGGCCGCCTGTTCCACGATCTCCTGGAGGTCGGGTGCCATCGCACGCTCCTTGTTGTGCATCTGTATGAAGATGGCGGGTGGTCAAAGTGGCATTTGACTATAGGGGGTGGGCTGTGCTGCTCCTAGCGTTCGAGGTGTTCCTCGGTGTTGGAGGCCTCCATGCTCAGTGCCCTGCTTCTTGCTGCCGGACGCAGCGGGCGGATGCGTGATCTCGTCACCTCCATTCCCCTCACCAGGGGAGTCGTCGACCGCTTCGTCGCCGGTGACGATCTGGACGCCGCGCTCGGGACGGTGCGGAGGCTGTCGGAGGGGGGTTTGCGGGTCACCCTCGATCATCTGGGTGAGGACACCCGGGAGCCCGCGCAGGCGCTCGTCACCCGGGACGCCTACCTGCGGATGTTCGCGGCGTTCGCCGAGCACGGGTTCGCCGGGGGTGCCGACGCCTCGGTGAAGCTGTCCGCGCTGGGGCAGGCGCTGCCGGGGGAACTCGCCCTCGATCACGCGCGGGAGATCTGCGCGGCGGCCGGACGGGTCGGGATGACCGTCACGCTCGACATGGAGGACCACACGACCGTCGACTCCACGCTGGAGACCCTCGGCAAGCTGCGCAGCGATTTCCCGTGGGTGGGGGTCGCCGTTCAGGCGATGCTGCGGAGAAGCGAAGGGGACCTGCGGGAGCTGGTCGACGAGGGCTCGCGCGTGCGACTGGTCAAGGGTGCTTATGCGGAGCCTTCTTCGGTGGCCTTTCAGGGGCGGGGCGAGGTCGACCGCGCCTATGTCCGGGCGCTGCGGCTGCTGATGCGGGGGGACGGGTACCCGATGGTCGGCAGCCATGACCCGCGGATCATCGACATCGCTTTGGCGCTGGCCGCTGAAAGGTCGCCGGCGTCCTACGAGTTCCAGATGCTCTACGGAATCCGGGCCGCCGAGCAGCGGCGGCTCGCCCAGGGCCACCAGATGCGCGTCTACGTTCCGTACGGGGCCGACTGGTACGGGTATTTCATGCGGCGGCTCGCCGAAAGGCCCGCCAATCTCGTCTTCTTTCTCCGTTCGTTCGTCTCCCGTTAAGGAGGGTCCTTCAGATGGACGCCGTGACCGAAGTTCCGACGCCGGTGAACGAGCCGGTGCGCGGCTATGCGCCCGGCAGCGCCGAGCGGGCCCGGCTGGAGGCCAAGCTCGCCGAGCTGACCGCCGGCGCGCCGATCGACCTGCCCATGACGATCGGGGGCGAGCGGCGGCTCGGCGGCGGCGCCAAGGTCGCCGTCGTCCAGCCGCACCGGCACGCGTCGGTGCTCGGGACGTTCGGGACCGCCACGCGGGACGACGCGCGGGACGCCGTCGACGCCGCGCTGGCGGCGGCGCCGGCGTGGCGGGCGCTGTCGTTCGACGACCGGGCCGCGGTCTTCCTGCGGGCCGCCGACCTGCTCGCCGGGCCGTGGCGGGAGACGCTGCTGGCCGCGACGATGCTCGGGCAGTCCAAGACCGTCCAGCAGGCGGAGATCGACAGCCCGTGCGAGCTGGTCGACTTCTGGCGGTTCAACGTGCACTTCGCGCGGCGGATCCTCGCCGAGCAGCCGATCAGCGGCGCGGGCGTGTGGAACCGGTCCGACCACCGGCCGCTGGAGGGGTTCGTCTACGCGGTCACCCCGTTCAACTTCACCGCGATCGCCGCGAACCTTCCGACGGCGCCCGCGCTCATGGGGAACGTGGTGGTGTGGAAGCCGTCGCCCACGCAGACGTACTCGGCCGTGCTGCTGATGCGGCTGCTCGAAGAGGCCGGCCTGCCGGACGGTGTCATCAATCTGGTCACCGGGGACGGGGTCGCGGTTTCGGATGTGGCGCTTCAGCATCCGGAATTGGCCGGGATTCACTTCACCGGGTCCACCGCGACGTTCCGGCACCTGTGGAAGACGGTCGGGAACAACATCGAGAAGTTCCGCGGATATCCGCGGGTGGTGGGGGAGACGGGCGGCAAGGACTTCGTCGTCGCGCACCCGTCCGCCGATCCCGCCGTCCTCAAGACCGCTCTCGTGCGGGGGGCGTTCGAGTACCAGGGGCAGAAATGCTCCGCGGCGTCGCGTGCCTATGTGCCGCGGTCCCTCTGGGAAGGCGGGCTCAAGGAGGCGCTGGCCGCCGAGGTCGACGGGCTCGCGATGGGGGACGTCGGCGACTTCTCGAACTTCGTCGGCGCCGTGATCGACGAGCGGGCCTTCGCCAAGAACAAGGCCGCCATCGACCGGGCGCACGGCGACCCGGGCGTCGAGGTCGTCGCCGGCGGGACCTACGACGACTCGGTCGGGTACTTCGTCCGGCCGACCGTGCTCGTGTCGGGCGACCCCGAGAACGAGATCTTCCGGACCGAGTACTTCGGGCCGGTCCTCGGCGTCCACGTCTACGAGGACGACCGGTACGAGGAGATGCTCGCCCAGATGGAGTCGGTCGCGGACTACGCGCTGACCGGCGCCGTCATCGCGACCGACCGCGCCGCCATCGCCCGCACGGCGGAGGTGCTGCGGTACGCGGCCGGCAACTTCTACGTCAACGACAAGCCGACCGGCGCCGTCGTCGGGCAGCAGCCGTTCGGCGGCGCGCGGGCGTCCGGCACCAACGACAAGGCCGGATCCATGTTCAACCTGCTCCGCTGGACGTCCCCGCGCTCCATCAAGGAGACGCTCGTCCCGCCGACCGACTACGGATACCCGCACATGGGTTAGGCGGCGATTCCCGTGGCCGGAAGCGAAATCCAGCCTCGGGTGAAAGGGGACGAGATCCGTTCAGAGTTCTCCAGGTCCACGCCTATGCCGGGGTGGGCCTGGAGAAGCTCCTCCAGTGCGACGCGGGCTTGAAGCTTCGCCAGGTGCGAGCCGATGCAGAAATGGACTCCGCTGGAAAAGCCCACATGGCGCGGGATCTCCCGGGTGATGTCGAGGGCGCCGGCGGACGGGCCGAACTCGCGCTCGTCCCGATTCGCTGAGCCGAACAGCATCAGGACTTTCTCGCCCTCGGGGATTTCCGTCCCGTGCACCTTCACCGGACGGGTCGTGGTGCGCGCCAGTGCCTGCACTGAGGCCTCCATTCGGAGAAACTCCATCAGCGCGTTCGGGATCAGGGACGGGTCGGCCACCAGGCGTTCGCGCTGCGCATGGTCTGTGTCCAGCAGTTTCACCCCGTGTGAGATCAGGTTGGCGGTGGTGTCGTTGCCGCCCGCGACCATCACGAAGCAGAAGCCGAGGATGTCCCAGTCGGCGAGGCGCTCCCCGTCCGCCTCGGCCACCGTGAGCGCGCTGATCAGGTCGTCGGACGGCTCGGCGCGGCGGGCCTCGATCACGCCGGTGAAGTACTCGAACATCTCCGCGACGGCGCCGGCCGCGCCGCCCCGCAGCGCCGCCGGGGCGAACCCGTCGTCCTGAAGCGTGGTCAGCGCCCGCACCCAGGGGGTGAACCGCGCCCGGTCCGCTTCGGGGACGCCGAGCAGGTGCGCCAGCGCGAACGTCGGCAGCGGCGCGGAGAAGTCCTCGTGCAGGTCAGGGGCCCCGCCGTCGGCCGCCTTCCGCTCCATCCGCGCGATGTTCGACCGGACGAACTCCCGCAGCATGTCCTCCAGCGCCGCGACCCGGCGCGGCGTGAACCCGTGGCTGATCAGCCGCCGCAGGACGGTGTGGCGCGGCGGATCCAGCATCACGATCGTCGGCGCCAGGCCGAGCATGCCGATCTCGTCGGGGTGGAACGTCAGCCCCTGGGCGGAGGAGAACGTCCCGGCGTCCCGCGTCGCCGCCCAGATGTCGTCGAACCGGGACAGCGCCCAGAACGGCGGATCGCCGTGGCGGTGGACGGGGTCCTCGTCCCGGAGCCGCCGGTACGCCGGATACGGGTCGGCCTGGAACTCAGGGGCGAACGGGTCGTAGACGTCCGTCATGCGCGGCCTCCGGTTGTAACAGGCGCCGTTATTAACGTGTCCTGTTAGTATCATCCGCGTGCCGAAGGACGCAAGAGCCACCCGCGACGCCCTCATGCGCGCCGGCGCCCGCCTCTTCGCCGCCCACGGCATCGACGCCGCCCGCACCCGCGACATCGTCGCCCTCGCCGGACAAGGCAACGACTCCGCCATCACCTACCACTTCCGCTCCCGCGCCGGCCTCCTCGACGCCATCCTCCGCGCCGGCGTCCAGCGC
>NZ_SMKY01000038.1 GCF_004349235.1 Actinomadura darangshiensis | reverse complement strand
GGCGGACACGACCAGCGATCCGCTCTTGTCGGCGTACACGGGAACGGCGAGGCGGAGCCATCTGTCGGCGGTGCGGGCGAGCAGCGTCACGGTCGCGTTGTTGGCGTCGCGGGCGTCGACTCCGGCGACCTGGATGGACTGCACCTGCATCTTGCCGACGCCGTTCCAGCCGAATTGGGGGTCGGCGCCGTCGGGCAGGAAGGTCCGCAATTGGGCCTCGCGCCCAGGGGCGGTCTTCTGGTCGAAGTTGAGATAGACGTTGGCGAACTGGAGCGCGAAGGCGCCCGCGGCGCTGCTGGGGAATCCGGCGCTCTTCGGGGGCTTGGCCGAGGCCGTCGTGCCGCCGGAGCCGTCGTCGGAGGTGAAGCGCTCGAACGGGGCGCGGACGCCGTTGACGAGGACGACCAGGATGACGGCCCAGAGCACGGCGCGTCCGGCCCAGACCCACCAGCGCCCGCCGGATCCGCCCCAGCGGCCGCCGCGGCGGCCGGACCGGCCGCGGTCCGGCTCGGGCAGGCCCCACGGGTCGGCGGGCGACGCGAGCGCCCGGCCGGGCGCCGCGGCCTCGTCGACTACGGCGGTGTCACGGCCGCGTCCCGCGGCCGACCTGCGAGCCATCCTGCCTCCGCTCGCGCCTCGCCCCCGGTCGGCGCGGTCCTGTGTCCCTGGTCGTGTTCGGTGGTCCTTTCTGAACCCACCTCGGGCCCAGGGTAACCACGGGCGTCAATTGTTCCAGCGCATCGGGGCGAAGCACAGCCCCGCCGCGCGGTTGTGGATAATGCAATCCACCTCAGCAGGAACGGGGAGGATTGCCAAACGGTGACGATCCCCTATCCAAGCCTCCGAACAGTGCGCAGGTCCACGTATCGGACAAGCGCGGCGACTCGGGAGTTGCTTGGTTACCGAGTGGCGACGGCGACCGCAATCTCTTCCCGAAATATCCGGCACAGTGTCCGATTCGCGACATATCGCCACAAAACACCCAGCTCATCGAGCACGCGCGCCACACCGGCCCCGGCTGTTGCCAAAATCACACCGGCCGCGGCGGCCGTCAGACGTTGAAGCGGAACTCCACGACGTCGCCGTCCTGCATGACGTAGTCCTTGCCCTCCATGCGCACCTTGCCGGCGGTGCGGGCGGCGGCCATCGAGCCGGCGCCGGTGAGGTCGCCGTAGGAGACGATCTCCGCCTTGATGAATCCGCGCTGGAAGTCGGTGTGGATGACCCCGGCCGCCTCCGGCGCGGTGGCGCCCTTGCGGATCGTCCAGGCCCGCGACTCCTTGGGCCCGGCGGTCAGGTAGGTCTGCAGGCCGAGGGTGTCGAACCCGATCCGGACGAGCTGCGACAGGCCGGACTCCTCCTGGCCCATGCCCTGCAGCAGTTCGAGCGCCTCGTCGTCGGGCAGCTCGATCAGCTCCGCCTCGATCTTGGCGTCCAGGAAGATCGCCTCGGCGGGGGCGACCAGGTCGCGCAGGCGGCCGCGCAGCGCCTCGTCGGTCAGCTCGTCCTCGTCCAGGTTGAAGACGTAGAGGAACGGCTTGGCGGTGAGCAGGTGCAGCTCGCGCAGGAGCGCCAGGTCGATGCCGGCCTTCTCGGCGCCCGCGAACAGCGTGACGCCGCCGTCCAGGAGCGCCGACGCGGCGGTGGCCGCCTCGACGACGGCGAGCTTCTCCTTGTCCTTCTTGGTGCGGGCCTCCTTGTCGAGGCGCGGCAGCGCCCTCTCGATCGTCTGGAGGTCGGCCAGGATCAGCTCGGTGTTGATCGTCTCGATGTCGCGGGCCGGGTCGGCGTCGCCGTCCACGTGCGTGACGTCCGGGTCCTCGAACGCCCGGATGACCTGGCAGATCGCGTTGGTGTTCCGGATGTTGTCGAGGAACTTGTTGCCGAGGCCCTGCCCCTCGGACGCGCCCTTGACGATCCCCGCGATGTCGACGAACTCCATCGTCGCCGGGATGATCTTCTGCGAGCCGAAGACCTCCGCCAGCACGGTGAGGCGCGGGTCGGGCACCCCGACCACGCCGACGTTGGGGTCGATGGTCGCGAACGGGTAGTTGGCGGCCAGCGCGTCGTTCTTGGTCAGCGCGTTGAACAGCGTGGACTTGCCGACGTTGGGCAGCCCGACGATTCCGATGGAGAGGCTCACGGCCGTCAAGTTTATGGGCGTCCGCGCACCCCTCGGGCTGCCCGGAAACTCCGCGAGGCCTCCGCTTGGTGAACACTGGGCCAAATGTCCTGGGACGGGGGACGTCACGGCGCGTCGCGGTCCCCGATCGCGGCGGCGCTGTCACGATGAGCGAATGGACCTCGCGCTGTTCGCCGGACTCCTCGTCGGCGCCGTGTTCGGCGTCGTCGCCGGGTACGCGCTCGCGACGAGCCGGCAGGGCGCGCTGATCGCGCGGGCGCGGGCGGCGGAGGAGAAGCTCGCCTACGCCGAGGAGCGGATGGCCGAGCACTTCGAGAACCTCTCCACGAAGGCGCTGGACGCCAGCAACCAGCGGTTCCTCGAACTGGCCGACACCCGGCTCAAGGCGGCGGGGGTCGAGGCGGCCGGCGAGCTGCAGCGGCGGCAGCAGGCCGTCGAGCACCTGGTCGCGCCGCTCAAGGAGACGCTCGCCAAGGTGGAGGAGCAGCTCCGCGAGGTGGAGACGGGCCGCCGGGAGTCGCACGCGATGCTGGCCAAGCAGGTCGACTTCGTCCGGCAGACCTCCGACCAGCTGCGCCGCGAGACGCAGTCGCTCGTCCGGGCTCTGCAGCGGCCCGAGGCCAGAGGGCGCTGGGGCGAGCTGCAACTCCGGCGCGTCGTGGAACTGGCCGGCATGGCGCACCACTGCGATTTCGACGAGCAGGCCAGTTCCGCCACGGTCGACGGCACGGTCCGTCCCGACATGGTGGTGCGGCTGGCCGGCGGCAAGAACATCGTGGTCGACTCCAAGGTCTCGCTCGCCGCATACCTCCAGGCCGCGGAGAGCGGCGACCCGGTACGGCTGGACGCGCACGCCCGCCATCTGCGCGACCACGTCGACCGCCTGGCGGCCAAGTCGTACTGGCAGGCGTTCAGCCCGGCGCCGGAGTTCGTCGTCCTGTTCATCCCCGGCGAGGCGTTCCTCGCCCCCGCGCTGGATCGCGACCCCGCTCTGCTGGAGTACGCGATAAGGCGGCGCGTGCACATCGCCACGCCGACGACGCTCATCACGATGCTGCGGACGGCGTCCTACGCGTGGCAGCAGGCCGCCCTCTCACGCAACGCCCGCGCGGTCTTCGAACTGGGCAAGGAGCTGTACGAGCGGCTGGGCACGATGGGGCAGCACGTCGACGAACTGGGCCGCGCGCTGACCGGCGCCATCAAGTCCTACAACCGGACGGTCGGCTCCCTCGAAACACGCGTGCTCGTGAGCGCGCGCAAGCTGAACGACCTGGGCGTGGTCGACGACTCCTTGGACGGCCCAAGCCCGGTCGAGGAGAGCCCGCGCGCGCTCTCCGCGGCGGAACTGACCACCAACGACGAACCCTTCGGCAACGAGGACCATCTCCCCATTGAGAAGCGGTCTCAGCATGACCCGGCCTCAAAGCCGGTAGGTTTCGGCGGGCGGGCCATCCCTGAGCAGAGTGACCGGCACGAGGGGTGGGGATGAGTTCATCGGTACGCGACGCGCCGGGCGGCGCCTCGCCGGCCCCAGGGGGTCCAGTGAGTCGGAGGCGCAGCGCTTCCTCCCGATCGGCGGCGAGCCCGATCACGCTCACCGGACGTGGCGGCATCGTGGTCATGTTCGCGACCGGGGTCGTCTGCGGGCTCCTGTCGCGCTGGTTCGGCGTGGGGCTGCTCGCCGGCGCCGGGTTCGCGATCGGCTGCGCGCTGGCCGCGTTCGCGACCCGTCCGGCCGACCTGCTCACGCTCGTCGTCAGCCCGCCGCTGACGTTCTTCGCCGCGACGTTCACGGTCGTGTTCGTGACGACGCTGGGCGACGGCTCGCTGCTGCGCGGCGTCACGGTCGGCGTCTTCACCGCGCTCGCGGCCACCGCGCCCTGGCTGTTCTTCGGGACGCTGCTGGTCGTGGTGATCTGCCTGGCCCGCGGCCTCATGACGAACGTCAGGGAGCTGCGGGAGAAGGTCGCCGGGATCCGCCTCTTCCAGAAGGAGGAGAACGAGAACCCCGTCCGCTGGGACGAGTCCCCCACCACGACGCAGGACCGCCGCCCCACACACCACGGCGATGTCGACTAACGGACGTCGGCTAGACGGGCGTGATGCGGAGGTCCTTGCGGAGCTCCTTCGGGAGGGAGAAGCGCATCCGCTCCTCCACGGACTCGATCTCCTCCGCCTCGCCGAAGCCGCGCTCCGCCAGCCAGACCAGGACCTCCTGGACCAGTTCGTCCGGGACGGACGCGCCGCTGGTGACGCCGACGGTGGCGACGCCGTCCAGCCAGGCGGGGTCGATGTGCTCGGCGTAGTCGACGAGGTAGGCGCTGTCGGCGCCGTGCTCCTTGGCGACCTCGACCAGCCGGACGGAGTTGGAGGAGTTCGTCGACCCGACCACGATGACGAGGTCGGACAGCGCCGCCATCTCCTTCACGGCGACCTGCCGGTTCTGCGTGGCGTAGCAGATGTCGTCGGACGGCGGGTCCATCAGCTTGGGGAACCGCTCGCGGAGCTTCTCGACGGTGGCGATGGTCTCGTCCACCGACAGCGTGGTCTGCGACAGCCACGCCACCCTCTCGGGGTCGCGGACGTGCACGTTGGCGACGTCGCCGGGCCCGTCCACGAGGTGGATGTGGTCGGGGGCCTCGCCGGTGGTGCCGATGACCTCCTCGTGCCCCTCGTGGCCGATCAGCAGGATGTCGTAGTCCTGGTCGGCGAACCGGACGGCCTCCTTGTGGACCTTGGTCACCAGCGGGCAGGTCGCGTCGATGGTGCGCAGGTCGAGGCCCTTGGCCTCGTCGTGCACCGCGGGTGCGACGCCGTGCGCGGAGAACACCACGATGGCGCCCTCGGGGACCTCCTCGGTCTCGTCGACGAAGACGGCGCCGCGCTCTTCGAGCGTCTTGACGACGTGCACGTTGTGGACGATCTGCTTGCGGACGTAGATGGGCGCGCCGTACTTCTCCAGGGCGATCTCGACCGTCTGCACGGCCCGGTCGACGCCCGCGCAGTAACCACGCGGCTTGGCGAGCAGGACACGGCGCTGGCTGTTGGCGGTCATGGCTCTATCGTACGAGTGGACGCGCTGTGACCGACTCCACCACGCTTTTGGACAGCAATCCACTAACCCGGGGTGACCGCCATCGCACCCATGGGGCAGAGTGAGTGACGACGAGCCGAAGGCAGGAAAGGGAAGTCCGATGACGAAATCGCCGCGCCGCCTCCGCGAGCAGGTACGCGACACGGTGGGCGAGCAGGTCCGGGACCTTCCGCTGCACGCCGTCCGGTTGGCCATGTTCGGCGTCGGCCGGGCGCTGCTGCTCGGGGACCGGGTGAACAGGGACTACAAGGAGATCACCGAGGGCGGCGGGATGAAGCCGGTGATCGGGCGGCTGCGCGACGACGTCCAGGGCACGGCCGAGAAGGTCGTCGGGCGGGTCGTGGAGCGCGTCCGCGGCGAGGAGGCCGCGCCGGAGCCGGAGCCCGCGCCCGAGCGCCGCACCAGGCCGGCGGGGGCGCGCACGGCCGCCTCGCGCACGGCCGCCTCGCGCACGGCCGCCTCGGGGACGGCGCTCTCGGGGACGCCCTCCGAGGAGATCTCCGTCGGCAAGCCCGGCGCGGGCACGCGGCACACGCCCAAGCACGCCCGTACCGGCACGCCGGCGAAGCCGCCCAAGCCCGCCAAGCCGGGCGCGCTGGGACGGCACCACGCCAAGTCGGCGGACGAGTCCGGGCCCGTCGCCCAGCCCGCGCCGAAGCCGGTGCCGTCCGAGCCGGTGCCGGAGCCGGAGCCGCAGGCCAAGCCCGCGCCGAGCCCGAAGGCCGCCGAACCGGCCAAGCCGGCCAAGCCCGCCAAGCCCGCCAAGCCGAAGAAGCCCGAGCCGAAGCAGCCTGAGGCCAAGAAGGCCGAGCCTAAAAAGGCCGAGCCTAAAACGGCCGAGCCCAAGAAGCCCGAGGCCGAGAAGTCGGCGAAGGCGGAGTTCGAGCCGAAGCCGGAGACCAAGCCCGCCGCGCAGGCCGAGGCCGAGCACCTCGCCGCGGACCTGCCCGTCCCCGACTACGACAGCGCCACTCTGCCGCAACTGCGGGCGCGCCTGCGCGGCCTGTCCGTCGACCAGGTGAAGCTTCTGCGCGAGTACGAGACCAAGCACGCAGGGCGTGAGGACGTCGTTCGCATGTACGAGCGCCGCATAGCCAAGCTCAACGGAACCAGCTGAGCGACCACGGACAAGCCCCCGACCGCACGTCGGCCGGGGGCTTTCCCATGCGAGGGTCACGCCGGCGCAGCGGCGTCCTGGAACGTGTGGTCGATGTCGACCCACATCCAGAGGCTCCAGATGCGTTTAGAACAGCGCGGTGAACGCGGTCGTGGACAGGCCGCCGTGCCCGAGGGCGCGGATCGGCGCGCTGAGGCGGGTCTTCTCGGCCGGCTTGGGCGGCGCCTTGAGCAGCGTGGTGATCAGCAGGAAGCCGACCGCCATCAGTGCGGCGGTGCCGAAGAACGGGAACCGCCAGTTCAGGTCGCCGAGCAGGGCGCCGGCGAGCGGCCCGAGCGAGATGCCGAGCCCGAGCGCCGCCTCGTAGAGGATGATCGCCGACTCGGCCCCGCCGGAGGCCGCGCCGACGACGGCGGCGAAGGCGGTGGTCCATACCGACATCGGCTGCCTGAATGGCGCCGCCCTTCGGGGTCGCCGAGGGCTTCGCGTGCATGGCTGCCTCCGTGTACGGATCAGGGAGCGCCGAGGAGCTTGTCGAGGGCGGGCAGCGCCGCGGCGACCGCCGCGCGCTCCTCGTCCGTCAGGTCCGCGAACCGCTCGGCGAGGAAGCCGATCCGGCGCTCGCGCCCGGCGGTGAGCCGGGCCAGCCCCGCCTCGGTGAGCCGGGCGGTGACGACGCGGGCGTCGGTGCCGTCCCGGCCGCGCGCGACGAGCGCGTCCCGTTCGAGCCGGTTGATCTGCGCCGTCATGGTCGGCAGCCGGACGCCGTGCTCGGCGGCCAGCTCGGTCATCCGGCGCGGCCCGTGCTCCAGGGAGCCGAGCACGGACAGCTGCTGGCTGGTGATCGGCTGGTCGGCGCTGACCTGGCGGAGCATCAGCACCACGTGGCGCAGGCGCCGGTTGAGCCGTTCGGCGAGCTCGCGTTCGGTTGCGGTCACGGTCTCTCCTCGAAATTACTTAGTCAGTCTAAGTTAGTTGAGCTAATGGTTTGAAGCCGGGCGACATGTCTCGTCGGTCACACAACGTGCGGACGGGCGGCATGGTGCGCACCGTAGGCTGCCTGCATGGCGATGGAGACCTCGGCCGAGTCCCCGGTTCCGGTACGGACCGTCCTGCAGGCGGTGAGCGGCTGGATCGGCCGGCTCGGCCGCATCTGGGTCGAGGGCCAGATCACCGACCTCAACGCCCGCGGCGGGACGGTCTACATGACGCTCCGCGACCCGGTGGCGAACATGTCCGTGCGGGTCGTCGGGCCGCGCGCGGTGTTCGAGGCGGCCGGCCCGGCGGTGACGGACGGGGCCCGCGTCGTCGTGCACGCCAAGCCCGACTTCTGGATCAACCGCGGGAGCTTCTCGCTGAGCGTCCTGGAGATCCGGCCGGTCGGCGTCGGCGAGCTGCTGGCCCGGCTGGAGCGGCTGCGGCAGGTGCTCGCGTCGGAGGGGCTGTTCCGGCCGGAGCGCAAGCGCGCCCTGCCGTTCCTGCCCGCCAAGATCGGGCTGATCTGCGGGCGCGACTCCGACGCCGAGCACGACGTCCTGCAGAACGCGCGGCGGCGGTGGCCGGCGGTGGCGTTCCGGGTGGAGAACACCGCGGTGCAGGGCTCGTACGCGGTCGGCGAGGTCATGGAGGCGCTGCGCACGCTGGACGCCGATCCCGAGATCGATGTGATCATCATCGCGCGGGGCGGCGGCGCGATGGAAGACCTGCTGGCGTTCTCGGACGAGGCGCTCGTCCGCGCGGTGTCGGCCGCCCGCACGCCGGTGGTCAGCGCGATCGGCCACGAGCAGGACAGCCCGATCCTTGACCTGGTCGCCGACGTCCGGGCGTCCACCCCGACGGACGCGGCGAAGAAGACCGTCCCGGACGTGCGGGAGCAGCTCCAGCTCGTCCGGCAGCTGCGCGACCGGGGCCGGCGCTGCCTCGGCGGCGCGGTGGAGCGGGAGCTGGCGTGGCTGCGGGGGGTGCGGTCGCGGCCCGCGCTGGCCGACCCGGTGCGGGAGATCGAGCGGCAGTCCGAGCAGGTCGCGGCGCTGCGCGACCGGGCGCGGCGGTGCCTGTCCGGGGCGCTGGACCGGGCCGGGGACGAGCTGTCGCACACCCGCGCCCGGCTGCTCGCCCTCTCCCCCGCCGCGACGCTGGAGCGCGGGTACGCGATCGTCCAGCGGGAGGACGAGTCGGTGGTGCGGGAGTCTTCGGCCGTCAAGGACGGCGACAAGCTGCACGTTCGGCTCTCGGACGGGCGTCTCGGTGTGACCGTGACCGAGCGGGAGTGAACCTGTATTTGCCGGGGGGCCTGGGGGGTCGGCCCCCCAGAAATGAGAGGGTAGGCCGGTGGCGGACGAGCAGGGGACGGCGGAGAAGCCGTCGTACGAGCAGGCACGGGACGAGCTGGCCGAGGTCGTCAAGCGGCTGGAGGCGGGCGGCCTGACGCTGGAGGAGTCGCTCGGCCTGTGGGAGCGGGGCGAGAAGCTCGCCGCGGTGTGCGAGGAGTGGCTGGAGGGTGCCCGCGCGCGGCTCGCGGCGGCCCTCGACCGGCCCGGGGACGGCGACGCCGCCGCGCCCTTCTAGGGGCTCAGGAGCGCGGCGTGGCCGTCGTGGAGGGCGTCAGCCTCTCGTCCTTCTTCTGCGGTTCGAGCGACGCGGCCAGGACCGCCAGCTCCTCGTAGGACGCGGTGCCGGTCACGACGAGGCTCACCCCGTCGGGGAGGGTGCGGGCGAGGGAGTTCGCCTTCTTGTCCTTGCGGTGGTACTTCGACCAGGTGGCGCCGCCGACCTGCTGCGTCCCGAGCGGCGTGCTGCTGTTGGTCATGCGCGGGACGTACTCGGACGCCTTCTCGTTGCTCTGCTCCAGCGCCGCGTACTCGTCGCTGGGCGTGACGAACCCGAGGTGCCACGCGACGGGCTCCTTACCGCCCGACTCAAGGCCGTGCAGCCGGGAACTGGTCGGACGCCAGCGGGGGCCGAGCCCTTCCGGGGAGTACACGCTGTAGGGCGCGTCGTTGCGCATCGCCCACAGCTGCGACCCGTAGTTGACGGTCGGCAGGACCTCCTTGTTGCTGCGCGGCGTGATGACGTAGATCGCCAGGACCAGCAGCATGCACGCGCCCAGCGCCATGGCGAAGCCGCCGAGGCCCGTGGTGAGCCGCTTGTGCACGCCGGGGCTGACCTCGATCACGGGCCGTCCCGCCGGAGCCGGAGCACCGTCCCCGGCGGGCGCCTCCTGCGGCGCGTCCTGCGGGGCCTCCCGCGCGGGCGGGGCGTCCTTGTTCTCGGTCACCCCTCCAGGATCCCGCACGCTCAGCGCTGCTCCGTACCGGGGTTCCTGATCGTCGCGACGATGACCATGACCTGGTCGGCGAGGCGGCGCGCGGCGTCCTCGTCGTCCAGCAGGGAGATCTCCGACACGGCGCCCGCCATCGCGCCGGTCAGCACCGTGACCAGCGCCTCGTCGACGCCGCCGTCGGCGGTGTGGAAGAGGGCGGCGTTGCGGCGCGCCCACTTGTTGAGCCGCTGCCGCATGACCCGGTCGAACCCGGGCGGGCCGTCGCCGGAGATGAACAGCCGGGCGGCGTCGCGCTCGTCGAGGCAGCCGCTGAGGTAGGCGCCGGCGCCGGCGATGAACTGCCGCATCGGGTCGGTCTCGCCCGCGTCGCGGACGGCGTTGATCGCCTCGCGGGTGCGCTCCTGCTGGCGGCCCTGGAAGTCCTCGAACAGCGTCAGGTAGAGGTCGGCCTTGCCGTTGAAGTGGTGGTACAGGCTGCCCACGCTGGCGCCGGCCTTGGCGACGATGTCGGTCACCGCGGCCTGGGCGAAGCCGGCGTCGCAGAAGACGTCCCTGGCCGCGGACAGCAGGGCGCCGCGCGTCGCCGCCCCGCGGTCGGAGGTCCGCGCGCCGCCGTTCTGTGTCACCCCGCCGGACGAGACGTCGATGTCGCTGCTCATGACGCCTGAGATTACGCCCTCTCCCATGGGGAAACGATCCCTTGCCCGTGCCACCGTCAACTCCCGGGCCCACGCCGCGCCCGTCCGGTCCGGTTTCCGGGGGCCGGAAGGGCCCGTGACCGAGCTGGTCTGGTCCAATTTGTGGCCCGGCGTCCGATCCGCAGAGAATCCGAGTCACAAGTCAACTGCTCGGCCCTAAAGGACCGAGCAAGTTGAGTCGGTCCAGAAGGGCTCTGCTTATGCTCCCGACTGCCCCCTACAGCAGGACGGTCACGGGTCACATCGCCGGTTCCCACTCAGGTGGGGGCCGGTGGGGGCATGTTGACGAATACCCAGGCCGAGCGTGCGCGGTCGCGCACGTTGACCCCGGCGACGACGTCGGCGGGCCCAGCGAGGCCGCACCGGCGACAGCAGAAGTGGTCCCGCGTAGGACGGTTGTTCCTGGCGGTGTGGCCGCAGCGCGGGCAGCGCTGCGAGGTGTAGGCCGGATCCACCTCGATGAACGGCACCCCGGCCCGGCGGGCCTTGTAGGCGACAGCAACGACGGTCTTGGAAATCTTGTGGTTAGTGTGGGTGGCGTGCCGGGACTCCCGGCGCGCGCGCCTTTTCAGCAGCTGCGCGGCCGAGCGTGTCCTCTTGGCCTGGATCTCGGCTCTCTTGCGGGCCTGCCGGCGCCGGTAGCGGTCCAGGCGCCGCCCGCAGTGGTTGTCGCCGTCGCTGGTGGTGGCGAGGTTGTTGATGCCCCGGTCCACCCCGATCCAGTCGTTCGGCTCGTATCGTTCGGCTTCGGGGACCTCGCAAGTGGCGATCAGGAACCACTTCCCGTTCCGCACCATCAGATCCGATTCGCCCCGACGGTACTGGGTGAGCCGCTTGAGCGCTGTGGCCGAGCAGGCGAAGCGGACATTCTTCAGGCGCCCGTCCATCGTCCAGATAGATACAGTCTGAGCGTCGTAGTTCCACGAGACGCACCGGTCGTCATAGGTGTGCGCGGCATCGGCGCGGAACACGATCTCCTTCGACTCAGCCTTGCGGCGGCGCTTGCAGCCTTCGGGGCCCAGGTTCCCGGCCCGGATGCTCGCCCGAAGCGTGGTGTAGGCGTCGGCCACGCGTTTGATGACGTGCTGCGCCGCCTGCGCGCCCAGACCACGGGCCTTGAGATCGCCATAGGCCATCGACCGCAGATCCTTGACCGATCCCTTGAGCCCGTACGCCTCGAACGAACCGGCAGACACCCGGTTCGCGCACTGGTTGACCGTGCGCAGTGTGCGCTCAAGGGCCCGCACCTGTACGGCATCCGGTACGAGCTTGACCTGCACCACAACCTTCACTCTCGTCACTTAACCATCACTCTATGTAATCGCAATGAGCGTCGGACTCCGCTGTGCGCAAGGGCCGTAGCATCGTCTACACCCTGCATGCGCACTTGGTCTTCGCACCGAAATACCGGCGGGGCCTTCACCGACGAGGTCCGGACTAGCGGCGCTAGCGCGCCACACAACGAAGCAATTCATCCCGGCCCTGATGGACCGGGGTTCTTCGCCAGAGACCGAGCTGAACACCTTTCACCGAACGAAGGGGCTGCCCCGCCATGACCGATGAGACCACCGTTTCCTCCCCGCTCGCGACCGACCCGTCGGCACCGGACCGCAACCTCGCGATGGAGCTGGTCCGGGTGACCGAGGCCGCCGCCATGGCCGCGGCCCGCTGGGTCGGCCGGGGGGACAAGAACGGCGCCGACGGGGCCGCGGTGAACGCCATGCGCCAGCTGATCAACACGGTGTCCATGCGGGGCGTCGTGGTGATCGGCGAGGGCGAGAAGGACCATGCGCCGATGCTGTTCAACGGCGAGGAGGTCGGGGACGGCTCCGGCGCCGAGTGCGACGTCGCGGTCGACCCGGTGGACGGGACGCGGCTGACCGCGCTCGGCATGAGCAACGCGGTGGCGGTGCTGTCGGTGGCGCCGCGCGGGTCGATGTTCGACCCGTCCGCGGTGTTCTACATGGAGAAGCTCGTGACCGGGCCGGAGGCGGCGGACGTCGTCGACATCGAGCGCCCGATCGCCGACAACATCCGCGCGATCGCCCGCGCGAAGGGCTCGTCCCCGCACGACGTGACGGTCTGCATCCTGGACCGCCCGCGGCACGAGGGCATCGTCAAGGAGGTCCGGGAGGCGGGCGCGCGGATCAAGTTCATCATGGACGGCGACGTGGCCGGCGCGATCATGGCGTCCCGGCCGGGCACCGGCGTCGACCTGCTGATCGGCATCGGCGGCACCCCGGAGGGCATCCTCGCGGCGTGCGCGATCAAGGCGCTGGGCGGGGTGATCCAGGGCCGCCTGTGGCCGCAGGACGACGCGGAGAAGCGCAAGGCGACCGAGGCCGGCCACGAGCTGGGCAGGGTGCTGACCACCGACGACCTGGTGACGTCCGACGACGTGTTCTTCGCCGCGACCGGCATCACCGACGGGGAACTGGTCGACGGCGTCCGCTACAGCAAGGGCACGGCGGTCACGCACTCGCTGGTCATGCGGTCCCGCAGCGGGACGATCCGGACGATCTCCAGCGAGCACCAGCTGAACAAGCTGCGCGCCTACAGCGCGATCAACTTCGACACGGCGGTCTGAACACGGCGGTCTAGCGGCCCCGGCCGAGCCGGTTGCGGACGCGGGTGCGCAGGGAGAGCTTCGGGGCGCGCACCCGCACCGAACCGAAGATCATGGTGCCGGCCACCTCGATGGTCGGCCCCTCGGAGGCGGGCCGGGCCCGCAGGTCGCGGGTGCTGAGGATGGTGCGGCCGGTGACGTCCACCCGGACGCCCTCGGGGACGAGCAGCCTGATCCGGCCGCCGAGCACCATCGCGACGACCACGATGTGGCGGCGCTGCAGAACGGCTTCGCGCAGATCCAGCTCGACCGTCCCGAACAGGGCGAGGAGCGGGAGCTTGACCGGGACGACCCAGCGCCCGTCGCGGCGGGTGCGGCCGAAGAACACCGAGACGGGCCGGTCGTCCACGAGGATCGGCTGCGCCTCCTCGGGGATGAGGTCGCCGGTGAGGCCGGTGAGCTCGCCCAGGGTGCGGGCGGCGTACGCGCGGGTGGTGCGCTCGGAGTGCTCCTCCATGGTGAGCCGCCCGTCCGCGACGGCCTCGCCCAGGACGGCGGCGACGCGTTCCCGGTCGGCGTCGGACGCGCGCAGGTCGCGCACGCGGGTGACCTTTTCGCCGGCCGGTCGTTGGGGGACGTCCACAGGTAGAGATTAGCCTCCGCCCCGGACAGGGCCGCGAGAAAACCGGTGGGGTTTTGTCGCCTGAATTTCCTAGTGTGAAGGTATGACCTTGCAACGTCCCCAGATCGCGGCTGCCCGGAAGGGCACCGGAGCGGCCGCGATCAGCCTGCGCGGCGTCGTGAAGCGCTTCGGCGACTTCACCGCCGTGGACGGGCTCGACCTCGAAGTCCCCTCCGGGGTCTGCCTGGGGCTGCTCGGCCCGAACGGGGCCGGGAAGTCGACCACGATGAAGATGCTGACCGCCCAGGCGATCGCCACCGAGGGCAGCATCCACGTGCTCGGCTTCGAGGTTCCACGCGACTCCAAGCGCGCGCGGGCCGCGATGGGGGTCGTCCCGCAGCAGGACAACCTCGACGAGGAGCTGACCGCCCGCGAGAACCTGGAGGTGTTCGCGCACCTGTACCGGGTGCCGCGCAAGGAGCGGCGCAAGGCGGTCGACGACGCGCTGGAGATCGCGCACCTGACCGGGCGGCAGCTGACCAAGGTCGACGACCTGTCCGGCGGCATGCGGCGGCGGCTGCTGATCGCGCGCGGGCTGGTGCACAGCCCCGCCCTCGTCCTGCTGGACGAGCCGACCGTCGGCCTCGACCCGCAGGTGCGGGCGGAGCTGTGGGGGCTGATCGACGGGCTGCGCGCCGGCGGCACGACCGTGCTGATGTCGACGCACTACATCGAGGAGGCGGAGCGCCTCGCCGACGAGTGCGCGCTGATGTCGCACGGCAAGGTGATCGCGCGGGGCTCGCCGCCGGAGCTGGTCGCCGAGTACGCGGGCGAGCGGGTCGTCGAGCACTACGGGCCGCCCGACCGGCTCAGCGAGGTCGAGCGGGTGGCCAGGGGCGCCGGGCTCCCGACGCGGCGCACGGGGCCGTCGGTGTCGGTGCTGAAGGCCGAGACGATCGCCCCCTCCCTGGAGGACGAGCTGGGCCCGGACGGCGTCCGCCGCGCCTCCAACCTTGAGGACGTGTTCGTGATTCTGACCGGGGAGCGTGTCGAATGACCGTCCAGGCGGAGCGGGCGCCTCGGCTGCGCCGGTTCGAGATGGCCCCGGTGCGGGGCATCTGGCGGCATGAGCTGGCCCTGTACAAGCGGTACTGGAAGTCGCAGTCGTTCGCCTCGATGGTGGAGCCGACGTTCTTCCTGCTGGCGTTCGGCTACGGGTTCGGCTCGATGGTCGCGGTCATCGGCGACTTCCGGTACCTGGACTTCGTCGCGACCGGCGTCGTCGGCACGGCCGCGCTGTTCACCTCGGTCTTCCCGGGGATGTTCAACGGCTACATCAGGCGCGTGTTCCAGCACACCTACGACGGGATGCTCGCCGCGCCCGTCGACGTCCACGAACTGGTGACGGCCGAGGCGCTGTGGATCGCGGCCAAGTCGGCGGTGTACTCGTGCACCCCGATCGTCGTCGGCATGTTCTTCGGCCTCGACCCGGCGTTCGGGATGCTGCTGGTGCCGTTCGTGACGTTCTTCACCGCGCTCGGCTTCGGCCTGTTCGGGATGTGGACGTCCTCGGTGGTGCCGTCGATCAACTCGTTCGACTACGTGATCACCGGCGTGGTGACGCCGCTGTTCCTGATCGCCGGGACGTTCTTCCCCATCGGGTCGCTGCCCGGCTGGGCGCAGGCGGTCTCCTACTTCAACCCGCTTTACCACTGCGTGCAGCTGGTCAGGGACTGCGTGTTCGGCCTGCAACCGCTGGCCGACCTCGGGCACCTGGCCGGGCTGGTGGTGTTCGCCGGGCTGATGTGGCTGATCGCCGTCCGCGGGATGCGGGGCCGCCTCATCGATTGACCGGCGGCGTACCCTGTCCCTACGCTGACGCGAACTTTCTTCACATTGCGCAGCTCAGAGAGGCCGGAGCCGCATGAGCCAGGGCACCACCGCGCGGGACCGCGAGGCCCGATTCGCCGTGTACACCGCGTTCGCCGTTCAGGGGCTGTGCTTCGCCTCGCTGGTGACGCAGGTGCCGCAGATGCAGGACGCGCACCACCTGAGCGACGCCACGCTCTCGCTGGTCCTGCTGATGGTGCCGCTGGTCGCCGGGGTGGGGAGCGTCACGTCCGGCGCCCTGTTCCGGCGGCTCGGCAGCGGCCCGGTGCTGCGCGTCTCCCAGCCCGCGCTGGCCGCCACGTTCGCGCTGATCGGCCTCACCGGCGACAACGACATCGCGCTCTACGCCGCGGTCGCGCTGTTCGGGCTGTTCGTCGGCGCCGTGGACGCGTCGATGAACGCGCAGGCGATCGCCGTCGAGCGCCGCTACGGCATCAGCCTGATCACCGGCTTCTACGCGGTGTGGAGCGTCGCCGGGATCCTCGGCGGGCTCTGGGCGTCCCTCACCAACAAGCTCGACCTGTCGCTGTTCACCGGCTTCGCCATCGCCGCGGCCGTCGGCATCGCCGCCTCGCTGGCCACCGGCCACCGCCTCTACCGCCGCGCCGAGGAGGGGGACGGGCCGACCGCCGAGGAGCTGAAGGCGGCCGGGCGCAGCGTGCCGTGGCGCCCGATCCTCATCGTGGGCGCCGCGATGGCGGTCGCCTACCTCGCCGACTCGGCGATCTCCAGCTACGGCGCCAAGTACCTGGACGACGAACTGTCCGCGAGCGACTGGGTCGCGCCGCTCGGCTACGTCGCCTACCAGGTCACGATGGTGGTCAGCCGGGCCGTGGCCGACCTCGCCGTCCGCCGCTCGGGCGCCGTCCAGGTCGTCCGGATCGGCGGGCTGGTCGGCATCGTCGGCATGTTCGGCGTGGTCGCCGCGCCCAACGCGGCCTTCGCCATCGCCGCGTTCGCGGTCGCCGGCCTCGGCCTCAGCGTGATCGCCCCGGTCTGCTTCTCCGCCGCCGGAAGCGTCGACCCGACCGGCCTGGGCGTCGCCGTCTCCCGCGTGAACATCTTCAACTACGTCGGCTTCGTCCTGGGCGCCGCCGTGGTGGGCGCCATAGCGCCGCTGAGCGCCGACCACGGCCTCCGCATAGCCTTCATCGTCCCGGCCGCCTTGATCGTGGTCGTCTTCATGACGGCCAAGGGCTTCCATCCCGCCCCAGTCAAAGGCGGACAACCGGACGCCCCTGCGATGGAACGCCCGGTGGCCTAGGTTCAGACGACGTCCTCCAGGGCCTTGACGGCTCGTTCTCCTTCGGCTTGGGCTTGGTCGGGGGTCATGTCCTGCAGGGCGCGGCTGAGGGCCACTTCGGCGGCGTCGGCCGCGGCTCGGAGGGTCAGTGCGTGCTCCTGTGCCCGTTCGAGGTCGCCCAAGCCCACGCAGTCGAAGGCCACCTGCGCGTCGTGGCCCGCCATCTTCAGCTGCCGCGCGGCCTCTTCCAGACTCATCCATACCTCCTACACCAGGGATGCTGGTCCTACCCTCCGGCACCGTGGGTAACCGCTTGACCCAGCAGTTGCGCCGCTTTGACCAGGTGGGGCTCGGGGAGCCTGGCGTAGCCGAGGACGAGTGCGGGCGGCGCCGTCGCGGCGCGCCCCGGCGACCACATGCCGCGGGCGCCCGCGACCGACACGCCGGCCTCGGCCGCGCGGGCCACCACGTCGTCCTCGTCGCATCCGGCGGGCAGTTCCACATAGAGGTGGATGCCCGCTGAGACGCCGCGAACCATCGCGCCGGGCATGTGGTCGGCGAGCGCTTCGGTGAGGGCGTCGCGGCGTGCCCGGTAGCGGCGCCGCATGGTGCGCAGATGCCGGTCGTAGCCGCCGCCGCGGAGGAACTCGGTGAGCGCGTACTGCTCCAGGACGGGTGCGCCCAGGTCGGTGTTGACGCGGTGCTCGCGCAGCCGCTCGGCGATGGACGGCGCCGCGACGGCCCAGCCGAGGCGGAGCGCGGGCGCGAGGGACTTGCTGACCGAGCCGAGGAGGACGACCCGGTCGGGGTCGACGCCCTGGAGGCAGCCGACCGGGTCGCGGTCGTAGCGGAACTCGGCGTCGTAGTCGTCCTCCAGGATCAGGCCGTCCACGCCGCGCGCCCAGGCGATCAGCTCGGCGCGGCGGGCCGCGGACAGCACGACGCCGGTCGGGTACTGGTGCGCGGGCGTGACGAGGACGGCCCGGGCCCCGGTGCGGGCGAGCGCCGCCACGTCCAGGCCCTCGCCGTCCACCGGGACGCGGGCGACCCGCAGCCCGGCGGCCGCCAGCATCGGCAGCTGCCGCTCGCTGGTGGGGTCCTCGACGGCGAGCACCGCGTCGCCGCGGTCGCGCACCAGCCGGAGCAGGGCCGACAGGCCGTGCGCCACCCCGTTCATGATCACGACGCGGCCGGGGTCGGCGTGCGCGGCGCGGACCCGGCCGAGGTAGGACGCCAGCTCGGCGCGCAGGTCCTGGACGCCGGCGGGGTCGGGGTAGGCGAGCGCGTCGTGCGGCAGGGCGCGCAGCGCGGCGCGGGCGGCGGAGATCCAGCGCTCCCGGGGGAACGCCGACAGGTCGGGCTTGCTCGGCCACAGGTCGTACCGGACCTCCGGTTCCCGCTCGGGCTCGGCCGGACCGGACGCGGCGGGCGCGCGGGGCACCGGCGCCGCCTCGTCGTCGGGGCGGGCCAGCGGCGCGATGCGGGTGCCGTCGCCGCGCCGGGCGATCAGGAAGCCCTCGGCGGTGAGCTGCTCGTAGGCGGTGACGACGACGCCGCGGGAGACGTCCAGGTCGCGCGCCAGGTCGCGGCTGGACGGCAGCCGGGTCCCGGCGGTCAGCCGGCCGGACCGCACGCCCGCGCGGAACCCGGCGGCGATCTGCGCCGCGAGCCGCCCGGCGGACCGGTCGAGGGAAAGATGAAGGTCGGTCACATGACACTCAGCGTCAATAGGGAGCACGGGCGTCACGGGTAGGTTAATGGTCCTAAATCTAGCGAAACCATTGGCTCTGTCTGGAGGACCAAGCGCGGCCTAGCGTTCCGTCCATGAACATGTCTCAGAAGCGCGGCACGGCCGGCGCGGGGTGCGCGATGTTCCTGGTCGGCACGCTGACCGCGGTCTCGGCGACCATCTCGGGCTATCCGGTGTTCGGCGGGCAGGCGGTCCGGTACGCCGCCGCCGCGGTGATCCTGCTCGCCGTGGCGCGCCTCGCCGGCGGCCCGGCGCGGCGGCCGTCCGCGCGGGACTGGGTGCTCCTGGCGGCGCTGGCGGCGACGGGGCTGGTCGCGTTCAACGTGTGCATCGTCGCGGCCACCAAGGACACGAGCCCGGCCACCATCGGCACGGTGATCGCGACGGTGCCGATCGTGCTGGCGCTCGTCGGGCCGCTGCTGGAGGGGCGCCGCCCGGCCCCGGGGATCATCGTGTCGGCGTGCGTGGTGGCGGCCGGGGCGGGCCTGGCGAACGGGCTCGGCGGCGGCAGCGCCCGCGGCCTGCTGCTGTCGCTCGGCGCGCTCGGCGGGGAGGTGTGCTTCTCGCTGCTGGCCGTCCCGCTGCTGCCGCGCCTCGGCCCGCTGCGGGTCTCCGCCTACTCGGCCGCGCTGGCCGCCCCGATGCTCCTGGCCGCCGGCCTGGTCACCGACGGGACCGCCGTGCTCCGCGTCCCGACCGGCGGCGAGCTGGCGGGCTTCGCCTACCTGTCGGTCGTCGTGACCACGATCGCGTTCCTGCTCTGGTACGACGCGATCGGGCGGCTCGGGGCCGACCGCGCCGGGCTGTTCGCGGGCCTGATCCCGATCAGCGCGGTGGCCACGACGGTCGCGCTCGGCATCGACCGGCCGGGCGCCGCCGATCTCGCCGGGGCCGCGCTGGTCGCGGCCGGGGTCGTGGTCGGCCTGCGCGCGCGGGTCGCCCCGCGTGAAGTCGCCCCACGTGAACCCGCGCTTTCCGAGCCCGTAACCTGTGAGGCGGCCCCCATCGGAATCGCGCGAGGATCTGCCTGAGATGCCTGAGTTCTCCTACACCGACCTGCTGCCCCTCGGCCCGGACGAGACCGACTACCGGCTCCTCACCTCCGACGGGGTCTCCACGTTCGAGGCCAACGGGCGGACGTTCCTTCAGGTCGAGCCGGAGGCCCTGCGGCTGCTCACCGAGACCGCGATGCGCGACATCGCGCACCTGCTGCGTCCCGCGCACCTGGCGCAGCTCCGCCGGATCCTGGACGACCCCGAGGCGTCCCCCAACGACCGGTTCGTCGCGCTGGACCTGCTGAAGAACGCGGGCATCGCGTCCGGCGGCGTCCTGCCGATGTGCCAGGACACCGGCACCGCGATCGTGATGGGCAAGCGCGGCCAGCACGTCCTCACGGACGGGAGCGACGAGGAGCACATCTCGCGGGGCGTGTACGACGCGTACACGAAGCTGAACCTGCGCTACTCGCAGATGGCCCCGGTGTCGATGTGGGACGAGAAGAACACCGGCTCCAACCTGCCCGCGCAGATCGAGCTGTACGCGACGCCGGGTGACGCCTACAAGTTCCTGTTCATGGCCAAGGGCGGCGGCAGCGCGAACAAGTCGTACCTGTACCAGGAGACCAAGGCCGTCCTGAACCCGAAGCGGATGATGTCCTTCCTGGAGGAAAAGATCCGCTCGCTGGGCACCGCCGCGTGCCCGCCCTACCACCTGGCGATCGTCGTGGGCGGGACGTCCGCCGAGTACGCGCTGAAGACCGCCAAGTACGCCTCGGCCCACTACCTCGACGCGTTGCCGTCCGAGGGGTCGCCGCTCGGGCACGGCTTCCGCGACCTGGAGCTGGAGCTCCAGGTGTTCGAGCTGACGCAGAAGCTCGGCATCGGCGCGCAGTTCGGCGGCAAGTACTTCTGCCACGACGTGCGGGTGATCCGGCTGCCGCGGCACGGCGCGTCCTGCCCGGTCGCGATCGCGGTGTCGTGCAGCGCCGACCGGCAGGCCCTCGCCAAGATCACGGCGGAGGGCGTGTTCCTGGAGCGGCTGGAGACCGACCCGGCGCAGTACCTACCCGAGACGACCGACGAGCACCTGGACGACGGGGTCGTCCAGGTCGGGGCGGGTGGGGGGAATGCGATCAGCATCGACCTGAACCGTCCGATGGCGGAGATCCGCGCCGAGCTGACCAAGTACCCCGTGAAGACGCGGCTGTCGCTGACCGGGCCGCTGGTCGTGGCCCGCGACATCGCGCACGCCAAGATCCAGGAGCGGCTGGACGCGGGCGAGCCGATGCCGCAGTACCTGCGCGACCACGCCGTCTACTACGCGGGCCCGGCCAAGACGCCGGAGGGCTACGCGTCCGGCTCGTTCGGCCCGACCACGGCCGGGCGGATGGACTCCTACGTCGAGCAGTTCCAGGCCGCCGGCGGCTCGCTGGTCATGCTGGCCAAGGGCAACCGGTCCAAGCAGGTCACCGACGCGTGCGCGGAGCACGGCGGGTTCTACCTCGGCTCCATCGGCGGCCCCGCCGCGCGCCTCGCGCAGGACTGCATCAAGAAGGTCGAGGTGCTGGAGTACCCGGAACTCGGCATGGAGGCCGTCTGGAAGATCGAGGTCGAGGACTTCCCGGCGTTCATCGTCGTGGACGACAAGGGCGAGGACTTCTTCGCCGACACCACCGGACCCGTCCTCAGCATCGGCAGGCGCTGACTTTCGGCAGCTTCTGACGGCGCGAACGGGGCGCCCGGCCCCCGGTCACGCAAGGTTTCTTGTCGGTAGGTCACAGTATTGGCCCGAAATTCGCGTTGGTGCTGAGGTCTCCCGGATGACCGGCTGGCCACTCCGGTATCTTTTCCGCCATGTCTCAGTCAGAGCGCCTCGTTCTAGCGACGCGCTACCGGCTGGTCTCGGAGATCGGCCAGGGTGCCAACGGCACCGTGTGGCGAGGGCATGACGAGCTCCTCGATCGCGCCGTCGCGATCAAGGAGCTGCGGCTTCCCGAGGAACTCTCCGAGGACGACCGGGTGGTCTTCTACCGCCGTACCCTGCGGGAGGCGCGCGCGCCCGCTCAGCTGCGCACGCACTCCATCGTCGAGGTGTACGACGTGGTCATCGAGCAGGGCCGGCCCTGGATCGTGATGGAGATGATCGAGGCGCCCAGCCTCGAGCAGCTCATCGAGCGGTCCGGACCGCTGCCCGCCGACCGCGTCGCCCACATCGGCCGTGCCCTGCTGGAGGCGCTCAGCACCGCGCACAAGGCCGGGATCGTGCACCGCGACCTCAAACCGAGCAACGTGCTGCTGGACGGCGAGCGCGTCGTCCTCACCGACTTCGGGCTCGCGTTCTCCTCCGGTTCGGCGAGCCTCACCAAGACGGGCCACTTCATGGGCTCGCCCGCCTACGTCGCCCCCGAGGTCGCCGCCGGGGAGAAGGCCACCCCCCGGTCCGACCTGTGGTCGCTCGGCGCGACGCTGTACGCCGCGCTGGAGGGCCGCCCGCCGTTCGAGCGCGAGAACGTGATGGCGACGCTGTCCGCACTGGCGAACGAGTCGACCCCTGCTCCGCAGAACGCGGGCGCGCTGGCGCCCGTGATCACCGGGCTGCTGGAGAAGAACCCGACCCGGCGGCTCAGCCACGCCCGCGCCGTCGACCGGCTGGAGCGGGCCATGGCGGGCCCGCGCTCGGGCCGCCGCGCGCCGACGCCCCGCTACCGGCTGATGGTCGTGATCGGGCTCATCGGCGCGACCGTCGCCTCGTGCGGGATCGGCGCCACCGCCCTGATCGTCGGGATGATGCGGGAGAGCCCGGGCCCGTCCCCCACGGCGACGTCGTCCAGCCCGACGGGCAGCACCACCCAGGCCGCCGCACCGCCCGGGGTCGCGACGAGCACGCTGGTCGTGCGGGCCCGCACCGACGCCTGCAAGATCTTCGTGTCGGTGCCGGGTGACGCGATCACCGTGCTGAGCGACGAGACGCTGCACCACGGCGACGCGCGGCAGTACGAGCAGCCCCGCCTGAACGCCGTGATCTACGACGCGTCCGCCTGCGACGTCTGGGTGAACGGCCAGGAGAAACCGGCCGGCAAGCCCGGCGAGCGCAAGAACTACACCCTGAACAAGGATTGACATCCTCCCCCTCAGTGGGACTGAGGGGGATTCCAATAGCGACCGCTATCCCCTGAGGGGGAGGTCGTGTTGAGGTTCACGGTTCGCGGGCCTGCTCAACAGCAGGCCTCCCCGTGCAGCGACCGCATGCCCTGCGGCCGTATCGCGGATGTTGCGGGCCGCGTTGACATCGGCGTTGGCTCGATACCCGCAGGCCACGCACGAGAAGACCGCTTGGCTCTTGCGGCTGCTCCCCGCGACGTGCTTGCAAGCGTTGCAAGTCTGCGATGTACAACGCGGATTGATCTTGACGACGCGTCCGGCCGCCTTGTGCTCCAACCGGGTCACCAGCGCACCCCAGCCGGCAGCCAGGATGCCCCGGTTCAGCCCGGCCTTCTGCCCCACGCCGCGGCCCGGGGCCTCCACCGTCCCCCTGGCCGACCGGGTCATGTCCTTGATCTTGAGGTCCTCGACGCCGATCACATCGAACCGACGGGCCAGGCAGGTGGAGGTCTTCTCGATCCAGTCCGCGCGCCGGTCGGTCTCGCGGGCGTTCAGCCGAGCGATCGCGGCCTTGGTCCTTGCTCGCCGCTTGGAACCCGGCTGGGCGCGGGCGAGTCTGCGCTGCAGCCGCGCCAACCGGGCCCGCTCTCCCTCCCGCAGACCGGGAGCGTGCAGCAGGTCGCCGGTCGACAACGCAGCGCTGACGACCACACCACGGTCCAACCCCACCACCTCGCCCGTGCGGGGCGCGGGAATCGAGTCGGGTATCGCTGCGAACCCGATATGCCAGCGGCCCGCCCGGTCACGGGTGACACGGAACGACTTGACGCCACCTGGGACGGGCCTGGACCAGCGGAACCGCACCCATCCCACCTTGGGTACCTTCACCTGACCCACCCGCCGGGAGACGCGCCGCACGTCACCGGGCTTGACCGCCACGATACGGAACCCTTCGTGCCGTCCAGCCTTCCGCCAAGTCGGACGGCGGTGAATGCGGGCGAAGAAGTGAGCCATGGCCTGGCCGAAGTCCTTCAGCGCCTGCTGCTGCACTGTCACCGAACCGGCGCGCAGCCAAGCGAACTCTGCCCGCGCCTCAGTGAGCTGGCGGCACTGCTCGGCAAACCCCGGTGCCGCCCCGCGGCCCGGCCGCCAGTAAGCGTGCTGCTCAACGGCAAGATTCCAGACGAACCGGGCATGCCCGCAGTGTTCCAGCAACATCTGCTCCTGAGAGGACGTCGGCTGCAGTCGGTAGCGGGACATGACCAGTAAGCTACCGGCACCCACCGACAGATCCGGGAAGCACTGTGGGCACTATGCCACCCGGCTTCACCACGCCCTCGAATGACCGGACTCGGGTGTAGGCGACGACTACGGCCCCCCATCGGGGAATGCGGGAACCACCGGATGGGCTACCACAAAGGGGCGGCCGTCGATCGAGTGGGAGGCGTTTCCATGGGCGAGCAGGGGTTCCGGGTCGAGCACGACTCGATGGGCGAGGTCCGGGTGCCGGCGGCGGCCAAGTGGCGGGCGCAGACGCAGCGCGCGGTGGAGAACTTCCCCATCTCCGGGCGGGGCCTGGAGGCCGCGCACATCGCGGCGCTCGGCCAGATCAAGGCCGCGGCGGCGGCCGTCAACGCCGAGCTCGGGGTCCTCGACAGGGACCTCGCCGGCGCGATCACCGAGGCCGCCCGCGAGGTCGCCGGCGGACGCTGGAACGACCAGTTCCCCATCGACGTGTTCCAGACCGGGTCCGGGACGTCGTCCAACATGAACGCCAACGAGGTCGTGGCGACGCTGGCGCAGGAGCGGCTCGGGCGGCCCGTCCACCCGAACGACCACGTGAACGCCTCTCAGTCGTCCAATGACGTGTTCCCGTCCTCGATCCACATCGCGGCGACCGGGGCCGTCCTGAACGATCTGGTGCCCGCGCTGAGGCATCTGGAGGCCGCGCTGGCGCGCAAGGCCGGCGAGTTCCGGACCGTGGTGAAGTCGGGCCGGACCCATCTGATGGACGCGACGCCGGTGACGCTCGGCCAAGAGTTCGGCGGGTACGCGGCGCAGGTGCGGCACGGCGTGGAGCGGGTCGAGGCCGTCCTGCCGCGGCTCGCCGAGCTGCCCCTCGGCGGGACGGCGGTCGGCACCGGCATCAACACCCCCGAGGGCTTCGCCGCCCGCGTCATCGCGGAGATCGCGCGGACCACCGGCCTGCCGCTCACCGAGGCCCGCGACCACTTCGAGGCGCAGGGCGCGCGGGACGGCCTGGTCGAGGCCAGCGGCGCGCTCCGCACCGTCGCGGTGAGCCTCAACAAGATCGCCAACGATCTGCGCTGGATGGGGTCGGGGCCGCGCGCCGGGCTCGCCGAGATCCGGCTGCCCGACCTGCAGCCCGGCTCGTCGATCATGCCGGGCAAGGTGAACCCGGTGATCCCCGAGGCGGTCACGCAGGTCGCGGCGCAGGTCATCGGGAACGACGCGGCGGTCGCGTTCGGCGGCGCGTCCGGCAGCTTCGAGCTGAACGTGATGCTGCCGATGCTGGCCCGCAACGTGCTGGAGTCGGTCACCCTGCTGGCGAACGTGTCGCGGCTGCTCGCGGACCGCTGCGTGGACGGCATCGAGGCCGACGAGGACCGGTTGCGCGAGTACGCCGAGTCGTCACCGTCGATCGTGACGCCGCTGAACCGCTACCTCGGATACGAGGAGGCGGCGAAGGTCGCCAAGCAGGCGCTCAAGGAGCGCAGGACGATCCGCGACGTCGTGCTGGAGCGCGGCTACGTCGACGGCGGGAAGCTGACCGTCGAGCAGCTCGACGCGGCCCTCGACGTGCTCGGGATGACCGGCACGTCCCAGGAGCTCCACTGAGCGCCTGGGACGGCCGGGGCGGGATCAGTACCAGCCCGCCGACTGGAAGTGCGACCATCCGCCGCACGGCGTCTTGTAGCGGTCCTTGATGTAGCCGAGCCCCCACTTGATCTGCGTGTTGGCGCTGTTGCGCCAGTCGGGGCCGGCGCTCGCCATCTTGGAGCCGGGCTTGGCCTGCGGGATCCCGTAGGCGCCCGAGGGGTTGGCCGCGTGGGTGTTCCAGCTGCTCTCCCGGTCCCACAGCTTCACCAGGCAGCCGAACTGGCCGTCGCCGCCGAACCCGAAGCTCGGCAGCATCTTCTTGGCGATCTCCTGCGCCTCGCCCTTCGGCGTCGGGTCGCCCATCGGGGCGCCGCCGCCGTCGCCGCCCTTGTTCTCCGGCTTCTTGGTCGGGATCGGCTTGCCCTTGGGGCGCAGGGACGGGGCCTCGCCCTCGTCCGAGCGGGTCGCGCGGGAGGCGCGGTCGAGCGCCAGCTGCTTGCGCTGCTGCTCCAGGAGCTTGGGGTCGGTCTTCGGCGCGGCGGCGTCCGCCAGCGGCTTGGCCGGCTTGACGGTCTGCGTGCCGCCGTCGCCGGACCCGCCGGTGAACGCGAACGCGGCGACCGCGCCGCCGCCGAGCACCACGGCGGCGCCGGCGGCGATCGCCGCGATCCGCATGCCGTTGCGCTTGCCGGAACCGCCGCTCCCGCCGGAGCCGGCGCGCCGGGAGGCCGCCGGGCGCGGCGCGTGCGAGCCGATCTCGTCGCGGCCCTCGCCGGTGGAGACGCCCGTGCGGAGCGGCTCCGGGACGGGCTGGAGCCCGAGCGTGTCACCGGCCGGCGCGCCCGCCTGGGTGCGGTCGGTGCCGGCGACGCGGACATCGTCCTCGTGCGGCGCGGGTCCGGACGCCTGGGCCACGACCGGCTGCGGTGCCGTCTCGCGCGGCGCCGGAGCGGGCGGCTCGAAGGCGGCCATCGCGTCGGAGACGGGGGCCGGGAGGTCAAAGCTCTGTCGATCGTCTCGCCTAGGGGACCCGGGACGGTCTCCGTACAAGGCGGTCCTTCCGACGGTCGCACGCGCATGGGCACGCGCACGAGCTGCTGTCACCCCCGGCCCGGCGGGCCGCCAGGAGGTCTCGGCGGCTCCGGACCCGGACCGGGGCCGTGTCCGTCGCGCGCGTACTGAGGGGGACGCGCTCCGGGCCGGCACCGCTCTGGGGGTGCTTACGGGGAGACACAATGCCGGAGCCGGAGGGCGGTTTCGCAACCGAAACGAGACGAATGCGGCTCGTGGGGCTGTTGTCAAGCCGCCCGCCGAGGGCCCGAAACCGCCTACGGACCTGCGGATCCCCCGCATTGGGCGACGAACTGTGACCTTCATCACAACCCAACGGTACGGGGTTTAACGATCACGCTCCGTGGAACATCACGGGCGTTCTGAGACGCGAAACCCCGGCGGCCTCCGAGGGCCCGCCGGGGTTCTCGCTTTACCCGGTCAGCCGACGTCGCCGAGCATGTCCGTGACCAGGGCGGCGATCGGCGACCGCTCCGACCTGGTCAGCGTCACGTGCGCGAACAGCGGGTGGCCCTTCAAACGTTCCACCACCGCCGCGACCCCGTCGTGCCGCCCGACCCGCAGGTTGTCGCGCTGCGCCACGTCGTGGGTCAGCACGACCCGCGACCCGGCTCCGATCCGCGACAGCACCGTCAGCAGGACGCCGCGCTCCAGCGACTGCGCCTCGTCCACGATCACGAACGCGTCGTGCAGCGACCGCCCCCGGATGTGCGTGAGCGGCAGGACCTCCAGCATGTCGCGGTCGACGACCTCGTCGATGACCTCCGGCGTCGTCACCGCCGACAGCGTGTCGTAGACCGCCTGAGCCCACGGCGACATCTTCTCGTTCTCCGACCCGGGCAGGTAGCCGAGCTCCTGGCCGCCGACCGCGTACAGGGGGCGGAACACCACGACCTTGCGGTGCCGCCGCCGCTCCAGCACGGCCTCCAGGCCCGCGCAGAGCGCGAGCGCCGACTTGCCCGTCCCGGCCCGCCCGCCGAGCGAGACGATGCCGACCTCGTCGTCCATCAGCAGGTCCAGCGCGATCCGCTGCTCCGCGGACCGGCCGCGCAGCCCGAACACCTCGCGGTCGCCCTTGACGAGCTTCACCGACTTGTCGGGCTGGACGCGGCCGAGCGCCGAGCCGCGCTCCGACAGCAGCCGCAGCCCGGTGTGGCACGGCAGGTCCCGCGCCTCCTCCAGGTCGGCGCTGCCCCCGTCGTACAGCTCCCCGAGCGCCCCGGCCGGCACCTCCAGCTCGCGCATCCCGGTCCAGCCGGACTCCACGACGGCCAGCTCCGCGCGGTACTCCTCCGCGGCGAGCCCCACCGCGGACGCCTTCACCCGCATCGGCAGGTCCTTGGAGACCAGGACCACGTCGCGGCCCTCGCGGGCCAGCCACGCCGCCACCGACAGGATCCGGGTGTCGTTGTCGCCGAGCCGGAACCCGTCCGGCAGGACGCTCGGGTCGGAGTGGTTCAGCTCGACGCGGAGCGTGCCGCCCTGGTCGCCGAGAGGCCCCTCCACCGAGACGGGCTCGTCCAGCCGCCCGTTCCGCACGCGCAGGTCGTCCAGCGTGCGGAGGGCCTGCCTGGCGAAGTACCCGAGTTCCGGGTGGTGCCGCTTGGCCTCCAGCTCGGAGATGACGACGATGGGGAGTACGACCTCGTGCTCGGCGAACCGGGTCATCGCCCCTGGGTCGGCGAGCAGGACGCTGGTGTCGAGGACGTACGTGCGCCGATCCGAGTCCTGGTGGGGGGACGACCCCCCACACCCCCCGGAACTACCCGGAAGAGACGTCCCCGAAGGGATCCCGGTGATGCAGGGACGGCGCGCGGAGGTTGTGGCCACTCGATCTCCCTGAGAATGGGGAAACTGCCGGTGGCGCGCAGGTCCGCCCGTGCAGGGGCGGTGGTCCGCAGGGGACGGTCAGGTACCGTAGCGCCGGTGCCGCGCGGCGTAGGAGCGCATCGCCCGGAGGAAGTCGACCTTGCGGAAGTCCGGCCAATGGACCTCGCAGAAGTGGAACTCCGAGTGAGCGCTCTGCCAGAGCATGAAGCCGGAGAGACGCTGCTCCCCCGAGGTGCGGATGACCAGGTCCGGATCCGGCTGGCCGCGCGTGTAGAGATGCTCCGCGATGTGCTCCACGTCGAGGATCTCGGCGAGTTCCTCGATGCTGGTGCCCCGGCTCGCCTGCTCGATGAGCAGTGAGCGCACCGCATCAGCGATCTCACGCCTACCTCCATACCCAACCGCGACGTTCACAATCAGGCCGGGTGCGTCGGATGTGGCCTCACCCGCATCTTTAAGGACGCGAGCGGTCTTATCGGGCAGCAGGTCGAGGGCGCCGACGGGCTTCACGTGCCAGCCGTCGGCGGCGAGCTTGCGGACGGTGTTCTCGATGATCTCCAGCAGCGGGGCCAGCTCGCCCTCGGGGCGGTTCAGGTTGTCGGTGGACAGCAGCCACAGCGTGACGTGCTCGACGCCGGCCTCCGCGCTCCACTGCAGCAGCTCGGAGATCTTCTGGGCGCCGCGCTGGTGCCCGGTGTTGACGTCGGCCAGGCCCATCGACCTGGCCCAGCGGCGGTTCCCGTCCAGGATCACGCCGACGTGCCGGGGGGTGACCTCGGCGGGCAGCTCGGCCTCGACGCGGCGCTCGTACATGCGGTAGACGACGTCCCGGACGGCCGCGTACGGGCCGCTGCGGCGGATGGCGGAGAACACCCGCCCGCTCTCGGAGGGGCGGCGGCGCACACCGTCCCTCCGCGCGCCGCGCGACCGCCTGCGCGGCTCTCCCGTACGCCGAACCCCCATGTGGGCTTCCCTTCGAGCGACCGTCCGCGGGCGAGGCCCGATGCGGAGAAGGACGCTCAATTATGGCCCGACGGCGACACTTCTCCCGCCGTTTCCATATTTCAGGCTAACCCGGACAAGGGGGACGGCCTGGGCACCTGGCCTGCACCGGCCGGGGACCGGGAGGTCAGGGGCGCGGACCGGCGGCGCGGGCGCGTTCGACGTGCTGGAGGGCGCTGCGCAGTTCCCCCAGCCACTCGTCGGTGTTCTTGCCGACGAGCCGGACGCACCAGGCGAGCGCGTCGCTGCGGCTGCGGGCGACGCCGGCGTCCACGAGCGTGTCCAGGACGCGGCGCTCCGGCTGCCGGAGCCGCGTCATCACGGGCACCGACAGGGTGGTGAACATCTCCCGCTCGCCGCCGCATTCGACGCCCCAGGAGACCTTGTGGCCGAAGCGGCGCTCGGCCTCGCGGGCGATGCCGATGCGCCGGTCGCGGGTCTCGTCGCGGAAGCGCTGGACGTGCCCGGCGATCACGCCGGCGCGCTCGGCGTCCGACACCTGCTCGGCGGCCGCCGGGACGGGCAGCCGGCCGACGACGCTGACCTCCTCGCGGTCGAGGACGACCTCGGGCGCGTCCTCGAACCAGTCCCCGGGGAGCCGCCCGGAGAACCAGCCGCGCAGCTCCTCCGCCGCTTCACTCGTATTCATGTAATCAAAATTACAACGCCACCCAGCGGTATGCCAGCCTCTACCTCGATTGACAATCACCATCTTTTGAGAGCTACTCTCATTTCATAGACACCGCTATTTGGGGGCTGATGCCATGACTGTGGGATACCGGCGGCGCTGGTTCGGGCTGGGCGCGCTGGCGCTCAGCATGCTGGCGCTCGGGTTCGACATGACGATCCTCAACGTGGCGCTGACCACGCTGTCGGGGGAGCTGCACGCGGGCACCAGCGCGCTGCAGTGGATCGTGGACTCCTACCTGCTGGTCTTCGGCGCGCTGCTGCTCCCCGCCGGGCTGCTCGGCGACCGCTTCGGCCGCAAGTGGCTGCTGCTGACCGGCCTCGGGATCTTCGGGCTCGCCTCGCTCGCCGGCGCGTTCGCCGGCGGCACCGGCGGCGTCATCGCGGCCCGGCTGTTCATGGGCCTCGGCGCGGCGATCGTCATGCCGCTGTCCATGTCCATGCTCCCGGCGATCTTCCCGCCGCACGAGCGGACCCGGGCGGTCGCCGTCTGGTCGGCGTCCACCGCGCTCGGGCTGCCGCTCGGCCCGCTGCTCGGCGGCTGGCTGCTGCAGAACTTCTGGTGGGGCTCGATCTTCCTGATCAACGTCCCGGTGGTCGTGATCGGCGGCATCGCGGTGGCGTTCCTGCTGCCCGAGACCCGCGACCCGGCCGCGCCGCGGGTCGACCTCAGCGGCTCGCTGCTGTCCATGGCCGGTCTCGTCGCGCTCGTCTACGGGGTGATCGAGGCGCCGGCCCGCGGCTGGACGGACCCGGTCGTCCTCGGCTGCTTCGTCCTCGCGGTGGCGCTGCTCGCCGCGTTCGTCCGCTGGGAGCGGCGCGCGGCGGACCCGATGCTGCCCATGGCGCTGTTCCGCGACAGGGCGTTCGTGTGGGCGATGGTGGCGGCCGTCACCGCGAACCTGATGATGGGCGGGATCCTGTTCGTCCTCCCGCAGTACCTGGAGGCCGTCCAGGGCAGCGACGTCTTCGACACCGGGCTGAAGCTGATCCCGATGCTGCTCGGGCTCCTGGCGGGCGGCGTCGCCACCGACCGGGCGGCGCCCCGCACCGGGCACAAGCCGATCATGGTGCTGGGCCTGCTGGTGCTCGCGGCCGGCCTCGGCTGGGGCGCGCTCACCGGCGCCGGGGACGGCTACGCCGCCACCGTCCCGTGGCTGGTCGTGGTCGGCGTCGGCTCCGGCCTCACGCTCATCCCCGCGATGGACGCGGTGCTCGCCGCCCTCCCCGCCGACCAGGCCGGGCGCGGCTCCGGGCTCGTCCAGACGCTGCGCCAGACCGGCGGCACCCTCGGCGTCGCCGGGCTCGGCAGCCTGCTGGCCGGGATCTACCGCGACCGCGTCGACACCGGCGGCCTGCCCGCCGGCGCGGCCGGCGCGGCGCGCGACTCGATCGGCGGCGCGGTCGCCGCCGCGGGCCGGCTGGAGGACGGCGGGCTGCTCGCCTCCGCCCGCGACGCCTACGTCCACGGCATGGACGCGGTGCTCGGCGCGTGCGCGGCCGCCGCGCTCGCCGTGGCCGTCCTGCTGTGGCTTTTCCAGCCGGGTCGCGAACCCGAGGGTGCGGCGCCCGCGGTCGATGAACCAGAATCGGACCATGAGCACGTCGTCCCCTGAGCATGCGATCGACCGGCTGCAGGACCGGCTCTCCCGCCTACCGCTGCGGGAGCGCAAGAAGCTGAAGACCCGGAGGGCGATCCAGGACCACGCCCTCCGGCTCTTCACCGGGCAGGGGTACGACGAGACGACGGTGGAGCAGATCGCGGCGGCGGCGGAGATCTCGCCGAGCACGTTCTTCCGCTACTTCCCCACCAAGGAGGACGTCGTCATCACCGACGAGTTCGACCCGATCATGGCGGAGGTGTTCCGGTCGCAACCGCCCGGCCGGTCACCGATCGAGGCGCTGCGCGAGACGCTCCGCGAGATCCTGCCGCTGATGCCCGAGGACGACTTCGACGTCATCCGGACGCGGATGCGGCTCATGGCCGAGGTCCCCGCACTGCGCGCGCGCATGTTCGAGGTGATGAGGCAGGGCACGCACGCCGTCCTGTCGGACCTCCTCGCCGAACGGACCGGCCGCGACCGCGGCGACCCGGAGATCGAGGCGTTCAACTGGGCCGTCCTCGGGGTTCTCCAGGCGGCGATGTACCAGTGGCTGGAGAGCGCCTCCAGCGCCGCGGAACTGGCGGACCTGATCGACCGCAACCTGGAGTTCCTCAGCCGCGGCTGCCCGCTGTGACTCAGCCGGAGATCGCGCCGGCGACCTTGGCGGCCATCTTCGGGCTGACCCGGACGGCGCCGCGCATGTTGCGGGTGTAGACGTTCTGGACCTGCACGACGGTGCCCGTCCGCGGCGCCGCGAGCATCTTGCCCTTGCCCAGGTAGAGGGCGATGTGCGAGATGTAGCCGGGCGCGGTCGGGTCGTTGGCCCAGATGAGCATGTCGCCCGGCTCGGCCTTGCCGTAAGGGATGACCCAGCCGGCGCGGGCCTGGTCGGCCGCGACGCGCGGGAGCCGGATGCCCGCCTTGGCGAACGCGTACTGCATCAGGCCGGAGCAGTCGTAGCCGCCCTCCGCCTCGGACTCGCCGCCCCACACGTACGGCCAGCCGAGCCGCGTGTAGGCGGCCTTGATCACCGTCTGCACCTGCCCGGCCGTCATGACCTGGCCGTTGGAGGCGGGCACGTTCCCGGCCTTCGGGAAGTCGATCTCCGGGTTGACCGCCACCGCCTTGGCCTGCTTCGGCAGCACCTTGCGGAGCTTCTTGATGAACGCCTTCGGCTCGCTCTTCGGGACGCTGATCAGCATCGCATTCCCGGTCGGCATCCCGAGCGCCTGCGCGGTGGTGTGCGAGATGACCGCGTCGACGTCGCTGACGCCCATCGTCGCGTACGCGCCCACGCGCAGCTGCGACTGGTGCTGCTTGCCGCCGACGGGCACCTGGCTGCCGAGCTTGACGCCGCCGTCGCTGCCCATCGTGAAGGAGATCGCGACGTCGCCGGACGCCACGTTGCGCCAGAGCGCGTCCGACTTCGCGGTCGGCTTCGGCGTGTAGTTGCGGAACGTCGACGGGTTCACACCCATCAGCCCGACCCGCTTGCCCGCGACCATGCCCTGCACGGCGTCCACGACCTCAACGCCCTGCACGCCCTTGGCGCCGCGGACCTTCCGCACGAAGTCGGCCGGAAGCGCGGACGGCGCCGCCACGAGGACGTGCGGGCTGAGCCGCTTGCCCTGGGGCGCGACCGCCGTGGGCGACAGGTCGGTGCTGCCGGACGCGGCCACGTACCGGGCGCGCTTCTCACCGGCCTGGGCGCTCTTCGGGCCGTCGTCGTGCGCCACGAGGACGGCGACGTTCGCGGCGAGGGTCGTCAGAACGGAAACGCCGATGATCGTCGGTAGCACCCGCCGGTTCGGCTTTCCCACTGCCACACTCCCTCGACGGTCGCCCTGCGCCGGTGCCCGGCCGTGCCCGGGACTCGACTATGACGCAGATGTCCGGCCACCGTCCAGATACCCGGCGCGTCACCCGGCACCCTCGCCCGCCGAGCCCCAATGGGTCAGGTTCGTCCCAGCTACTCAGTAGTAACAGCAAGCATGCGTGTAATCAAGGTCACGCTGCCACAAAGTGGACCTTCAGTCCAATTGCCCACGTAGTTCGCGCGCCAGGTCGGCCTGCGTGGTCACGGGCAGCCGGCAGACGAACCCGCGGCACACGTACGCCGCCGGCGCCCCGTCCACCAGGCCGCGGCCCTCCAGCAGCGGGACGCCCGCCGCGTCCGGCGGCCCGGCGCTCACCACCGCGCCCGGCGCCACCGCGAGGAGGGCCGTCCGGTGCAGCGCCCGAGTGCGCTCGTCGGCCGGGTCGCCGATCACCGCGACCTCCACCGGCCCGGTCGCGTGCGCCTCCGCCACCGCCAGGCCCCAGCCCGCGAACCGCGCGTGCTTGTCGGCGAGCGTCCCGGCCGGCGCCAGCGCCGCCTCGGCGGCCTGCCGGTGCCGGTCCGACCCGGTGAGCGCGGCGAACGACAGCAGCGCGCCCGCCGCCGCGAACTGCCCCGACGGCGTCGCGTTGTCGGTCGGGTCCTGCGGCCGCCGGAACAGCCGCTCCGCGTCGTCGGCCGTGTCGTAGAACCCGCCGTCACCGTCGCCGAACCGCTCCAGGACGGTCTCCAGCAGCTCACCTGCCAGCCGGACATGACGCGGGTCGCCGGTGACCGCGTGCAGAGCCAGCAGCCCTTCAGCGACATCGGCGTAATCCTCCAGGACACCGGCGTTCGCACCCGCCGTCCCGTCCTTGGACGTCCGCGCCAGCCGCCCGTCGCGCACATGGACGTCCACCAGCAACTGCGCGACCTCCTCGGCGGCTCGCACGAGATCCGGCCGATCGAACAGCGCACCGCACTCGGCCAGCGCCGCGACGGCGAGCCCGTTCCACGCGGCCACGACCTTGTCGTCCCGTGCCGGAGGGATCCTCTGCGCGCGCGCCGCGAGCAGGACCGTCCGCACACGCTCGTACCGCTCGACGTCCTCCGGGTCCTTCAGAAGCTGCAGAACCGACGCCCCGCGCTCGAACGTCCCGGTCACCTTGAACAGGCTCTCCGCGAACTCGGCGTCGTCCCCGAGCACCTCGCGCAACTGCGCGGGCGTCCACACGTAGTACTTGCCCTCGACGCCCTCGCTGTCGGCGTCCAGCGCGGACGCGAGCCCGCCCTGATCGGTCCGCAGGTCGCGCAACATCCAGTCGCACGTCTCCAGCGCCACCCGCCGCGCGATCGGCGTCCCCGTGAGCCGCCACCAATGCGCATACACCCGCGCCAGCAGCGCGTTGTCGTACAGCATCTTCTCGAAGTGCGGGACGACCCACTGCGCGTCCACCGAGTACCGTGCGAACCCGCCGCCGAGCTGGTCGTACATCCCGCCCCGCGCCATGGCGTCCAGCGTGTGCGCCGCCATCGCGGCCGACTCCTCGTCGCCCGTCCGCGCGTTGTGCCGCAGCAGGAACTCCAGCGCCATCGACGGCGGGAACTTGGGCGCACCCCCGAACCCGCCGCGCACCGCGTCGTACGAGGCAGCCAGCACCTTCACCGCACGCGCGAGGGCACCTTCACCGGGCACTTCAGTCCCGGCCAGCCCCGGCCCACGCGCGCTCAGCGCGGTGACGACCTGCTGCCCCTGCCCGACGACGTCGTCGCGCTGCTCCGTCCACGCCTTGTGGACGGCCTGCAGCAGCGCCCCGAACTGCACCCGCGGAAAGTACGTCCCGCAGTAGAACGGATGCCCCTCCGGAGTCATGAACACCGTCATCGGCCACCCGCCCTGCCCCGTCATGGCCTGGGTGGCCTCCATGTAGACGGCGTCGATGTCCGGCCGCTCCTCCCGATCCACCTTGATGTTCACGAACAACTCGTTCATGACCCGCGCCGTCTCGCCGTCCTCGAACGACTCATGCGCCATCACATGACACCAGTGGGATCAGCGGAGCTACCAGTGGCAGGATGCGTACCCTACTGAGAGCAGTATGGGCACGTCCCGCCGCTGAGCCTCCGCGATCGCCTCCTCTCCCCACTCCCGCCAATCGACCGGATTGGCGGCATGCTGAAGGAGATAAGGCGACCTAGCCTGCGCTAGTCGGTTCACTCCCCCAGCCTCTCACACGCCCCAGCACCACCGACCTCGTCACCCACCGCAGAGTGTCGGTCCCGCACTGTAACTTCCGGGTCACGTCCGGCCAGGCAGACCTCGGGAGGCGAGATGAGTTCCATCCAGCCGCGCCTGATCGCCTACGCGCGTATCAGCGATCTTTCAGGGAAGCGGCGAACCCTCGCTGGCGTCCTGGGCGTCCACGCCCAGCACTCCGCCTGCGAAGCGATGGCACACGACGCGGACGCCATCGTCGTCAAGCGGTACACCGACAACGACAGATCGGCGAGCCGCGGCGAACACCGCTCCGGTTTCGAGGCTCTTCTGTTGGATTTACACCGTGGCCACACCGCCGAGGGCGAGCCAGTGCAGGGCGTCGTGGCAGTGGACGTCGACCGCATCTATAAGACACCGGCGCAGTGGGAGCGCTTCATAACCGCTTTCTGCACAGTCCCAGGTCGTGTCTTCTTGGACTGGCAAGGACACCACGACCTATACGCACCGGATGCCGATGAGACGGGTTTGCAGGACGTCTCGGTCGTGATGGGCGAGAACTCCAGGCGAAGTGACCGGACGAGGCGGTGGTACGCCGCCCAGGCGCAGCGGGGAGTAGCCCACACGGGCGGACGGGTCTTCGGCTACCGTCCCGCCGCGGGCGTAGCAGGAGCCATCGAGGTCGTCCCGGAAGAAGCCGCAGTCATCCGTGAAGCCGTGGCCGCCTGTGCCGAGGGACGGTCATGGGGCGCGGTTACAGAGATCTTCGCACGCTCCGGGATTCCGACCGAGAACGGCGGCCCCTGGCGAACTCAGACCGTCAAGCAGATCATCTCCAGCCCTCGCCTCGCAGGTCTGCGCATGATCGACGGTGAGATCGTCACCGACCGGCTCGGGGAGCCGGAGAGGCCGTGTTCCGGCAGCGGTCGGCTGTCCTTGAAGAGATCCTCCGGGATCTGACCGCGGAGAAGCTCGCATGGGAAGCGGTCGACGCCTGTTTCAAGGACCGAGCGGCAGAGCGGCTCCGGCGATGGCAGATCCTTCCAGAGGAAGGGGGTTATGACCTTCACCAGAGACGGGCGCTCATCACCGAGGTCATTTCAGCGGTCCTGGTCTTCCCCGCAGGCCGCGGGAGAAGACGCCGGCGTAAGGAGGGGTACCTCCCGATCGTCAACCAAAGGCTCGTGGTTCCTGGCGGGGCCTGAGTCGCTCAGTGGGTGAGGTTGGTCAAGGCGGTTTCTATGGTGCGGTGGAAGGTGGGGTAGGCGTAGATCATGTCGCGGAGGGCGGCGGTGGGGGTTTCGGTGTGGACGGCCACGGCCAGGAAGCCGAGGATCTCGCCGCCGGAGGGGCCGGCGGCGGTGGCGCCGACCAGGGTGCCCCATTCGGTGCTCTCGACGAGCTTGATGAAGCCGTCGTTGCCCGTCTTGTGGATCCAGCCGCGGGCCGACTCGGGGATCTGCGCGATGGCGGTGCGGACGGGCAGGTTCTGGTCGCGGGCCTGCGCCTCGGTGAGGCCGACGGAGGCGATCTCGGGGTCGGTGAAGGTGACGCGGGGGACGGCGCGGTAGGCGGCGGGTGAGCCCTCCTGGCCGAGGATGTCGCGGACGGCGATGGCCGCCTGGTACATGGAGACGTGCGTGAAGGCGCCCATGCCCGTGATGTCGCCGATGGCCCAGACGTGGTCGGCGGCGCGCATGCGGCCGTCCACCGGGAGCCGGCGGGCCGTCTCGTCGAGGCCGACGCTGCCGAGGCCGAGGCCCTTCAGATTGGGGCGGCGGCCGGTCGCGACGAGGAGCCGGCCGGCGGCGAGGGTCTCGTCGCCGAGGCGCATCGTGAACTCGCCGTCGTGGGTGACGCGGCTGACGTCCACACCGGTGCGGACGCCGATCCCCTCGCGTTCGAAGACCTCGCGTATGAGGGCGCTGGACTCGGGTTCCTCGTTGAGGAGGAGGCGGTCGGCGGCCTCCACGACGGTGACGCGGGTGCCGAAGCGGGAGAAGACCTGCGCCATCTCGGCGCCGACCACTCCGCCGCCGAGCACGATGAGGGATTCGGGCGCCTCCGTGGTCTGGACGGCCTCCCGGTTCGTCCAGAACGGGGTATCGGCCAGGCCGTCGATGGGCGGGGCGGTGGGAGACGTGCCAGTGTTGAGGACGATGCCGCGGCTCGTGTGGAAGACCCGGTCGTCGACCGTCACCTCGTTCGGGGCGGTGATGCGGCCCTCGCCGCGGACGAACGTCACGCCCTTGCCGGTGAGGCGGTCGACGGCGACCTTGTCGTCCCACGAGTCGGTCGCCTCGTCGCGGATCCGGGCGGCGACCGGCGCCCAGTCGGGGCGGACGGACGCCTCGCCCGCCATCCCGGGGACGCGGTCCGCCTCGGCGAGCAGGCCGGCGGCGCGCACCATCATCTTGGTGGGGACGCAGGCGTAGTACGGGCATTCGCCGCCGACCAGCCGGGACTCCACGCCGACGACCGAAAGGCCCGCTTCGGCGAGCCTCCCCGCGGCGTCCTCTCCCCCGGGTCCCAGACCGATCACCACGACATCGACTTCGTCAGCCATGGACGGAGTCCTGCCCAGGTTCGGGTCAGGTCAGACGGCGCTGCGGCATCGGGATCCGGTCGAGATCGTGGACCAGGGTGATGTCGCCGGCGAAGGCGGCGGACGCCTCCGCCACGAAGCGCTTCTCGTCGTCGGCGGGGTACCGCTCGGAGAAGTGGGTCAGGACGAGGTGCCGGACGCCCGAGAGGGCGGCCACTTCGCCCGCCTGGGCGGCGGTGAGGTGGCCGTACTCGGTGGCCAGGGCGGCGTCCTGGTTCAGGAACGTCGACTCGATGACGAGCATGTCGACGCCGTCGGCCAGTTCGCGGACGCCGTCGCAGAGCCGGGTGTCCATGACGAACGCGACCTTCTGCCCCGGACGGGTCACGCTGCACTCGTCCAGCGTGACCGTGCGGCCTTCGGGGGTGGTGACCCGCCCCTCCTCCTGGAGGCGCCGGATCAGCGGGCCGCCGACGCCCCTGGCGCCGAGTTCGGCGGGCAGCATCGTGACGCCGTCCGGCTCCTCCAGCCGGTACCCGTACGCCTCGACCGGGTGGGAGAGGCGGCGCGCCGCCAGGGTGAACGGGGCGTCGCCGGTGTCGAGCGCCATCCGCTCGCCGGACACCGGACGTTCCCGGATCACGTCGGTGTCGCGGAAGGCGGTCGCGTGCCGCAGCCGCTCCCAGTACTGGCGGCCGCTCGCGGGGAACGCCGCGTCCACCGGGTGCTCGACGCCGTCGCGGGCGATGCGCTGGACGATCCCGGGCACGCCGAGGCAGTGGTCGCCGTGGAAGTGCGTCACGCAGATCCAGGTCACGTCGTTCGCCGAGACGCCCGCGTGCGCCATCTGCCGCTGCGTCCCCTCGCCCGGGTCGAACAGGACGCCGTGGCCGTCCCAGCGCAGCAGGTAGCCGTTGTGGTTGCGGGACTTGGTGGGCACCGCGCTGGCGGAGCCGAGGACGGTCAGATCGCGGACGGACATCCGTCCATGGTGCCGGGTGCGGAGGCGGGCAAGCGCTTGGTTATCGTGTGCATCCTGCAGGCGACCCTGGGAGGCTCCGTTGGCCGGGAACAAGCGCGAGAAGATCAAGATGACGCCGGAGGAGGTCGGCGCCTACCTCGCCGGCAACTTCAAGGTGCAGGTCGCGACGATCGGCAAGGACGGCGAGCCGCACCTGGTCACGATGTTCTACGCGCTCTACAAGGGCAAGATCGCCTTCACCACGTACAAGGCGTCGCAAAAGGTGCTGAACCTGCGCCGGAACCCGACGATGACGTGCCTGGTCGAGGACGGCGTCGAGTACAACGAGCTGCGCGGCGTCGCCCTCTACGGCCGCGGCATCGTCGTCGAGGAGCCGGGGCCGCGCAGCCTGGTCGGCATGGTCGTCGGCTCCCGCATGGCGGGGCTGCCCGTCCCGGAGATGGGCGAGCCGGTCGACCCGGTCATCGCCGAGGGCATCGAGCAGGCGCTCGCCAAGCGCGTCCTCATCGTCATGGAACCGGAGCGGATCACCAGCTGGGACCACGGCAAGGCGTGACGGTCACGCGCCCGGGCTCAGCTCGGCGGCGCGTGCGCGGGCGGCGCGTTCGGCGGGCCCGTCGCCGCGGAGGCGGGCGGCCTCGGCGATGCAGGTGAACATGGCGGCCTGCCCGTCCACGGCGTCCAGCCTGCGGAGGATCTCCAGGGCCTGGCCGAAGAAGTTGATGGCGGCGACCGGGCGGTCCGCGCGCAGGTAGGCCTCGCCGAGGCTCGCCAGCGCGCGGGCGCGGGCGCCGTCGTCGGGCTCGGGCAGGGCGGCGAACCCGTCCGGCAGCGGGCCGAGCAGCTCGATCGCGCGGTCGAGGTCGCCGGTCCTGGTCAGCGCGCGGGCGAGGTTGAGGCGGGCGGCCAGGACGGCCGGCGGGGCGCCGTCGCGCTCGGCCTGCCGCAGGGCGTCCGCCAGCACCTCGGCCGCCTCCGCCCAGCGCTCCCGGTCCAGCAGCGCGAGCCCCGCGGACTCCGGTTCGCCCCCGCCCCCGGCCGCGGCGGCGAGGTGGTCGTCGAGGACGCGGCGGAGCGCGGCCTCCCGGCCCGTCCCGGCGTCCTCAGGTTCCACGTTCGCGCGCACGTCGAGGGTCCTCCCCGGAGGCGGCAGGGTCCAACCGGACGGGCCCGTCACCGGCCTTCGGCGGTCTGGAGCGGCCCCGGAAGCGCGGCGGCCTCCCGGCGGTGCAGCCGGTGGGCGCGGACGTCCCACAGCGCCAGCGCCACCACCACGGCGGCCGCGCAGGCGTGCACCGCGAGGGGCGTGAGCCCGTGGGCGGAGGTCGCCGCCGCCGCGAGCACCGCCAGGCCGAGGAGCGCGACCATCCGCGCCCGGGTGAAGCCGCCGAAGACGGCCCGCTTGAACAGCGCGTGCCCGGCGATGAACAGCGCCGGGCCGCCCACCGCGACCGCGATGAACCCGTCGGCCAGGTGGCCGCCCGGGTGGACCATCACCATCTCGTCCGCGACCGCCCCGACGACGATGCCCGCGACCATGACGATGTGGATGAAGGTGTAGGCCGAGCGGCCGAGGCGTCCGGGGTCGGCGGACGCGGCGATGCGCTCGGCGGCGGCCTCCGCGGTGTGGTCGAAGTAGATCCACCACAGCGCGACGGTGCCGACGAACGCCGAGACGAAGCCGGCGGCGACCGCGGCCGACGGGGTGTGCCCGCCGAGCGCGGCACCGGTGACCAGGACCGTCTCGCCCAGCGCGATGATGAGGAACAACTGGCAGCGCTCGGCCATGTGACCGCCGTCGATCGTCCACTCGGCGGTGCTGGACCGGCCGAGCAGCGGGGTCCTGTAGCCGTGCCAGGGCGCGAGGTACTCCAGGGCGATCGCCAGCAGCCAAAGCCCGGCGCGGGCGTCGTGGTCGTGGACGAGGGCGCCGCCGATCCACAGGACGGCGGAGACCACCTGCCAGAACAGGACCCGCTGGAAGGTCCGCCCGAGTTCGTGCCCCCAGGTGCAGGCCACGACGAACGTGGTGCGGCCGACCTGGACGGCGACGTAGGCGACGGCGAACCACATCCCTTTGTCGCCGAACGCGCCCGGCACCATCGCCGCCATGAACAGCCCGGCCACCATCACCCCGACGAGCATCAGCCGGATCGCGGGATGGTCGGGGTCGAACCAGTTCGTCGTCCAGCACGTGTACATCCACGCCCACCACACCGCCAGCAGGAGCAGCAGCGTCTCGCCGGCGCCGCGCGGGGTGAGGTGGTGGAGCAGCAGGTGGGACAGCTGGGTGATCGCGAAGACGAAGACCAGGTCGAAGAAGAGCTCGAAGAAGGTGACCCGCGCGCCCGCGCCGCCGCGCTCGCGCAGCAGCGCGGTGACCCTGTGCGGACGCGCCGGACCGGACGGCGGGAACATCTCCGCACCGTGCGTTCGTGTCATGGGGGTGGGCCCGTCCGGGTTCAGGCGTCGTCGGCCGGGGCCTTGGCCGCCTTCTCGGCCTCTGCGCGCTCCCACTCCTGCTGCTTCAGGTCGTCCTCGCGGGGCGCCTGGATCTTCTTCATCTGCTTGGTCATCGAGCGGACCAGGAAGACCGTCGCGACCAGCAGCGCGATGAAGACCGCGAAGCCGAGGACGCCCGGGCTGACCGTGTCGTCGTTCAGCGGCAGGGCGAGGACGGGAGGCATCACAGACACACCTTCTCCCGGATGCCGGCGAACAGGTCGTCCTCCGGCAGCTCCGTGTCGACCAGGGACCTGGCCAAATGGTAGTCCTCGGTGGGCCATGCCTCGCGCTGGACGTCCAGCGGGACGACGAACCAGAACCCGTTGGGGTCGATCTGGGTGGCGTGGGCGAGGAGGGCGCGGTCCCGGGTCTCGAAGTGGTCGCCGCAGGGGACGCGGGTGGTCACGTCCCACTTCGCGGCCTTGTCGGTCTCGTCCTCGAAGCGCTTCATCCAGTCGCCGTACGGCGACTCCAGGCCCGCCTTCTCCATGGCGTTGTGCAACGCGAGAATGCGGTCCTTGCTGAACGTCATGTGGTAGTAGAGCTTGAGCGGCTGCCAGGGCTCGCCCGCCTCCGGGTAGCGGTCCGGGTCGCCCGCGGCCTCGAACGCCGCCACCGACACCTCGTGGCACTTCACGTGGTCGGGGTGGGGGTAGCCGCCCTTCTCGTCGTAGGTGAGCATCACGTGGGGCCGGAACTCGCGGACGGCGCGCACCAGCGGCTCGGTGGCCGTCTCCAGCGGCTCCAGCGCGAAGCAGCCTTCGGGCAGCGGCGGCAGCGGGTCGCCCTCGGGGAAGCCGGAGTCGACGAAGCCGAGCCAGTGCTGCCGGACGCCGAGGATCTCGCGGGCCCGCGCCATCTCCGCCTCGCGGACCTTGCCGATGTCGGCCTTGACCTCGGGACGGTCCATGGCCGGGTTCAGGATGTCGCCGCGCTCGCCGCCCGTGCAGGTGACGACGAGGACCTCGACGCCGTCGGCGACGTACCGCGCCATCGTGGCCGCGCCCTTGCTGGACTCGTCGTCGGGGTGGGCGTGCACGGCCATCAGCCGCAGCGGCTCGTCACCGCCCCCGCCGCAAGGGCGTTCGAGCGTCGTACCGTCGTCGATGACCTCGGACACTGGGGGATCTCCCTCTCGGAACTCTTGAGCGGCCCCCGGTTCGAGGCACGCGCCATGACAGACGAGAATGAATTGTCCCTGACAACGTCCCCACCCCGCACGGAGATTCCCCGCCATGACGACGAGCGTGTCGAAGGAAGCGCCGCCCGCCGAGCCCCGGCGGGGCTCCCGGCTGGGGCTGGTGGTCATCGGCGTCGTCACCGCGGTGATGGCGTCCGGGTTCGGGATCCTGGCCGCGCACACGGGGCAGACGCCCGGGATCGTCCCGCAGACGGTGGCCTACGACATCACCGGCACGTCGGTCGACATCACCTACACGGTGGCCAAGGGGAAGGGCGACGAGGTGCGCTGCACGGTCGACGCCTACGACGCCGACCTCGTCGTCCTCGCCAAGAAGGAGGTCACCGTGCCGGTCGGGAAGTCCAGCGTGAAGGGCGCGGAGACGCTGCAGACCGCGAGGCGGGCCACCGGCGCGAGGATCCGCGACTGCCGCAAGGTCTGACCGCCTCGCCGGGCCTCCTACGCTCGGTAAGGGATAAGACACGATTGGCGGATTGCGGACGCCTGGTTCAGGGAACCTTTACCCGCAACCACCGGATAGGCTAGAGGTTTCACCCGGCCGCACTTCATGTCGATGTGACACCCGCCCGCGGGGGCGGGTCGGATCGCACCATGTGGATGAGGAGTACCCGTGACCGAGACCCGCGCTGACAACGTCACCTGGCTGACCCAGGAGGCGTACGACCGGCTCAAGTCTGAGCTGGACCACCTGTCGGGCCCGGGCCGCATCGAGATCGCTCAGAAGATCGAGGCGGCGCGGGAGGAGGGCGACCTGCGCGAGAACGGCGGCTACCACGCGGCCAAGGAGGAGCAGGGCAAGATCGAGGGCCGGATCCTCCAGCTCCAGGCCATCCTGGAGAACGCCCGCGTGGGCGAGGCGCCGCGCACCGAGGGCGTCGTCGGCCCCGGCATGACCGTCACGGTCTCGTTCGAGGGAGACGACGAGGAGGTCACCTTCCTGCTCGCCTCCCGCGAGGAGGTCGGCGCCCCCATCGACGTCTACTCGCCGAAGTCGCCGCTCGGCGCCGCGATCGACGGCAAGAAGGTGGGCGACAAGGCCACCTACTCGCTGCCCAACGGGCGCTCGATGACCGTGGAGATCATCGACGCGACCCCCTACGGCGCGGCATAGCACCACCGCCACGACCGCCCGCCCTCCCCAGGGGCGGGCGATCACCCGGCCGGGAGGACGTCCGGCCCGCCGCTCCTCACCGGGCCGGCGGGCCGCTCGCTTTCCCGGCCGTCCGCGTTTGCGCCGCCTCTCTCCCGGCCGTCCGCGCGTCCGTGCGGGACGCCGCCCTGACCAGCGGGAGGGTGCGGTAGGGGATCTGGGTGGCGAGGGAGATCACCGAAGAGGCGCGCTCCACGCCGCCGACGTCCACGATCTCGTCGATGACGCGCTGCAGGTCGGTGTTGCTGCGGGCGACGATGCGGCACAGCATGTCACCCGGGCCGGTGATCGTGTGCGCCTCGATCACCTCGGGCACCTGCGCGAGCCGGGCCGCGACGGGATCGTGCCCGCCCGCCTGGCGCAGCTGGAGGGTGACGAACGCCGTCACCCCGTAGCCGAGCGCCGCCGCGTCGATCTCCGGGCCGTGGCCCGCGATGACGCCGTCGCGCGTCATCCGGTCGAGCCGCGCCTGGACGGTGCCGCGGGCGACACCGAGCCGCCGGGACGCCTCCAGGACGCCGACGCGGGGCTCGGTGGTGAACAACTCGATCAGCCGGCCGTCCAGTTCGTCGATCGGCACGACACCCTCCCGTGGTCGTGGTCACAATGTACAGAGCGACCGGTCGGACCCGCTTTCCACTGCACACCTTGTCCAGTGTTTCGATCCACTCTTGCGCACCTTGTAGGCGGATGCCGAGATTGGGTGGCATGGATGAGTTTCCGGTCAAGGGTATGGACGCCGTCGTCTTCGCCGTCGGCAACGCAAAGCAGGCCGCCCACTACTACTCGACCGCGTTCGGGATGCGCAGGGTCGCCTACCGGGGCCCGGAGAACGGCAGCCCGGACGAGGCGGTGCACGTGCTGGAGTCGGGCGGCGCCCGGTTCGTGTTCCGCGGCCCGGTGAAGGCCGGCACCGAGATCGGCCGGCACATCGCCGAGCACGGCGACGGGGTCGTCGACCTGGCGATCGAGGTCCCGGACGTGGAGCACGCCTACCGGCACGCGGTCGCGAACGGCGCGACGGGCCTGCGGGAGCCGCACGTCCTGGAGGACGAGCACGGCAAGGTGACCGTCGCGGCGATCGCCACCTACGGCCAGACGCGGCACTCGCTGGTCGACCGCTCCAACTACACGGGCCCGTACCTGCCGGGGTTCGCGCCCGCCGACCCGATCGTGGAGCCGCAGGAGAGAAGGTCCTTCCAGGCGATCGACCACTGCGTCGGCAACGTCGAGCGCATGGACGAGTGGGCCGACTTCTACCACCGGGTCATGGGCTTCACCGACATGGCGGAGTTCATCGGCGACGACATCGCCACCGAGTACTCGGCGCTGATGTCCAAGGTCGTCGCGGACGGCACGCGCAAGGTGAAGTTCCCGTTGAACGAGCCGGCGGAGAGCGCCCGCAAGTCGCAGATCGACGAGTACCTGGAGTTCTACGGAGGGCCGGGCGTGCAGCACATCGCGCTCGCCACGAACGACATCCTGGCGTCGGTCGACCGGATGCGCGCCGCGGGCGTGGAGTTCCTGGAGAGCCCCGACTCCTACTACGAGGACGCGGAGCTGCGTGAGCGCATCGGCAAGGTGCGGGTCCCGATCGAGGAGCTGCGCAGGCGCCGGATCCTGGTCGACCGGGACGAGGACGGCTACCTGCTGCAGATCTTCACCAAGCCCGTCCAGGACCGTCCGACGGTGTTCTTCGAGCTGATCGAGCGGCACGGCTCGCTCGGCTTCGGCAAGGGCAACTTCAAGGCGCTGTTCGAGGCGATCGAGCGGGAGCAGGAGCGCCGCGGCAACCTCTGACATCCGCCTTCGCGGACTCGGGGATGTCCGGCCCTGGACGCGGCGCGTCCAGGGCCGGACTTCTCCGGGGGGACCGCCCGCGTCCCGCAGCGGGCACACTGTGTGGGCA
>NZ_SMKY01000389.1 GCF_004349235.1 Actinomadura darangshiensis | reverse complement strand
CTCCCGCCCCGTCTTCCCACACGGAGGAACGATGACCGAAGCCGTCCCGGCCGCGAGCGCGACCCGCGACCCCTGGCAGGACCGCGGACTGCCGGTCGCCGAGCGCGTCGCCGACCTGCTGGCCCGGATGACGCCGGAGGAGAAGGCGGGCCAGCTCGCCGGATTCTGGGCGATGCCCGCCGAGCCGGGGGAACCCGTGGCCCCCATGGAGGACGACTCGAACGAGGCGGCGCCGTCCCTCGACGAGGTCCTCGACCGGGGGCTGGGCCAGCTCACCCGCGTGTTCGGGACCGCGCCCGTCGCGGCGGCCGAGGGCGCCGCGCGGCTCCGCGAGCTGCAGGGCCGCGTCGCCGCCGGCAACCGGTTCGGCGTCCCGGCGATCGCCCACGAGGAGTGCCTCAACGGCTTCATGACGTGGGGCGCCACCGTCTTCCCGAGCCCGCCCGCATGGGGCGCGACCTTCGACACCGAGCTGGTGGCCGAGATGGCGGCCGCGATCGGGGCGAGCATGCGGGCGGCCGGCGTCCACCAGGGCCTCGCCCCCGTGCTGGACGTCGTCCGCGACGCCCGCTGGGGCCGGACGGAGGAGTGCATCGGCGAGGACCCGTACCTCGTCGGGGTCCTGGGAACCGCATACGTGGGGGCCTTGGAACGGTCCGGCATCGTCACGACGCTGAAGCACTTCGCCGGGTACTCGGCGTCCCGCGCGGGCCGGAACATGGCCCCGACGCCGATCGGGCCGCGCGAGTTCGCCGACGTCGTGCTGGAGCCGTTCGTGCTGGCGCTGCGCGACGGCGGCGCCCGCTCGGTCATGCACTCCTACACCGACGTGGACGGGATGCCCGCCGCCGCGGACGACCGCCTGCTCACCGGCCTGCTGCGCGAGGAGCTGGGCTTCACGGGCGTCGTCGTCGCCGACTACTTCGGCATCTCGTTCCTGGAGACCCGGCACCGGGTGGCCGGGTCGCGGGGCGAGGCCGCCGCGCTCGCGCTGCGGGCCGGGATCGACATGGAGCTGCCGACCGTCCGCTGCTACGGCCCCCCGCTGATCGAGCGGGTCCGGCAGGGCACCGTGCCCGAGGAGCTGCTCGACCGGGCCGCCGGCCGCGTCCTCACCCAGAAGGCCGAGCTCGGCCTGCTGGACGAGGTGCCCGCGGACGGCGACGGCGCGGCGCTGGACTTCGACCCCCCCGGGCACCGGGCGCTGGCCAGGCGGCTGGCCGAGGAGTCCGTCGTCCTGCTCGCCAACGACGGCGTGCTGCCGCTGCGCTCCGGCTCCGGGGTCGTGCTGGCGGGCCCGCTCGCGGACGACCCGTTCGGGATGATGGGCTGCTACACCTTCCCGAGCCACGTCGGCCGCCAGCACCCGGAGCTGCCGCTCGGGGTGGAGATCCCGACCGTGGCGGACGCGCTGCGCGCCGAGCTGCCCGGCGTGCGGGTGGCGGCCTCGGACGACGTGTTCGTCACCGCCGACGCCGACATCGAGTCCGCCGTCGCGGCGGCGCGGGACGCCGAGGTGTGCGTGCTCGCGCTCGGCGACCGGGCGGGGCTGTTCGGCCGCGGCACCTCCGGCGAGGGCTGCGACACCGAGACGCTCGCGCTGCCGGGGCGGCAGGCCGAGCTGGCCGCCGCCGTGCTGGACACCGGCACCCCCACGGTCGTCGTGATGCTCACCGGGCGGCCGTACGCGATCGAGTCGATCGCCGACCGGGCCGCCGCCGTCGTGCAGGCGTTCTTCCCCGGCGAGGAGGGCGGCGGGGCCGTCGCCGGCGTCCTGTCGGGGCGGGTCGAGCCGTCCGGGCGGATGCCGATCAGCGTGCCGCGCCGCGCGTCCGGCCCGCCGGTCACCTACCTGCGGTCGCTGATGGACGGCGGGCACGACTGGAGCGTGGTCGACCCCGTCCCGCTGTACCCGTTCGGCCACGGCCTGACCTGGACGTCCTTCGAGTACTCCGATTTCAGCGCGGGCGAGCGGGCCTCGACCGACGGCACGGTCACGGTCGGCGCGGCCGTCCGCAACACCGGCGACCGCGCGGGCACCGAGATCGTCCAGCTGTACCTGTCCGACCCGGTCGCGTCGGTGGTGCGGCCGGCGCGCTGGCTCGCCGGGTGGGCCCGGATCCGGCTGGAGCCGGGCGAGGCGGCGCGGGCCGAGTTCCGGGTGCACGCCGACCGGACCTCGTTCACCGGCCCCGACCTGCGGCGCATCGTCGAGCCCGGGGTGATCGAGGTGTCGGTCGGCCGGTCGAGCGCCGACCTGCCGCTGCGCGGCTCGTTCACCCTGGACGGTCCCGTCCGCGAGCTCGGGCCGGACCGCGTCCTGACCGTTCCCGTGAAGGTGACGCCGCTTTGACGCGCGCCGCCGAGCCGGTGCTGCCCGGCTTCCACCCGGACCCGTCGATCTGCCGGGCGGGCGACGACTTCTACCTGGTGACGTCGACGTTCGAATGGTTCCCCGGGCTGCCCGTGTACCACAGCCGCGACCTGGTGAACTGGCGGCCGATCGGGCACGCGCTGGACCGGCCGGAGCAGCTCCCGCTGGACGGCGTGCCCGCGTCCGGCGGCCTGTACGCGCCGACGCTGCGCCACCACGACGGCACGTACTACCTGGTCTGCACCCTCGTCGACGGGACGGACTGGTCGGGCCACTTCGTGCTGACCGCCGCCGATCCGGCCGGGCCGTGGTCGGACGCGCACCGGCTCGGCGGCGCGGGCATCGACCCGTCGCTGTTCTTCGACGACGACGGCCGCGCCTGGTGCACCGGCACCCGGCCGACCGGGCGCTACGAGGGGCACACCGAGATCTGGCTGCGCGAGTTCGACCCGTCCGCCCTGGTGCTGACCGGTGACGAGCACGTGATCTGGGACGGCGCGGTGAAGGGCGCGATCTGGTCCGAGGGCTCCCACCTCTACAAGATCGACGGCCGCTACCACCTGCTGACCGCCGAGGGCGGCACGGCCATGGACCACGCGGTGATGGCCGCGCGGGCCGATGCCGTGACCGGCCCGTACGAGGGGAATCCGCGCAATCCGGTGCTGACCCACCGCGACCTCGGCGCCGGTCATCCGATCGTCGGGACCGGGCACGCCGATCTCGTCGAGACGCCGGACGGCGAATGGTGGATGGTCCTGCTCGCGATGCGCCCGCACCACGAGGACCGGTGCGCGCTCGGGCGGGAGACGTTCCTCGCCCCGGTCACCTGGGAGGACGGCTGGCCGGTCACCGGCGGGCGGATCGAGGCCGGCGGTCCCGTCCCGTCGCTGCCGCCGAGTCCGCGGCCGGCCGTCCCGGTGTGCGACCAGTTCGACGGGCCCGAACTCGGGCCGGCCTGGAACATGCTGCGGCCCCCGCGCGAGCGCTGGTGGAGCCTGAGCGAGCGGCCGGGGTGGCTGCGGCTGCGCGTCCGCCCGGAGAGCCTCGCCGACGTCGCCAACCCGTCGTTCGCCGGACGGCGGCAGCAGCACCACGACTTCGCCGCGTTCACCGAGCTCGACTTCGCCCCGGCCGACGAGGAATGGGCGGGGCTGGCCCTCGTCCAGAACAACGACTTCCACGTCCTGCTGGTGTCGACGGGCAGCGGGCTGCGCCTCGTCAAGCGAGAGCAGGGCATCGAGACGGTCCTCACCGCGGGTCCCGCCGTCTCCGGACCCGTCCGGCTCGGCTTCGAGGCCCACGGCCGCTGGTACCAGGCGTCCTACAGCGTGGAGCCGGGAACATGGACGCCGTTCGGCGACCCCGTGGACGGCGACATCCTGACCAGTCAGGTCGCGGGCGGCTTCACCGGCACCTACCTAGGCCTCTACGCGACCGCGAACGGCCGCGCGAGCAAGAACCACGCGGACTTCGCCTGGTTCGAGTACCTCCCGCTCCCTTCAGGGCAGGAGGTGGGCGGGGTCGGCGATCACGCGCTCCACCACCAGGGCGGCGGCGCCTAGTACGGCGGCGCCCTCGGCCAGGCCGGAGACCTCCACCGGCGGTGCGCCCCGGCGGAGCGATCCGGCGCCTTCCGCCAGGACCGCCTCCAGCGGCGGGCGGACCCAGGCGGCGAGCGGGGAGAAGACGCCGCCGAGCACGATGGTGTCGGGGTCGATCAGGTTGACGACCGAGGCGAGGGCGCCGCCGAGCGCGCGGCCGGCCCGGGCCACCGCGTCCAGGGCGGCCTCGTCGCCCGCGGTGAGCCGGTCGGCGAGCCTGCCCACCGAGCCCTCGGGCCCGCCGGCCGGGCGGGTCACCGGCAGGCCGGCGGCGCGCAGGATCGCCTCCTGCCCGGCGATCTGCTCCAGGCAGCCGCGCCCCCCGCAGGAGCAGGGCGGGCCGGACGGATCGGCGACGAGATGGCCGAGCTCACCGGCGAAGCCGTGCGCGCCGCGGAACACCCGGCCGTCCACGAGGATGCCGGCGCCGATCCCGATCTCGCCGGAGACGTGCACGAAGTCGCCGAACCGGGCGCCGCCGCCGAACCACAGCTCGCCGAGGGCCGCCAGGTTGGCCTCGTTGTCGTACTCGGCGGGCAGCGCGGCCGCGAGGCCCGGGGCGCCGGTGACGGGGACGTCGGTCCAGCCGAGGTTCGGGGCGTGCCGGACCACGCCGTTCTCGCGGTCGAGCAGGCCGGGCAGCGCGACCGCGGCGCCCGCGACGGTGAGGCCCTGCCCGGCCGCGGCGGCCGCCGCCTCGGCCGCGAGCGCGGTGAGCGCGGCGAGGACGTCGCCGGGCTCGCGGCCGCGGTTGTCGGAGCTGATCACGTGCCGGTAGCGGACCTGCTTGCCGAGGTCGAGGACGCAGGCGGCGAGGTAGTCGACGTTGACCTCCAGGCCGAGCCCGGCGGCGCCGCCGCCGTGCAGGGACACGCCCACGCCGGGGCGCCCGCGCTCCCCCTCGTGCACGGGCGCCCCGTCCCGTACCAGGCCGGCGCCCTCCAGCAGGGCGACGAGGTTGGAGACGGTGGTCTTGGTGAAGCCGGTGAGATCGGCCAGGCGGGCGCGCGTGACGGGCTGGTGCCGGGCGACGTGCTCCAGGACGACGGCGAGGTTCCGTTCCCGCATCGTCGCGTGCCGGACGGGGCCGTTCGCGGACTTCGTCATGAATCAACCCTAAATGAATCGCATGTATAGGCAGGCCTGCGGCCCTCTGCTAGGTTAATTAGTCCAAGCTCTTTACGAAAGGGGAACGGATGCCCGAGAGCCTGGTCGCGGGCGTCGACTCCTCGACGCAGTCGACGAAGGTCGTGCTGTGCCGCGCCGATGACGGCGCCGTGGTGGCCGAGGCGTCCGCTCCGCATCCGGACGGCACCGAGTGCCATCCCGACCACTGGTGGAGCGCCCTGTCGCAGGTCCGGGAGGTGCTCGAACGGGCCGACGCGGTCTCCGTCGCCGCCCAGCAGCACGGCATGGTCGCGCTCGACGGCGCCGGCGCGGCCGTCCGCCCCGCGCTGCTGTGGAACGACACGCGCTCGGCGCCGCAGGCCCGCGCGCTCGTCGAGGAGCTCGGCGGCGCGAAGTCGTGGGCGGAGCGGACCGGCAGCGTGCCGCTCGCGTCCTTCACCGTGACGAAGCTGCGCTGGATGGCCGAGCACGAGCCGGACTACGCGCGCCGCACCGAGCGGGTGATGCTCCCGCACGACTGGCTGACGCTGCGGCTCGGCGCGCCCGAGCCGGTGACCGACCGGGGCGACGCGTCCGGCACCGGCTACTGGTCCCCCGCGACCGGCGCCTACCTGCCCGACCTGTTGCGCGCCGCACTCGGCCACGACGCGGAACCGCCGCGCGTCGCGGCCCCGGGCGAGCGCGTCGGCGAGACGGTCTGGGGCGCGGCGCTCGGCCCCGGGACCGGCGACAACATGGGCGCCGCGCTCGGCCTCGCCCTCGAACCGGGGGACGTGGTGGTATCGATCGGGACGTCCGGGACGGCGTTCGCGGTGACCGGCGAGCCCGCCGCCGACCCGTCCGGCCTGGTCGCGGGGTTCGCCGACGCGACCGGCCGGTTCCTGCCACTGGTCTGCACGCTGAACGCCGCGCGGATCCTGTCGGCCGCCGCGGAGATGACGGGCACCGCGCTGGACGAGCTGTCCGCGCTCGCCCTCGCCGCCGAGCCCGGCGCCGGCGGGCTCACGCTGCTGCCCTACCTCGACGGGGAGCGCACCCCCGACCGTCCGGACGCGACGGGCGTGCTCGCGGGGCTGACCACGTCCAACGCGACGCGGGAGAACGTGGCGCGGGCCGCGGTGGAGGCGCTGCTGTGCTCGCTCGCCGACGCCGTCGACCACCTCGCCGCGCAGGGCGTCCGGCCGCGCCGCACCCTGCTGATCGGCGGCGGCGCCCGTGCCGCGGCCGTCCGGACCCTGGCGCCGGCGATCCTCGGGACGCCGGTGACCGTCCCCGAACCCGCCGAGTACGTCGCGCTCGGGGCCGCCCGCCAGGCGGCCTGGGCGCTCGCCGGAACGCCCGGACCGCCCGCGTGGCCGGCACCGCCCGCGACCGAGCACACCAGTGAACACACCGATGCCGAGGTCCGCGCACGCTACGCCGCGCTGCGCGACTCCGCCCCGGAGATCTGAGGAGGACTCTGATGAGCGACTACGCACCCGCGCCCGAGGACCGGTTCTCGTTCGGCATCTGGACGGTCGGCTGGCAGGGCGTCGACGTGTTCGGCCCCGGCACCCGCCCGCCGATGCCCGCCGACCGGGCCGTCCGCAAGCTGGCCGAGATCGGCGCCTACGGCGTGAACTTCCACGACAACGACGTGTTCGACTTCGACGCCTCGCCCGGCGAGCGGCAGGAGAAGGTCAACGCGTTCCGCAAGGCCCTCGACGAGACGGGCCTGGTCGTCACCACCGCCACCACCAACCTGTTCGGCCACCCGGTCTTCAAGGACGGCGCGTTCACCGCGAACGACCGCGACGTCCGCCGCTTCGCCCTGCGCAAGGTCATGGACAACCTCGACCTCGCCGCCGAGCTGGGCGCCAGGACCTATGTGTGCTGGGG
>NZ_SMKY01000388.1 GCF_004349235.1 Actinomadura darangshiensis | reverse complement strand
GCCCCAGGACGGCACCCCAAAGCCCGAGGGAACCAGCGAGCCCGGCAAGGACCCGAGCCAGGACACGGGCGAGCCGGTCGGGGACGCCGAGCCACCCAAGACCGACGCCGCTGCCGCGCCAGTCACCCCAGAACACAGCTCGCAACCCGGCGATAAGACCCCCGAGCCGGCCGGCGAGACCAGCGACCCGCACACCGGCCCACCGGAGGCCGCCCAGGACGGCGAGCCCAAAGACCCCTCCGGCGAACCGAACCCGCCAAGCCAAGACAACGAACCACACCCCGCCGACGACAAAACCCTCGAGCCCGAACCGACCGAACAACCGCGCCCCCGGCCGGAAGCCGACCCCAACGCCGAGCCTTCCAGCGACCAGGGCGGCGACCATGATAAGAACGCCGAAGAAACAGAAACCACCGATCTCGCCGACGACACCAACCCACCCGACCAGGACCCGACCGAAACCGACAAGGCGGAAGAACCTGGCAGCGAGCTAGCCCCACCCGAAGAAAATACAACAGAAGTGGAGCCAAGCCCCTACCGTAAAACCATTAAGATATACCGCGACAGCGAGGGTAACTTCCTCCCGCCGGGCCGAGAACCGGTCAGAACAGAGGTCGGGACACAAGGTCGCGGCGAGTTCGGGAGCCCCGAAAACGACCCCGCCGACCGCGATCCCCGCGAATCTGATCCGGAGCGCCCACGGAGCCCTAAAGAGCTGCGCAAGGAGATGCTCGAAGCCGGCGCAGGCCTGAAGGATGCCGTCACCGAGACCGCTAAACCCGCATCCGGACAATTCGACACGAGACCGCCGGAGACACAACCATGTCTGGCTCGCAACGTCTCCGACCACGCGAGTCCCGTCAATCATCCCATTAAAGCCGGGGATGCGATGGTGGGCGTCGTCAGCGGTGTTATTGTAGTCAGCGAGCTAATCCAACGAGGCTTCAGACTGACAGGAAAGCTTAGAGGAAGGGAACATGCAGGTAACTGACAGGCAACTAGCCACGCTGCGTTCTCAATTGGCAGGCCGGACAGCAGAAGAACACTTGCGACTATTCAATCAACTCGGCGAATCCGACAATGCCGGCTACGCGGCGCTCCTGGCCGCCGGACTCTTCGAGGCGATCCAGCGACGCTTCGCCAAGAGCAACCACGCCAGTCAGCAAACAGAGATCATCGACTTCATAGCCGCATCCCGAGAGAGGAGCGAGGAAGCGCCAGACGCGATCGACCCCAACATTGCCGAGCAGATTATCCTGCACGCACTCGGCAAGGGAACGATTGCAGGCATCGACGGCAAAGCCGTCATCCGCCACCAAATCATGCTGCTTGCCGCCTTGACCGCCCAGGCCCGCTACAACGAAGAAGAACTTGACGCCTTTCTGTCTCAAGTACGGGCTGATGCAGAGGAAATGCTTGAGTAATGGATTACTCGGCGGTTCAGATTGGCGAGGGAAACGTTCTGGCGTTGCGGGCGTTCCTGTTGGAGGGGCCCGAGGCGTGGGTGGCGCTGCGGGACGACCTCCAGAAGGACGACGAGACGGCGGCGGGGTACATGTCGCTGCTGTACGGGGCGTTCAACGTCGCGGTGCGCCGCAGGTTCTCGCCGACCTACACCGTCGGCGACATCGTCCGCTTCGTCGCCGATCTGCGGATCAAGGCCGAGGAAGACGCGGATCTAATCGACACGCTCGTCGCTGAGGACTTGATCCGCCGAGCCGTCGACGCTCCCCCTCTCAAGAAAGAAGTGCCGGACGACCTGACAGCGGCCCTCCACGCAGAGGTCTACATCCTGCTTTACATCGTCACCGAGTCCGACTTTGACGGGGCCGGTCTAGAGCAGTTCATCGAGGAAGCCACGACCTACACCAAGGAATGGCTGGCTGTGCGACATGCCAAGGCGGCTCAGTAACCATACTGTCGCGGACGGGTCGACCTCTGGTCAAGCGTGGAGATCGGCGGCGATACAAAGAGCGGGTCACCAGCAGGCGCTGCCGGTTCCGTAGCGGAGCAGGACAGGCGTTGTCTGGGTGGTATCGCCGTCGGTCGCCCACACTTCGGCGTGATAGTCGCCCACCGGGGCGGCAGCGTAGGTGACCCCTATGAAGCCGTTGATCGTGGACGTGTCATTGCTGCCGGGCGGAATCGTCCCCACGGTGCCGGACGAACCGGGCGGCAGATTCCTGACACCGTACGTGATGGTGGACGTCCACGTCCCGCTTACCTGTACGAGCAGGTAGCTCTTCGTGCCGTTCTGAGGGACGCAGAACTTCTGGCCGATGTCGTTCAAGCTCCAGGTCGAGGTCGTCGCGACGGCCGGGGCGGCGACGGCCAGGCCGATCACCAGCACGGCCACCATCCCGATCACGAAGCCGATTCCGCGTCGGACCGATCCCATCGGTCACCTCCTGAGTTGTCTGCGAACCAGGCCATCGTTCATTGATCACGATCCGCGAACCCCTGCCGCGGCGCAATAGGCTTCCACACATAGCACCGCGACGAAACACGAGGTCTCGCCTATTGAGGAATGGCAGATAGTGCGACGCACCGGCGAGAGGGATTTGCGAACGCGCTCCGCTCAGAGAAAGCGGCTGCGCCGCTGAAGCGGCAGGGTTGGTGGGCGTGGCCTTGGCGTAGCGGTCGGTGAGCTCACTGTCCCTGGCGACCCGCAGATCCTCCTTGGATGTGTGGGTCGCCGCGAGATGTGCGCAGGGCCAGGCCGGTGGCGACGAAGCCGGCCGCGGTGAACACGCGGTTCATTGCGCCGCCGTAGCCGCCGAGATGGAACACGGGTCAAGGCGGTCAGTTCGAGTGCGAGTGGTCAGGTCGGCAGGTCGGTGGCGATGCGGTGGGCGAGTTCGGTGATCTGGGCGCGCAGTGCTTCTGGGGATGTTGACAGGTCGAGTGCGGTCTCCACGATCTGGACGCCTTCGCTGCCCGCGATGACGTGGGTGTACGTCTCGGTCTTGGACGCGTACACCAGGTAGGCGCGGTTCAGGTTCATCGCCGTGCAGTACGCGAGCACCTGGTAGAGGTCCGATTGGGGTGTGGTTCCGGTCTTGTACTTGGCGTCCACGACGGTGAAGGGGCGCCCGTCGCCGGTGTCGAGGACGAGGTCGGGACGTAGCCGGACGCGATGGGCCCGGTCGAGATGGTGGCGCGTGTCCTGGAGCCGCACGCCGTGCCCGTGCGGTCGGAGTGCCTCGGCGAGGGCGACGCAGAGGAAGTCTTCGAAGACGCGCCACATCTCCAGCATCAGCCCGTCCACGCGGACGGTGGTGCCGTCGTCGAGTTCGCAGGACGCGCCGCGCAATACGAGGTCCGCGATCCCGAGCGCGGTGTGGTAGCGGGCGTTGAGCCGCGATGGTGTCCAAGCGGGCGGCGGAGGGCCTGGAGTGAGCCGTTCCACGCCGTCCAGCCTCAGCGGCAGGCGGCGGAGAAGCCTGCGGGTGCCCGGCGGGACGCCCGGCAGGCGCAGCAGCCGGTGGGTCGCCGCGAGCAGCAGCCGGTTCTCGGGAATGTCGGCGGTGTAGTCGTCGTATCGCACCTCGACCGGCACGGGGAAACCGTGGCGCCGCTGGATCTGCTCCTTTACCCGTATGCGGCCGCGCACGACGGGTAGGGCCTCCTCCTTCTCCCGGTAACCGAGGAGGACGCCTTGGCTCAGGGCCCGTTCGGCGGAGCGCGCGAACGCGTGGGCGAGCGCGGGCAGTAGTTCGGTCCGCTCACCGGCATCGACCTCCTCCCGCCGCCAGCCTCGCGGCTTCTGCGCGTAGCCGAGGAGGTGGAACAGGCGGTCGATCGGCGTTTTCGGTCGGACGCGGATCTCCACCGGGTCGTGTGCGGGGCCGGTCCGGGCGGCGCCGACGAGGCCGTTGTCGCGGAGTTTCCAGAGCCCGGGGCGGGGGCCGGGAGCGACGCGGACGAGATCGGCCGCGGCCAGGGTCGCGGCCTGTTCCGCGGTGAGTTCGTGCTCCGTCCAGGAGTCGCTCTCCCGGAGGTGGACGACGGTCATGTCGGCCGCCGTCGCAGCGCGTCCAGCCCGTACCGGTCGTGGACGTCGGTGCCGTCGCCGTAGTGGTGCTCCTCCAGCAGGGGGAGGATCTGGGTCCGCCAGATCCGCGCGAGGCCGGTCTCGGTGGCGGCGCTGTCGCGCATCAGGTAGGACGGGCCGATTCTGAAGTCGCGGTCCTCGATGCGGGTGTTGAGTTCGGTGAGCAGCCGGGCCGGTTCGTCGCCGAGGTCCCTCTCCTGCAGCCAGCGCAGGAGGATGCCGCTGGTCGGCGGCTCGTCCGGGTGGAGTTCAAGGAACCAGAAGCGGCGCCGCATGGCCGCGTCCACGAGGGCGATGGAGCGGTCGGCGGTGTTCATCGTGCCGATGATCACGACGTTGCGCGGCAGGGTGAAGCCCTGGTCGCCTTCGGAGCCGTAGAGCAGGTTGACGGGTTCGCCCCGGTACTCCAGCAGGAAGTACAGCTCGCCGAAGATCTTCGCGAGGTTGCCGCGGTTGATCTCGTCGATGATGAGGACGTAGGGGCGGCCCGGGTGCGCGAGCGCGGCGCTGACCAGGCGGCGGAACGGGCCGCGCACGAGGTCGAACGAGATCGTCCCGTCGTCGGACTTCGCCGGACGGTAGCCCTCGAAGAAGTCCTCGTAGGAGTAGGCGGGGTGGAACTGGACGAGCTGGACGCATTCCGGCCTGCCGGCGGTGAGGTGGCGGGCGAGGCGCCGCGCCAGGTAGGTCTTCCCGGTGCCGGGCGGACCGTAGAAGATGAGCTGGGGCCGCTCGCGGAGCAGCTCGACGCATTCTTGCAGCCATTCCCTGTCGACCAGGAGGTCGTCGGAGAGGTCTCCGGTCGCGTCGGGGAGGCGCATCGCCCGCCGGGCGACGTCGACTGGTTCGTCGCCCAGCAGTTTCTCGAGTTTCCGGCACCAACGCGGTCAGCTCGACGACCTCGGCGTCGGGGTTTCCGACAAGGACGGAGAACTCGTCGGGGAGTCGGTCGTAGTCGATGGCATCGTCGGCGTTGCGCCAGTCCACGGGCCGCTGCAGGTTGGCATGCCCGCCGACGCTGCTGACGAAGGACGGAGGGCCGGTGACCGTGCCGAGGTAGACCTTCGCGCCGTCGTTGGTGACGACGAGGTCGCCCTCGTCCATACGGGACAGGAAGGCGTGGTACTCGGCCGCCTGCCTAGCGCGGTCCTGGGGGCCGATGTCGGAGTAGTCCTCGCGCATCGCCTGCTCGACCTGCTGGAGCGCCGTTCCCTGTGGCAGGTCCCGCAGCCGGGATGCAGGCAGTGAGCATCTCCCGTCGGCGAGCCACAGGTCGCCGATCAGGTTCCCGTCGGGCAGGTTGGACGCCCGGACGAGCCAGGCACGCCGGGAGCTTGTCTCCTCATCGCCGTCGGGGGCGGTCATCATGCGGAGGTCGGCGGCGGGCTGCCGGTGCTGCGCGTCGGCTCGTCCGGCCACCATGGGGACGGAGTCGTCGTCCAGCAGGCGCAGCCATTCGTCCCGTTCGGGCTCGGTGAGGTGCGCCTCGCGCGGCAGGGTCCCGTCGGCGGCGAGCAGGCGGTGCCAGCCTTCGGGTCTGCTTCCGCGAAGCAGCCTGACCAGTGCCGTCCCGTCGACACCGGTCTCGGACGCCACGTCCGCCGCCGACGCCCATGCCCGATCCGGCAGCGCCTCCAGGTATTCGACGGCGTCCTCGAAGCGGACCTTGTTGCGCTTCCAGGTGCCGTACGCCTTGCGAGCTTCGCGGTAGAAGGCCACCGGGTCCGGGTGTTCGGCCAGGGCGGCGCGTCCGAGCCCGGTCGCCCACCATCTCTTGCCGTCCCTGTACATCCATCCGGCGCGCTGGAGCCGGACGGTCGCGAACCGGAACTGGAGAGCGGAGCCGTTCTGCCAGCCGTCGTCGCCGGACAGCGACCGCCACTGGGGCTCCAGATGGGGGTTCGCCGCGAAGACCCGGTCGTACAGCCGGCTGGTGCCGTGTCCCTCCGGGGGCGCGAACGGATCGGGGTTCACCAGTTCCCGCACGGCGGCGAAGGCCATCTCCGCGACGGCATCGGTTCTGTCGGTCACCTGATCGAGGTTGGCAGGCCGGTCCCGGCGGCACCACGTACTTCGCCACTTCCGGCCGGTGCGGAATCTCCCGCACGGCACCTGACCCGAGTCAAGGGCCGAAGTCGTATCCGAGCGGTCATGCCATCCAAGAACTACTCATTGAGCCATCAAATATACTAAACAGGACATCGTCACATTCGTTGATCAAACTTCGCCAGACCATCGATCATCAGGTGTCAGTCGTGATCATGAACGAAATAGCGTCCTGAGACCCGAAACTAAGCGTAAATCGGACATCAGGCGCCGAGCGATCGATTTCCGCACGTGCAAAGTTCGCGCGTGCGCGATTACATAGTGGCCGGTGTGCTCCTGGCGTCAGCCCCGCGCGTCAAGGGACACACCCGGCGAACCGTCGCGTCCATCCCCCCATGACGGTCCGCTCCCCTCGATGGAAGGACCACGAGCGTGGGCTTCGACAACCCCGGTGGACCCGGCAAGGGCCCCGAGACAAGCGACAAGCCCACCCCGCCGAGCACCGGCGAGCAGCCACCCGCCACGAGCGGCACCGAAACCGGCAGCAGGACCCCTCGCCTCGACAGCTACCGCGCCGCCGGCGTCGAATTCCCCGGGCGGCCCAAGAACGGCACCGAACAGGGCGGTGAGCAAGGCAACGAGCAGGGCGGCGACCGGGATCAGGGAACCGACGAAGGCACCTCCACCGATCCGCCCGCCGACAACAAGGTCGGCACCGAGGACCAGGAGAAGAAGGGATCGGAGACCGGCGAGTCCGAGACCGAGTCCCCCACTGGTGACGGCGAGAGTGAGGACGGAGCCCCGCGGAACGGCGCCCCGCAGGATGGCACCGCCAAGACCACCGACGTCGGCGAACGCGACCCCGAGCCCGGCGAACTCCCACCCGCGCCCGGCGCCGAGGCACCCGAGAAAGCAC
>NZ_SMKY01000387.1 GCF_004349235.1 Actinomadura darangshiensis | reverse complement strand
CCCCAACCCCACGCGGACCCCGGACCCCAAGGAGCTGGAGAAGATCAAGGCGGCCCTGCAGACCTGCGTGAAGTCGATGTCCGCCCCGCCGTCCGCGAAAGGGGACTAGCCGCGGCTGGTGAGTGTGGCGAAAGCACTGCTAGCCTCTGTCGATAGCCGATATCCCGTGCGGGAGAGTCCCTTGCAGCCGGTGGGGGACGCCGAAGGAGCAAATCCTCCCCGGAACCTCTCAGGCCCACGGACCGCACGGGCCAGGCGACCTCTGGAAAGCGGGGACCCCGGTCCCCCGCCGAAGGTGAAAGCCCGCCGCGCAGGCGGGTGAAGCTCTCAGGCGCCGATGACAGAGGGGGAGGCACCGAGACGCCCGGTGTGCGAGTGGGACGATGGACCACGCGCGCCCGCGACGAAGGAGCCGAACCCATGTCCGCCGATCCGACCGCGAAGAAGACGCCGCTGCACGACGTCCACGAGGGCCTCGGCGCCAATCTCGTCGACTTCGCGGGCTATCTGATGCCGCTGCGCTACGCCAGTGAGACCGCCGAGCACCAGGCCGTCCGGACCGGGGCCGGGCTGTTCGACCTGTCGCACATGGGGGAGATCTTCCTCTCCGGTCCGGGCGCGGGCGCCGCGCTGGACTTCGCGCTGGTCGGCAACCTGGCGCCGATGCCGGTCGGCAAGGCCCGCTACACGATGATCTGCGGCCACGACGGCGGCGTCCTCGACGACCTGATCGTCTACCGGCTCGCGGACGAGACCTGGATGGTGGTCGCGAACGCCGCGAACGCCGCCGTCGTCCGGGAGGCGCTGGTCGAGCGGGCCGCGCAGTTCGAGGCCGCGGTGGACGACCGGTCCGGCTCGTACGCGCTGATCGCCCTGCAGGGGCCGCGCTCCCAGGCGATCCTCGAAGGGTTCACCGACGCGCCGCTGGCCGGGCTGAAGTACTACGCGATCCTCGCGGGACGGGTCGCCGGTGTCGACGCGCTCATCGCCCGCACCGGGTACACCGGCGAGGACGGGTTCGAGCTGTTCGTGGACGCGTCCGACGCCGTCGCGCTGTGGCAGGCGCTCGCCGCCGTGGACGGGGTCGTCCCGGCCGGGCTGTCGGCGCGCGACACGCTGCGCCTGGAGGCGGGCATGCCGCTGTACGGGAACGAGCTGACCGGCGAGACCACGCCGTTCGAGGCGGGCCTCGGCCGTGTCGTGAAGCTGGACAAGCCGGGCGATTTCGTGGGGAAGACGGCCCTGGCCGCGCAGGCGCAGACCCCACCGGGCCGTAGGCTCGTGGGACTGGTCGCGCGCGGGCGCCGCGCACCCCGCAAGGGGTACCAGGTCGTCACGTCCGGCGGCGCGCCGTGCGGGGTCGTGACGAGCGGCGCCCCGTCGCCCACACTGGGCACGCCGATCGCCCTGGCGTACCTCGACAGCGGTGTCGAGGAGGAGGGCCTCGCCGTGGACGTCCGCGGCCGGCCCGAGCCGGTCGACGTGGTGTCCCTGCCGTTCTACAAGCGTTCTTCCTGAAAGAGAGAAGTGATCGTGAGCGTTCCGGAGGAGCTCCGCTACAGCGAGGAGCACGAGTGGGTGTCGGGCCTCGGCGGCGAGGACGGCATCGTCACGGTCGGCATCACCGCGCACGCCGCCGACGCCCTCGGCGAGATCGTCTACCTCGAGCTGACCCCGTCCGAGGGCGACGCCGTCGAGGCGGGCGAGCCGTGCGGCGAAGTGGAGTCGACCAAGTCGGTCAGCGACCTCTACTCCCCCGTCAGCGGCGAGATCACCGCGATCAACGGCGCCGTGGTGGACGAGCCGAAGGTCATCAACGACGACCCGTACGGCGAGGGCTGGATCTTCAAGGTCCGGATCTCGGACGAGCCGGGCGACCTGCTCGACTCCGCCGCCTACGACAAGCTGATCGAGGAAGCATGAGCCCGCTGCACGACTCGCTGGCCGCGGTCGACCCCGAGGTCGCCGAGGCCGTCGGCGCGGAGCTGCGGCGGCAGCAGGAGACCCTCGAAATGATCGCGTCGGAGAACTTCGCGCCGGTGTCGGTGCTGGAGGCGCAGGGCTCCGTCCTGACCAACAAGTACGCCGAGGGCTACCCGGGGCGGCGCTACTACGGCGGCTGCGAGCACGTCGACGTCACCGAGCAGCTCGCCATCGACCGGGCCAAGGCGCTGTTCGGCGCCGACCACGCGAACGTCCAGCCGCACAGCGGGGCGCAGGCCAACACGGCGGTCTACTTCGCGCTGCTGCAGCACGGCGACACGATCCTCGGCCTCGACCTCGCGCACGGCGGGCACCTCACGCACGGGATGCGGCTGAACTACTCCGGCAAGGTCCTGAACGTGGTGCCCTACCACGTCCGGGACGAGGACGGCCTGGTCGACATGGACGAGGTCGCCTCGCTCGCGGCCGAGCACCGGCCGAAGATGATCGTGGCGGGCTGGTCGGCGTACCCGCGGCAGCTCGACTTCGCCGCGTTCCGGGAGATCGCCGACTCGGTCGGGGCGCTGCTCATGGTCGACATGGCGCACTTCGCGGGGCTGGTCGCGGCGGGGCTGCACCCCTCGCCCGTCCCGCACGCGGACATCGTCACGACCACCACGCACAAGACGCTCGGCGGCCCGCGCGGCGGCCTGATCCTCGCCCGCGAGGAGTACGGCAAGAAGATCAACTCGGCGGTGTTCCCCGGCATGCAGGGCGGCCCGCTGGAGCACGTGATCGCCGCGAAGGCCGTCGCGCTCAAGATCGCCGCGTCGGAGGAGTTCAAGGCCCGGCAGGCGGCCACCGTCGAGGGCGCCCGGCTGCTGGCCGAGCGGCTGCTCGCCGACGACTCGGCCAAGGCCGGCGTGAAGGTGCTCACCGGCGGGACGGACGTCCACCTCGTCCTGGTCGACCTGGTGGACTCCGAGCTCACCGGACGGGACGCCGAGGACCGCCTGCACGACGTCGGCATCACGGTCAACCGCAACGCGGTGCCGAACGACCCGCGCCCGCCGATGGTCACGTCCGGCCTGCGGATCGGCACGCCCGCCCTCGCCACCCGCGGCTTCAGCGCCGCGGACTTCACCGAGGTCGCGGACGTCATCGCGCTGGCCCTGCAGCCGTCCTTCGACCGCGACGCCCTGGCGGCCCGCGTGAAGGCACTCGCCGACAAGCATCCCCTGTATCCCGACCTGTGACGTCTAGGTGCCCCCTCCCGTCCCCGGGAGGGGGCACGGCTACAACGAGGTAGCGAATGGCCATCAGCGTTTTCGACCTGTTCAAAATCGGTATCGGCCCGTCGTCCTCCCACACCGGCGGACCGATGGCGGCCGCGCACCGTTTCGCCCGCGGCCTGGACCAGGACGGCCTCCTGGAGAAGACGGCCTCCGTCGAGGTCGTTCTCTACGGCTCCCTCGGCCTCACCGGAAAGGGCCACGGAAGCGACAAGGCCGTCATCCTCGGGCTCGAAGGCGACAAACCCGAACTGGTCGACGTCGACACCGTGGACTCGCGCCTCGTCGCGGTCCGCGAAAGCGGCCGGCTGCGGCTCTTCGGCGACCACGACATCCCGTTCGTGGTCAACGAGCATCTCGTCTTCGAACGCAAGGAATCGCTGCCCGGCCACCCCAACGGAATGCGCTTCACGGCCTTCAACGCGTCCGGCGACGAACTGCGCGAGAAGGTCTACTACTCGGTCGGCGGCGGTTTCATCCTGGACGAGAACGCCACCGGCGCCGACCGCATCAAGCCGGACGACACCGTCCTCCCCCACCCTTTCGACACGGCCGCCGAACTCCTCGACCGCTGCCGCGAGACGGGCCTGTCCATTTCCGCCCTGATGCTGGAGAACGAGAAGGCGTTCGGCCGCACATCGGCCGAGATCCACGAGGGCCTCCTGAACCTCTGGCACGTGATGCGCGCCTGCGTCACCCGGGGCTGCGGCTGCGAGGGCCTCCTCCCGGGCGGCCTCAAGGTTCGCCGCCGCGCCCCCCAGCTGCACCGCCAGCTCTCCGCCGAAAAGCCGTCCGACCCACTCCACGCGATGGACTGGGTCACCCTTTTCGCCCTCGCCGTCAACGAGGAGAACGCCGCCGGCGGCCGCATCGTCACCGCCCCCACGAACGGCGCCGCCGGCATCATCCCGGCCGTCCTGCATTACTACGACCGCTTCGTTCCCGGCTGCGACGACGCCGGCGTCGTCCGGTTCCTGCTGACCGCCGGCGCGATCGGCGTCCTGTTCAAGCAGAACGCCTCCATCTCCGGCGCCGAGGTCGGCTGCCAGGGCGAGGTCGGCTCCGCCTGCTCCATGGCCGCCGCCGGCCTCACCGAGGTCCTCGGCGGCACCCCCGAACAGGTCGAGAACGCCGCCGAGATCGGCATCGAACACAACCTGGGCCTCACCTGCGACCCCGTCGGCGGCCTGGTCCAGGTCCCCTGCATCGAGCGCAACGCGGTCGGCGCCATCAAGGCCATCAGCGCCGCCCGCATCTCCCTCCGCGGCGACGGCCGCCATTTCGTCTCCCTCGACAAGGCCATCAAGACGATGCGCGACACGGGCCGCGACATGCTCGACAAGTACAAGGAGACGTCCCGCGGCGGCCTGGCCGTCAACGTCATCGAGTGCTGACCGCCGGCATCGCCGTCGACCGCGAGGCTTCCGGCGCGGCGTGACGGTTCGGGGCGCCGGCTTGCGGAATCACCCGGCGGGCGGACGGTCGGTCCACACCGGCATTCCCGCAAGCACCTCTACCGGAAGTCCTCCATTGTTGAAACCTCGAAGCCGTCTGGTCGGCGTGCTGGTCGTGTCGACCGTCGCCGCCGCCACGTTGACGGCCGTACTCGCCTCCCAACAGCAGAGCCACGAGCTGCAGCCCGCGGCGCAGGCCGCACTCGCCGCGACGACCTCTGCCCATCCCTCCCGCCAGCAGAACTTCGCCCGGGCGGCGAAGGCCTATCACGTCCCCGAATCACTGCTCCTCGCCGTCTCGTACCTGGAATCCGGATGGAACGCCAACGCCGGGCACCCGAGCGTCAGCGCCGGGTACGGTCCGATGCACCTCGTCGACGGGACGCTGACGCGTGCCGTCCGCGGAATCGAGAACGGCACGGGTGACCCTCGGGGCGAGGGCGACCGGCGGATCGCCGCTCCGCGAATCACCCCCGCGAAGAGCCCCGCCTCCCGGTCGCTCCAGCAGGCGGCGCGTCGGACCGGGATCCCGGTCACCCGGCTGCGCACGGATCCGGCGGCGAACATCGTCGGCGGAGCCGCCCTTCTCGCGGCGTACCAGCGCGCTCTGCACCACCCGCTGAGTCAGAACCCCGCCGCCTGGCAGGACGCGCTGGCCGCCTACGGCACCGCCTCAGGCGGCGCGTCCCCCACGGCGTCGAGCCCCCGCACCGGCGGCCGATGGTTCGCCGAGCAGGTCTACTCGGTCATGCGCAGCGGCGCGGCGCGCAGGACCGACGACGGGGAGGCGCTTCGGCTCAGCGCCCAGCCCGCCCTGCGCGCCCCGGCCCGGGTGAAGCGGCAGGCGTCCGAAGCCGACTGCCCGGCCGCCCTCGACTGCAGCTGGGTCCCCTCGCCGTATGTCCAGCTCGACCCCAACGATTCCACCAAGTACGGCAACCACGACATCTCACAACGTCCTCGGACGACGAAGATCAAGTACATCGTCATCCACGACACCGAGGCCACCTACGACCAGTCGCTGCAACTCGCCCAGGACAAGAACTACCTCGCCTGGGACTACACGATCCGGTCCGCCGACGGCGCCGTCGCCCAGCACCTGCGGGCCAAGGACATCGGATGGCACGCGGGCAACTGGTACGTCAACACGACCTCCATCGGCGTGGAGCACGAGGGCGTCCTCGCCCAGGGCGGCACCTGGTACACCGAGGCGATGTACCGCAGTTCGGCCCAGCTCGTCCGCTATCTCGCGGCCCGGTACGACATCCCCCTCGACCGGGGGCACATCCTCGGCCACGACATGGTGCCCGGTCAGACGACGGGCGCCGTCGCGCAGCAGCATGTGGACCCCGGTCCGTACTGGGACTGGACGCACTACTTCGATCTTCTCGGCAAGCCGCTGAAGGGCACGGCGAAAGCCGGTTCGACCGGCATGGTGATGATCCGCCCGGAGTACGCCGCCAACACCGTGCCCTTCACGGGTTGCGACAAGGCCGGCTCCGGCACTCCCTGCCCGGAGCACGGTTCATCGGCGGTCGTCCTGCGAACGGCGCCGAACGAGTCCGCGCCCTTGGTCAAGGACGTCGCCATGCACACGACGAACGACGGCACCGCCACGATGGACGTGGCGGACATGGGCGCGCACGCCGCGGCCGGCCAGCGATTCCTGGCGGCAGGCCGGCAGGGCGACTGGACGGCGATCTGGTACCTGGGGCAGCGCGCATGGTTCCACGACCCGGCCTCGGCACCGGCTTCGGTCCCCGTGAAGGGCATCGTGGCGGTCCCCCGGCCCGGCGTCGGCTCCGTACCGGTCTACGGGTGGCCTCTCCCTGAAGCATCGGCGTACCCGAAGAACGTGCCGGTGCAGCAGATCTCAGCGCTGCCCTACCAGTTCACCGGCGGGCAGGGCTATGCGGTCAGCGGCGGGAGCCGCGGCCAGTACTACTACGCCAAGACCTTCAACCTGAGCGAACACGTGATGGTGCAGGGGAAGACCGCCTACTACCAGATCCAGATCGGCCACCGGATGGGCTACGTCAAGACCTCGGACGTGTCCCTGCGCGCCGGATGAGCAACCCAGGCTGAAACCGGCGGGGCCCTTGCTTCCGGACTGTTCGGAAGCAAGGGCCCTTCGCGATCGTCGCGGCGGACGATCGCCCGGCCCCGCCGGCGGCGGCGCCGTGGTGCCCTGACGGGAGAGGCGCGTGGGGTTCTGGTCTGGTGGGCGTGTGATGATCGGTGGTATGCCGGTTGAGTCTCATCTGCTTGTGGTCTTCTTCGTGACCTCGGTCGTCGCGATGGTGATTCCGGGGCCCGACATGCTGTTCATCCTCGGGTGCGGGATGCGGG
>NZ_SMKY01000386.1 GCF_004349235.1 Actinomadura darangshiensis | reverse complement strand
GGGCCTCGCCGGGCGGGGTCGCCGGAGAGGACGGGCTGCCCGGGGTCGACGGCTCGCCCGGCTCGCCCGGCTCGCCGGGGTGGTCGCCGGCCTTGCCGCAGGTCGCGGACGCGATGCTCAGCGTCTGGGTCTTGCCAGCGAGGGTCGCGCTCACCTCGATGGCGGTGATGGTGAGGTTGCCGTCCTTGTCGCGGACCTGCTTGTTCAGCGTCACCGTGGCATTGCCGAGGCCCTTCAGGTCGGCGGTGACGGTGGTGTTGGGCGACGCGTCGAGCTTCAGCGTGCGGCCCTGCAGTGTCGCCTTGGTCAGGTGGGAGACGCCGTTGCCGTTCTCGCACTTGGCCGTGACGACGTGGGCGGAGAGGCCGATCTTGGCGACGTTCAGGTCCACGACGGAGGCGCGGCCGTGCCCGGACCAGGCGGCGGCGTTCAGGATCCGCGCCCGGACGAGCGGGTTGGCGGGCAGCTCGGCCACGCTCTTGCGGACGGGCTGCTGTCCCGAGGACGCCACGGAGGGGGTCGCCGGGATCGCGACCGGGCCGGTGGCGGAGATCGCGAAGGCCGCGCCGGTGCCGCCGCTCGTGGCGGACGCGGCGGTGGCGCCGAGGGTGAGCGGCAGGGCCAGCGCGCCGGCGACGGCCGCGCACCTGGTGAGTGCCTGCAAACGCACGATGTTTCTCCTTTGGGGGTTCTGTTGCGGGGGTTGGGGCGTCAGTCCGTGATCTGGACGGACGTGCCGAGCGGGACCTTGGAGAGCTGCTTCAGCGCGCCCGCGGGGACGCGCACGCAGCCGTGCGTGACGGCCTTGCCGAACACCGACTTGGACGGCCAGCCGTGGAAGGCGACCGTCCCGGGGCCGCCGCCGAAGGTGTCCAGGGTGGCGGAGTGGGCGCCGACCGGCAGGATCAGCGGGCTGTAGGTCGGCTTCTCGGGGGCGAGGGAGGCGAGCAGGAACGTCCGTCCGGTGGGGGTGGGCGTCTTCGGCGCGCCGACCGCCACCGGCCAGGTGCCGACCTTGCGGCCGGCGCGGGTGAGGGTGAGCTTGCGGTCGCCGAGGTCGACCTTGATGGCGCTGGTGCTGCGCGCCGCCTTGAGGCCGGAGTCGGGGATCCAGCCCGTCACGCCGTTGGGGCGGCTCGGCAGCAGCACGCGCCGCCAGCCGGGGCGGCTCTCCAGCACGGGCACCCAGGTCGGACCCTTGAGCTGGGTGCTCGGCAGCTCCGCCATGGCGGGGGCGCCGGGCTTGGCCGACACCGGGACCGTGTCGTTCGGGTGCACCACCGTGCCGTCGCCCTTGGCGGACGGGGCGGCGTCCCGCGGCAGGTCGTTCAGCGTCGTGTAGGTGGTGGCCTGGGGCAGCTTCTCCGTGCCGCCCGCCGGGGACGCGCCGGCGTGCGCGCCCTTGTCCTGTCCGCCGCATCCCGTCAGGAGCAGGGCAGCTCCGAGAAGAAGGGCGGGCGCGGCCGTCCGGCCGGCGGCGCGCGGTGGTTCGTCGCTCACGAAGACTCCAAGTGATCCGCCGGAGGGGGCTCCGGCTCGCCTCTGTGCCCGCTGTCTACGCACGAGGGCCCGGTGGGGTTGCACGGTGTGCCGGGCGAGTTGCGGGGGGTTAGTCGGGGCGGCCGGGAACAAGCGGGGATTGACACGTGTTTGAACCCTCAACTAACCTTCGACAGGTCGTTGAAGTTTCAAGAACTAGCCGAGGAGATCTCATGAGCATCGCCGCCGTCGCCCCCGAGCTGACCGCCGGAACCTGGAACATCGACCCCGGGCACTCCGAGGTCACCTTCGTGATCCGGCACCTGATGACCAAGGTGCGCGGCACGTTCACCGACTTCACCGGGTCCGTGCAGATCGCCGGCGACCTGGCCGCGTCGACGGCCGTCGCCGAGATCAAGGTCGGCTCGATCGACACCCGCAACCCCGACCGGGACGCGCACGTGCGGACCTCCGACGTCCTGGACGTGGAGAAGTACCCGACCATGACGTTCGCGACCACCGGTGTCCGGGAAGAGGGCGGCGAGTACTTCCTGGACGGCGAGCTGACGATCAAGGACGTCACCCGTCCGCTCAGCCTCGCGGTCGAGTTCAACGGCGTCGCCGAGGACCCGTGGGGCGGGACGCGCGCCGGCTTCTCCGCCGAGGTCTCGATCAACCGCAAGGACTGGGGCATCGAGTTCAACGTCCCGCTGAAGGGCGAGAAGGCCCTGCTCAGCGACAAGGTCGACATCCAGCTGGAGGTCCAGGCCGTCCGCGCCTGACGTCTTGCGGGAAGGGCCGTCCGAGCGATCGGACGGCCCTTCCGTCATTCCAGGGGCAGGCGCAGGGCGAAGCGGGCGCCGGCGGCGTGGTCCTCGATCCGGATCGTCCCGCCATGGACCTGCGCGATCTCGCGGACGATCGCGAGGCCGAGCCCCGTGCCGCCGGCGCCCCGGCTGCGGGCGGTGTCCAGGCGGGTGAAGCGCTCGAAGACGCGCTCCCGGTCGCCCGGCGCGATGCCCGCGCCGTCGTCGGTGACGGTGAGCAGCGCCAGGCCGTCCGCCCTGGTCACCTCCACCTTGATGGACGAGTCGGCGTAGCGTTCGGCGTTGTCCAGCAGGTTGCCCAGCAGCCGGACGAGCTGCATGCGCACCCCGCGCACCCGGACGCCGCGCACGGCCTCGGTGGTGATCTTCAGGGCGAAGGCGCGGCGGCGGACCTCGGCCTCCGCCAGCGCGCCCAGGTCGATCGGCTCCTGCACGCTGGTCCCGCCGGTGCCGATGCGGGCGAGCAGCAGCAGGTCGGTGACGATCGACTCCAGCCGGTCGGTGTCGCGCAGCGCCGACGTGACGACGGCCGGGAGGTCGTTGTCGTCCGGGTGCATGGACGCGTCCTCCAGGTTGGCGCGCAGCCCGGCGATCGGGGTGCGCAGCTCGTGGGACGCGTCGGAGGCGAACTGCCGCTGCCGCGCGACGGCCCGCTCCAGCCGGTCGAGCGTCTCGTTCGCGGTGCGGGCCAGCTGCGCGATCTCGTCCTGCCCGGCGGGTTGCGGGACGCGCCGGCTCAGGTCGGTGGCGCTGATCTCGGCGAGCTGCACGCGGATCGCCTCGACGGGGCCGAGCGTGCGGCCGACGACGCGCCAGGTGATCCACGCGACGATCCCGGCGAGCAGCAGGACGCAGCCGCCGAGCACCCCCTCCAGCAGGCCGCTCACCAGGTAGGACGGCATCCGCTCCGACGCGTACACGACGACGGAGTCGGGCGCGGTGCTGACCCGGATGGCCTCCACGACGTAGCATTCGCGGCCCGGCCGGGAGCCGTGGCACTCGGTGAAGTCCCGCACCCGCATGTTGCTCGACGGCCAGAGTCTGCTCACCGGGGGTCTGTCCGTTGCGGCCTGTGTCGCGTTGGTGACCCGTCCGCCGGGCTCGACGACCTGGACGAGGATGCGGCCGTCGGTGTCGTCCCGGATGGCGCCCTCCAGCGTCCCGTCGCGGACGCCGCCGCTGACTCGGCGGGCGTCGACCTGCGTCGCGCGGAGAAGATCGGCCTTGACGGCGCTGCGTACGGCGAAGTCGACACCCGCGGCCGTGACGCCGAAGACGAGCGCGGCGATCACGGCGGCGACGAGCGTGTCCCTGGCCCTGATGGACCGGGGGCGCATGCGCATGTCCACTCCAGGAGGATGTACCGGTTTCCCGGCACGAAGCCACACGCTACCGGTCGGTTACAAAACGGGGAGCCCGAAATTCCGCGCCGGGTTTTCACCCTCGCTCACCGGGACATCCCGTTTTATGACGGTTCCTCCGAAGCACAGGGACGGACACATGGGCAGGGACGTGGCTTCGGTCACCATCAGCGGCGAGGACCGGCGGCGCTACCGCGACAAGGTCCGCAGGTGCCTCGACGTGCTGGCCCGCATGCTGGGCGAATCCCAGTTCGACTTCGAGCGCCCGCACATCGGCCTGGAGATCGAGCTCAACCTGATCGACTCACTCGGCGACCCGCTGATGCGCAACGCGGACGTCCTCAAGGCGATCGCCGACCCGGCGTGGGCGACCGAGCTGGGCCAGTTCAACCTGGAGATCAACATCCCGCCCCGCGAGCTCGGCGGGGAGGGCACCGGTGAACTGGAGGCCGAGGTCCGCGACCACCTCGCGCACGCCGACGGGCGGGCCCGCGAGGTCGGCGGCGGGCTGCTCATGATCGGCATCCTGCCGACCCTGCGGCGCTCCGACATCGGCGAGGAGTCCCTGTCCTCCAACGCGCGGTACAAGATGCTGAACGACCAGATCTTCGCCGCGCGCGGCGAGGAGATGCGCATCGCGATCGACGGCTCCGAACCGCTCCACATGCACACCGACACGATCCTCCCCGAGGCGGCGTGCACCAGCGTCCAGTTCCATCTGCAGGTCAGCCCCGACCAGTTCGGCGCCTACTGGAACGCCGCCCAGGCCATCGCGGGCGCGCAGGTCGCGATGGGCGCCAACTCCCCCTTCCTGTTCGGGCACCGGCTTTTCCACGAGACCCGCATCACCCTGTTCGAGCAGGCCACCGACACCCGTCCGGACGAGCTGAAGTCGCAGGGCGTCCGGCCCCGGGTGTGGTTCGGCGAGCGCTGGATCACGTCCGTCTTCGACCTTTTCGAGGAGAACGCCCGCTACTTCCCGTCGCTGCTGCCCCTGTGCGACGACGAGGACCCTCTGGACGTCCTGGACGAAGGAGGCATCCCGGAACTCGGCGAACTCACCCTCCACAACGGGACGATCTACCGCTGGAACCGTCCCATCTACGCCGTGGTGAAGGGCCGCCCCCACCTGCGCGTGGAGAACCGCGTCCTGCCGGCCGGGCCGACCGTCGCCGACGTCGTCGCCAACGGAGCCTTCTACTACGGCGTCGTCCGGATGCTCGCCGAGGGCGACCGTCCCGTCTGGACGCGCATGTCCTTCGCCACCGCCGAGGAGAACCTGCACCGCGCCGCCCGCGACGGCCTCGACTCCACCCTCTACTGGCCCGGGATGGGCGAGGTGCCCGCCGCCGAACTGATCCTGCGCAAACTGCTCCCGCTCGCCCACGAGGGCCTCGACCGCTGGGGCGTCGACCCCGTCCGGCGCGACCGCCTCCTCGGCATCATCGAGCGCCGCTGCGTCACCGGCCAGACCGGCGCGGCCTGGCAGCTGGACACCGTCGGCACCCTCGAACGGGACCACGGCGTCAACCGCCACGACGCCCTCCGCATGATGACCCGCGCCTACGCCGAGCACATGCGCGACAACGAGCCCGTCCACACCTGGGAGACCTAGCCCCGCCGATCTTCACAGGTCCTCCACAAATCACACCCGGCGCACGCATATCGGCCTTCTAGAGTCGGGCCGTGAGCAACGAGACGCGGGTCCTCGTCGTCGAGGACGAGCCGACGATCGCGCGAGCGGTGGCCGACCGGCTCGCCGCCGAGGGCTTCGGCGTCGACGTGGCCGGCGACGGCCCCTCCGCGGTCGAGCGCGCCCGCGCCTACGAGCCGCACCTCATCGTGCTGGACGTGATGCTGCCCGGATTCGACGGGCTGGAGGTCTGCCGGCGCGTCCAGGCGGAACGTCCCGTCCCCGTGCTGATGCTGACGGCCCGCGACGACGAGACGGACCTGCTGGTCGGCCTGGGCGTCGGCGCCGACGACTACGTGACGAAGCCGTTCAGCATGCGGGAGCTCGTCGCCCGCATACGGGCCGTGCTGCGGCGCGTCGAACGGCCCGCCATGGAGGCCGCGGACGGTGCGACGCGCATCGGCGAGCTGGAGATCGACCAGCGCGCCCGGCGGGTCCGCCGCGACGGTCGCGAAGTGCACCTCACGCCGACCGAGTTCGACCTGCTCGCCTGCCTGCTGCGCAACCAGGGGACCGTCCTGACCCGCGCCGTCCTGCTGGAGCAGGTGTGGGACTGGGCGGACGCGTCCGGAACCCGGGTCGTCGACAGCCACGTCAAAGCCCTGCGACGCAAGCTGGGCCAGGAGCTGATCCGGACCGTCCACGGCGTCGGATACAGCTTGGAGGCCGCACCGTGACCGCCGTCATCCACAGGCTGTGGGCAAGGCTGCCCCGCCCCCTGGACCCGCTCCGGTCGATCAAGGTGAAGTTCGGCGTCGTGGTCGTCGTGACCGCCTGCGTCGCCGTCCTGATCGTCCTGTGGGGGTACCCGCTGGGGTTCCGCGCCCGCCAGACGCTGCCGGTCGGCGTGCTCATCTCGCTGATCGTCATCCAGCTGCTCGCGCACGGCATGACCGCGCCGCTGCGCGAGATGACCGCCGCGGCGCGGGCGATGGCGCGCGGCGACTACAGCCGCCGCGTGCGCGCCACGTCCCGGGACGAGGTCGGCGAGCTGGCGCAGGCCTTCAACCGGATGGCCACCGACCTCGCCCAGGTCGACCGGCAGCGCCGCGAGTTCGTCGCGAACGTCTCGCACGAGCTGCGCACCCCCATCAGCGCGCTGCGCGCCGTCCTGGAGAACGTCGCCGACGGCGTCACGCCCGCGACGCCGGACGTCCTCGAAACGGCCCTCGACCAGACCGAACGGCTCGGACGCCTGGTCACCCAGCTCCTCGACCTGTCGCGCGTCGAGGCCGGAGCCGCCGTCCTGGACGTGACCGACATCGACGTCGCCGCGTTCATCGACGACGTCACCGCGGAGGCCGCCGCGAGCCACCCGGACGCCGTGTTCGAACCGGACGTCACGCCCGGCCTGCACGCTATGGCCGACCGCGACCGCCTCCACCAGGTCGTCGCGAACCTCCTCGACAACGCCGCCCGGCATGGCGCCGGAAAACCCGTCACCGTCACCGCACGTCCCGCGAACCCAACGGGCGCACTGATCATCGAAGTCACCGATGAAGGCCCCGGCATTCCCCCCGAAGAGCGCGCCCGCGTGTTCGAACGCTTCTCCCACGGCGCCGCGAGCGGCGCCGGCACCCCCGGCGGCGGCACCGGCCTCGGCCTCGCCATCGCGAGCTGGGCCACCGACCTGCACGGCGGCGGCATCACCGTCCTCGACACGCCGAGCGGCTGCCGGATCCGCGTAGTGATCCCCTCGACCCCCGGAGACCCC
>NZ_SMKY01000385.1 GCF_004349235.1 Actinomadura darangshiensis | reverse complement strand
GCCAAGTCCCGCCCCCGGCCACCAGCGTGCGGCTGCGCTAAAGGCTTCGCGGGACGGGCCGGTACCCCTGCTCGGCGAGCCATTCACGGGCGGCTCCCCGTCTGAGCTCCTCGTTCTCCGGCAGATCGGCCGGGGGAATCGGCAGGCCATTTCCTTCGTCCGCCGGAAGGACGTCACCGCACTCCAGGTCGACGACGTGGAGTCCCGCGTCGCGGAATGCATCGTCCATGGCGGCCGCCACCGCACCCAGATCCACCGGGAGCGGCGCCCGCTCCGGCGCCTGGCACATTCCCAGCGCCGCCCCGAGTTCGGCGGCCAATTCGGCATCGCCGGGAAGATCACGTCCGCGCAGTTCCGCGACGCATTCGCGGGCGAGTTCCCGCACCTCGCCGCCTTGCGTCAACGCCGCCAGCAGCACGTCGCCGGCGTACTGAAGGACGGGCCCCAACGGCCGTCCGCGCAGGACCTCCGCGTCCCCGATCCCCCGGTGCGCGGCCGCCCGCAACCGCGCCCACGCGTCCTCGTCCCATTCAGCCACGTAGACATTTGTACCGACATCCGCCGACACAGGACGGCGATTCACCGAGGCCGCTTGTCCTCCACATGCACGACCGTGAGTTCGGTTCCGTCCTGATCGCGCTTGGACCGGCCGAGAAGACCGACGGCCAAATCGTTCGCGCCGTCCTCGACCTCTTCCGGAGCGACATACGTGAGGACGTCGTTGTGGTGCCCGTAGACCGCCCATCCGGGCGCCGCGTCCAGATCGACCGTCCCGAAGTCACCGGCCGATGAGCCCGCGTGAACGGGCCCGTACTCGCGCAGCAGTTCAATCGCCTGGGCGTTCAGGTCGTCCCCGGGCTCCATCAGGATGACGCAGGTCCCGTTCTCGAACAGCACCCACGACTTCTCGTCGCCCTGGATGACGTCCCGCCATACCTGCACCAGTTCCTCGGTCACCATGCGCGGGATTCTGCCATGCCGCCGCAGCACTCGCACCTCGTCGCCGATGGGCGAAAAATCGTTAGGGGTTCGCGGGCCGCGTTCAGTAGCGTGGAACTCGTTCATGACGGGAGAAGGTGAAACGACCATGGCAAAGCTCAATCAGATCATCGCCGTCGAGAAAGGCGTGAAGAGCCGGGCTCAGCGCGAGCTGGCCGACGTTCTCCGCGTCCTGCAGAAGCCGGCGCTGCTTTCCGGTATTTCGCGCGTCTACCGCGCCAAGGACGAGGAGGGCGAGACGCTTCCGCCCGAGTCCACCAAGGTGCAGGTGAAGTCCGAGGACGCGCTGCGCGACGTCGCGCGGTCGCTGACCCGGCTGTTCGACGTGGTCGCCACCAAGGACTGGGCGAACGGCGAGGCACGGGCCGACATCGTGGTCGACGGGCAGACGATCCTGGCGCGGGTGCCGGTCACCTACCTGCTCTTCCTGGAGAAGCAGCTCACGGACCTGAACGCGCTCATCGAGAAGCTCCCCGTCCTGGACGCCGCCGAGGCGTGGAGCTACGACGAGAGCCAGGACGTGTGGCGCACCGACCCGGTCGAGACGTCCCGGACGAAGAAGGTGCCGCGGGCGCACGTCCTGTACGAGGCGACCGACAAGCACCCCGCGCAGGTCGAGACGTTCACCGAGGACGTCATCGTCGGCACGTGGACCAAGGTGGCGTTCTCCGGGGCGCTGCCGGCGCGCCGGGTGAACGAGCTGCGCGACCGCGTCGACCGGCTGCAGGCCGCGGTGCGGTACGCACGTGAAGAGGCCAACGCGGCGGAGGTCGACGACCGGCAGGCCGGCGACGCCGTGTTCGCCTACCTGTTCGCGTAACGGCCTTTCCCGTTCCGGCCCCGCCGGGACGGGAAAGGCCCCCCTAGAGACTTCCCCGCTGGAGCGCGGGGAGCGCGCCCGCAAGGGCGCGAAGCTGAGAATGAAGCTCAGTCTGCAAAGCGGTGACACTGGGGGTTCGAATCCCCCCTCGGGCATTCGCGCCCGAGTGGCCCAAGTCCGGCAGAGGCGGCCGCGTCAAGCTCAGACTATCGCTCCAGATTCAGCATTCGCCGTTCATCATCGGATCCACCCGGAGGCGGGCCCAGGTACCCGAAGTGCCAGTTCGAATCTGGCCCGCGGCTCTCATGCTGCGGTAGTTCAATGGAAGAACACGGGCGCTGTCAAAATGATCCGCCACCCGAACAACGCCGGTGAGTGAATACGACGGCACCAGGGCCCTGGGAATGGGTAGATTCCCAGGGCCCGCCGTCCGTTCAGGACCAGGGGACGAGGCGGAGTTCGTGGCCGGCGCCGGGGGCGGCGAAGCCGAGAAGCCGGTCGGCCTCCCGCTCGACGGCCGGCACGTCCGGTACCGGGGCGAAGTGCTCGATGGTCAGTGCGGCGTGCTGGGCCTTCTTGTCGTGCTTGAGCGTCCAGACGCCGTGGACTCGGCCGTCCACCAGGAGGGTCGGCTTGGTGATGGACCCGATGCACACGGCCTTGCGCTGCTCGTCCGTCATCATCCGGCCGCGGTCGGCGTAAGCGAGAATCAGGTTGTCGAACGCCGGGAGGAGCCGGACCGGCGCGGGGACGTCCGCGTCCGGGAGAGGCGCGCCGGGCAGGTCGAAGAGTTCCGCTCCGCTTTCGTCCCGGTAGGTTTCGAGCGACGCCCGAAGCTCCTCGAAGGTGGCGTCCATGCGGCGCATTCCCGACCACATCTGGAAGTCCTTGACCGAGGCCGGCCCGAACGCCGCGAGATAGCGGCGGATCAGGCGGTCGGCCCCCTCCTCGCCGAATGGCCTCCCGATCCATTCCTCGGCCAGCGCGAACGGGGTTGCGCCGCCTTTGTCCCAGGTTCCGCTGGGGGGCGGGTGGACCACGGACACCAGCGCCTGCGCGGACCACCCGAGGGCCTGCAGATCCCGGTCGGGCCAGCATTCGGCGAGCGCGCGGGCGAGCTGGGGCCGGGTGAGGATCCGGCCGTTCAGGAGCCTGCGGGCTTCGGCGGCGAGTTCGTCCAGGTCCCAGTCCTTGGTGACGCCGCCGAACGACGCCCGCCGCCCCCGCAAAAGGCTTTCCTGGACGAGGGGACGCACCCACGAATAGTCGGCGGCCGACGCCATGTGCTGCGTCCCGCGAAGGATCGAGCCGCGCACAACCGACCGGCCGTAGAGGAGTTCGGTGAGGTCATCCCGCCCGAAGGCGTCCAGACGCGCCCAAAGCCCGATGTAGGGCATGTTGGTCTCCTGCGCCTGAACCGCGACAAGCCGCTCGACCGCCTCCAGGACCGGCATACCCGACCGCTTCAGGAGAAGCTGCCGCTCAAGAGCCGCCCGGTTCAACGTCCGGCGATCCAACGTCCGCACCATGACCCCACCCCAGAGAAGACGATCCGTCCCCAAAACTCTATCAGAACGGAACACTCTATTCCACATCGCCTAGATACTGCCCGCTGGGCAGCCAAGCACTGCCGGTGCTGGTCTATATACGCAAGGGCGAGACGTTCGCCGAACTCGGCGCCAGGTTAGGTGTGTCGACCACGACCGCCTGGAGGTACATCAACGAGACGGTCGAGCTGCCGGCCGCGCGTTCACCCAAGCCCGCCCTAGCGCTACGCAATGCCGTCGAGGACGGGCTGCTCTACCTGGCGCTGGACGATGCCCTCACCCCGATCGACCGCATCGCCACCGACCGCCCGTTCTACTCAGGAAAACACAAGCAGCACGGGATTGAACCTGCAGGCCATCTCCGCCCCAGACGGCGCAATCGTGTGGGTGTCGGGCGCGCTGCCCGGCGCAGTACACGACCTGAGGCCCGCGCGCATCTGGGGGCGTCCTGCGCGCCCTACAGGCCACCGAACTGCTGGTGCTGGCGGACAAGGCATCCCGTGCGGTTAGCTTGTCAAGCTGCGGCAAGTGAGCGCGGTGTGAACGCGGTGGCTTCCCGATAGGACTGCCGGGTTTGCAGACAGTGGTGCAGACAGCCGGGCAGCCGGTTGAAGGTGTTGCGCGACGCCGCGGTGTGAGGATCACCGGCGTCACGTCGTCGCTGGTAGTGGGCGCGGGCTCCGGGTGAGGCGGTCAGCGCCGAGAATGCCCCGCTGGTAGCCGGCGGTGGCCAGGCGCTGGTTCTTGACGCGTCGGTGCATCACAGTCACGCTCCTGCCCGAGGCGCGGGTGACCGGAGCGGACCCGGCGCAGGCCTTGAGGGATCTGGCGCCGGCGAACCGCGAGCGGTCGTCGCCCATCTCCGAGAGCACCCGGGCGCCGGTGAGTCGTCCAAGACCGGGCAGGCCGGTGATGATCTCGGCGTCCGGGTGCTGGTCAAAAGCCTCTTCGGCGGCCTCGGCGAGCTCGTCGGCATTGACGCAGGCGGTATCGAGTGCCCGCAGCAGCGCCACCGCCTGACGGCCCATGGCCCGCTCAACCGGCGCCGGCCGGCGCAGCTGTTCGGCGATCAGGACCTGGTGGAGGCGGGTGGCCTCGGCCATCAGGCGGCGTTGCCGCCCGGCCTGGCGCAGCAGATCGACGATCTGCTCGACCGACAGGTCGGCCGCAGCTCCAGGGGTCGGGGCAGCGGCCAGGATCGCGCGCGCTTCGGGACGCATGATGCCGCCGCGGGCGTCGCGGAACGCCGCCAGGAAGGCCGGGTAGCACTCACGCAGCAGCGATCGCCGCTTGTTGTGCGCCTGGGTGCGGTCCCAGACCGCGTCCTGCTGAGCACGCGCCAGGACGGCGATCGCCTGGACCAGGTCCGAGCCGGCCGGCATCGGCCGGTGCATCGCCATGTCGGTGCATCGCCATGTCGGTGCATCGCCATGTCGGTGCGCAGGATGCTGGCCGGCACCATCGCATCGGCACGGTCGGATTTCTTGCGCGATACCGAGTGCCGCTCGCGATACCGAGTGCCGCTCGCGATACCGGGACACCGCCAGCGGGTTGATGACGAACATCGGCCGCCCGATCCCACGCAAGCACGCCACCAGCAACCCTCGCGAGGTCTCAATCGCCACCGCGATGGGACTGTCGGGACCGTCCCCGGCCTGGGCGAGCATGTCCAGCAGCTGCTTCAGACCGGCCGCGTCATCGCCGATGCGCCGCCCTGCCACCAGGGCGCCATCGGCGTCCACGATCGCAACATCGTGGTGCCGCTCGGACCAGTCGATCTACAGAACACCGTCATAGGCATCCCTCCCGAGTCATCGTGTTGTGTCGGCCCGCCGAGGGCACACCGCACCCTAATGACAGGACTCGCGGTCCACCATCCCACCAGCCGTTCGCGACCTCAGACCCTCACGGGCCCTCCTACTTGCTCAACGGCTCCCGGCCCCGGCACACACAACAGACGACCCCGCAAACGGCTCAAATCACGACTGCCAAAGGCCCGGCCCCACCAAGGCCAGAACGGACCGACCGGTCTTGTCGCAGCGCTCCCTGCACCGGCTACTCACAAAGTCTCCACCGTTGACCAGCAGGGCCGGGCCTACATGCTCATTAGGCTTACTCCTCCCGCCACAACCGCCGCTACCTGCGGCGACGCGGGATCAAGTGCACCATCCCCGAGCCGGCCAACCAGATCGGCCACCGGAAGCGACGCGGTTCGGCGGGCGGACGCCCTCCAGCGTTCGACGCCGAGGATTACAAGGCAAGACACGCCGTCGAGTGCGGCATCAACCGGCTCAAGCGGAACCGGGCGGTGGCCACCCCCTACGACAAGTTGGCGATCCGCTTCGAAGCCAGTGTGCACATCGCCGTGATCGGCGAGTGGCTGCGACCAGGGCCTGTGCCATCCTGACCGTGCCGATCAAGCACCTCAGGTGACGGGACCCGCCATGGCCCTCCACTTTGCCGTCGAGAACGCCTCCCACCGCGCCGAAACCGAGAGCGGTGACTTCGTCGACGAGCCGTCCGAAGACGCGATCTTCATGTTGATCGGCGACCTCAACCTCACCGACAACACCTTCATCACCATCGAACCACTCGTAGACGCCCCCGCCTGGTACGCCTCGATCTCCCTGCTGGCCGAAGGCGGCTACGAAGTCGAGTACCGCGACGCCCGCCGCAGCGATCACCGGCTGACCACCGAAACCGACACAAGCAAGATCGCCAAAGACACCGTCATCTGGCTAGCCCACCGATAGCGCAGCCAACCAGCACGCCCAACGACTTCTGAAACACGGCCCAGTCGATAGTCGCCGAGCTTGGTGAGGTGGTGTTTCTGCCGCGGGTCATCCGGGACTTGCTGGCTACCCACGACGACATCGTGGACGGCGACCTGGTCAAGTTCGGACGGCCCACGCTTCCCGCCGGCCCCGCCGAACCGGCATCGGCGACCGCCCCGACCACGCCATCTTCGGTCGGCACCTCGCCCTCTGCTGGGGTGACCTGCTGCTCGGGCTGATGGGTGATCTGACCGCCTGAAGGAACGACGGGCGGGGCTCTGTTGTCGTTCAAGCGCCGAGGGTCACTGGCGGTCGGGGCGGATGACGTGCCAGGTGCCGGATGGTGTGACCCAGATGAGCAGGCCGGGCCAGATCTGGAAGAGATGCCAGTCGGAACGCTGCTTGAGCCTGTGGTGGCGTCTGCAAAGAGGGGCCAGGTTGCAGCGGCAGGTGATGCCGGGCCGCCATGGCACGGTGTGGTCGAGGTCGCATCGGTGTGAGGGCTGGTTGCAGGTGGGGAACACGCAGGTCGCGTGCCGGGCCGCGACCTCTTGACGCATCTTGGCGGGTGGCCGGTGGCCGGGGCGTCCGTGGGTGTGGGCGTCGCCTTGGCAGGCGGTGTCACGGGCGCCGGCGAGTTGGTGGTGGATGCGTTGCGCGGCCCGTCCGACAGCGATGCGCCTGTCCTGGGGATGGGCCTCTCCGCGCGCCTGCGTCAGCAGTTCATCGGTGATGTCGGCGAGTGAGGCGAGGGAGGCGGCCTCCGCGTCAGCACCGACCCGGCCTTTGGAGTGGCCGGTATCGCTACGGACGTGGTGTCCGGCTCCGCCGCCGTCGCAAGGGTCCCCGCCCGGCTCGGCGTGGCCGGCCGAGACCGCCCCGACGCCGATGGCCGCGCTACCAGTGGCCGCGGTACCAGTGGCCGCGCTACCGGTCTCATGGAGGACACCGCAGGGGGTGGGGAC
>NZ_SMKY01000384.1 GCF_004349235.1 Actinomadura darangshiensis | reverse complement strand
TCTGCGGAAACGAATGGCCCGCACCGAACAACACCTCGATCTGCGCACGCTCAGCGAGCGTAAGACGACGTCCTGGCACAACAAGATCCTTCCAGGAACCTCGTTGCAACAGACACTAGAAACCGCCCCGCTCATAACGGCAACACGCCGCAAGTCAACGAGCTCGGTCACGGTTGGCGAGGCTTCTCCCGCGGCCGCTGAGCTTTCTGGTTTGGGTGTCCGTATGTGGTCAGGACGTATTTTCTGCGGCGCTTGGGACTCCTGTTTCTAAACGAGGCGGGAGGGTCTTCATGGGGCGTGCGGGTGGTTCGGAAGCGGTTCGGTTCGTTCGGTATCGGCCGGTCTCCGCTCAGGGGGCGCTGCGGCCCCCGCCGGTTCCGCTGCGGGGACCCGGGTTGCGGCTCGTCCGGCCGGGGGACGGGGTGGACGCGGAGGTCCGGGCCGTCGCCGAGGCGGCCGTGCGGCTCGTCGTGGAGGTGCTGGCGGGGACGCGTCCGGCGAATCAGCTGTCGCTCGTGGCCGTGCCGGCCGTGTGCCGGGCGATGGCCGCCCCGCGGGGGCCAGCGGCGCGCGGGAGGCGGGTCGTGCCGCCGAAGGTCCTGTCGACGCGGTCGCAGCGGCCGTCGCCGTCGGTGGCGGAGACGGTGGCCGTGGTCGCCGTGGCCGGACGCGTCCACGCGCTGGCCCTGCGCCTGGAGCACAGGCGGGGGCGGTGGCGCTGCACGGCGCTGGAGACGACCGCCCCCTGACATGCGGAAGCGGCCTCCTGGAGGTCAGGAGGCCGCTTCCCGGTGCCCTACTTGTTCTTGTTGCGCGGGTCGCCGTGGCAGCGCTTGAACTTCTTGCCGGAGCCGCACGGGCACGGGTCGTTGCGGTTCACGCCCGCGTACTCGTCCTCGGTCTCCTCGCTGTGGTGCTCCACGCCGCCGTCGCCGTCGACGGTCGGGGCCGAGTACTCCAGCTTCGTAGGACGCTTCGGCGCGTCGAGGCCCTTCGCCTTGATCGCGGGGGCGTCGTCGGCCTCCACCACGTCGTCGGCCTCGTCCGCGCCGTCCTCGGCCGCGCCGTCCTTGGCGGGGGCGGACTTGGCGACCGAGACGGGCGCGGCACCGACCGTCGGCGCGTCCTCCTCCTCGTCCGTCTGGACCTCAAGGCTGAACAGGTAGCCGACCGACTCCTCCTTGATGCCGTCGAGCATCGCGTTGAACATGTCGTAGCCCTCGCGCTGGTACTCCACCAGCGGGTCGCGCTGCGCCATGGCCCGCAGGCCGATGCCCTCCTGGAGGTAGTCCATCTCGTAGAGGTGCTCGCGCCACTTGCGGTCGAGGACGTTCAGCACGACGCGGCGCTCGAGCTCGCGCATGACGTCCGCGGTGAGCTCGTCCTCGCGCGCCTGGTAGGCCCGGTGGGCGTCCTCGCGGATCTTCTCGGCGAGGGTCTCGGCGTCCAGGCCGGAGATGTCGCCGCCGACCTCCTCGACCAGGTCGTCCACCGTGAGCTCGATCTGGTAGAGCTGCTTGAACGCCTTCCACAGCCGGTCGAGGTCCCAGTCCTCGGCGAAGCCCTCGGAGGTGGCGCCCGCGACGTAGCCCGCGACGACCTCGTCGATCATGTTGCGGACCTGCTCGCCGAGGTCCTCGCCCTCCAGCACCTTGCGGCGCTCGGCGTAGATGACCTTGCGCTGCCGGTTCAGCACCTCGTCGTACTTCAAGACGTTCTTGCGCATCTCGAAGTTCTGCTGCTCGACCTGGCTCTGCGCCGACTTGATCGCGTTCGTGACGATCTTGGACTCGATCGGCTGCTCGTCCGGGATGTTCAGCCGGTTCATGATCGACTCGACGCGGGCCGAGTTGAACAGCCGCATCAGGTCGTCCTCAAGGGACAGGTAGAACTTCGACTCGCCCGGGTCGCCCTGCCGGCCGGACCGGCCGCGCAGCTGGTTGTCGATGCGCCGCGACTCGTGCCGCTCCGTCGCGAGGACGTACAGGCCGCCGACCTCGACGACCTCCTCGTGCTCGCCGCCGACGTCCTTCTTGGCCTTCTCCAGCGCCTCCGGCCAGGCCGCCTCGTACTCCTCCGGAGTCTCCAGCGGCGACAGGCCGCGCTGGTGCAGCTCCAGGTCGGCGCGGAAGTCGGGGTTGCCGCCGAGCATGATGTCGGTACCGCGGCCCGCCATGTTCGTCGCGACGGTGACGCCGCCCTTGCGGCCCGCCTCCGCGACGATCGTCGACTCCTGCTCGTGGTGCTTGGCGTTCAGCACCTGGTGCGGGATGCCGCGCCGCTTGAGCATCTTGTGGAGCTTCTCGGACTTCTCCACCGAAGTCGTACCGACCAGGACCGGCTGGCCCTTGTCGTGCCGCTCGGCGATGTCGTCGACGACGGCCTCGAACTTGGCCTGCTCGGTCTTGTAGACGACGTCCGGCACGTCCTGGCGGATCATCGGCTCGTTCGTCGGGATCGGCACGACGCCGATCTTGTAGGTCTTGTTGAACTCCGCCGCCTCGGTCTCGGCGGTACCGGTCATCCCGGACAGCTTGCCGTAGAGGCGGAAGAAGTTCTGCAGGGTGATCGTGGCGAGCGTCTGGTTCTCGTCCTTGATCGACACGCCTTCCTTGGCCTCGATGGCCTGGTGCATGCCCTCGTTGTAGCGGCGGCCGTGCAGGATGCGGCCGGTGAACTCGTCCACGATCAGGACCTCGCCGTTCATGACGACGTAGTCCTTGTCGCGCTTGTACAGCTCCTTGGCCTTCAGCGCGTTGTTGAGGAAGCTCACCAGCGGCGTGTTGACCGAGTCGTAGAGGTTGTCGATGCCGAGCCAGTCTTCAACCTTCTCGACGCCGGACTCGGTGATGCCGACCGTGCGCTTCTTCTCGTTCACCTCGTAGTCGCCGGGGCCGTACTCGTCCACCTGCCCGGCCGTGCTGATCAGCTCGGCGCGCTTCAGCCGCGGGACGATCTTGGCGAACTCCGAATACCACTTGGAGTTCTGCTCGGCCGGCCCGGAGATGATCAGCGGCGTCCGGGCCTCGTCGATGAGGATCGAGTCGACCTCGTCCACGATCGCGTAGTGGTGCCCCCGCTGGACGCACTCCTCCAGGGTCCACGCCATGTTGTCGCGCAGGTAGTCGAACCCGAACTCGTTGTTCGTTCCGTAGGTGATGTCGCAGCCGTAGGCCGCGCGGCGCTCGTCGGGGGTCATCTGCGGGAGGATGACGCCCACGTCGAGGCCGAGGAACTGGTGGACGCGACCCATCCACTCGGCGTCGCGCTTGGCCAGGTAGTCGTTCACCGTGACCACGTGCACGCCCTCGCCGGCCAGCGCGTTCAGGTAGGCGGGGAGCACGCAGGTCAGGGTCTTGCCCTCACCCGTCTTCATCTCGGCGATGTTGCCGAGATGCAGCGCGGCGCCGCCCATCACCTGGACGTCGTAGTGGCGCTGGCCGAGGACGCGCTTGGCGGCTTCGCGGGCGGTCGCGAAGGCCTCGGGCAGCAGGTCGTCCAGGGACTCGCCGTCGGCGAGTCGCTCCCGGTACTTGTCGGTCAGCTCGCGCAACTCGGCGTCGCTCATCTCGAGGAAGTCCTCCTCGATCGAGTTGACCTGATCCGCGAGCTTCTTGAGCTTGCGCAGGGTTTTTCCCTCGCCCGCACGAAGGATCTTGTCGATGACTGGCGGCACTCTCGAAGGCTCCTTGCAGATCGTGGGTCACCGCTCCAGGCGGCGCGCACACCACACGTACGATGCCCATCGTAGGCGAGACCCAGAATGGTCTAGGTCACTCCGGAGCGCAATCCGCTGTGCGCCCCGTTTGACCTTCCAGGTCCGGGAGAGGATCTCCTGCACCTTCAGGAGGGGATGCGCAATGTCCGAAGAGTCGCATGGTTCGCACGCCGGCCGGCCGGGTTCATGGGCGGCCGTAGCCGTCATCTTCGCCGGTTTCGTCGTGGGCGGCGTCGCGCTCTGCCTCGGCCCCATGTGGATCATGTTCTGGGTCGGCGCCGGCATCGTGGTCGCCGGCATGCTCCTCAGCTGGATGGTCCACCTGTTCTCGGACGTCGTCGTGGACGCGCCGCGCGTCATCCCCGAGATCGTCGACTACTCCCTGTTCGGCTCGCGCTCCGGCAAGCGCCGCGGCGGCGACGCCGGCGAGGTCCTGGACCGCCCGGTCGCGACCGACACCCAGCAGACCCCCCACGGCTGACCTCAGCGCCCGGCACGGTGTGCATGTCCCTCAGGTGAACCGGCTGACCAGATCACCCATTCCACACCGTCCAAAAACCAATCCGGCCGATACGTCCCCCCGACGGTCCGGGATACAGAGGGTCGATCCGGGGTGCCGACGGTCAGACCGGGATGCCGACGGTCAGACCGGGGCAGTGGCGGCCAGACCGGAGCGCTGACCGGGGTTGTGACGGTCAGACCAGGATGCCAACGACCGGGCCGGGATGGTGGCGGCCAGACCGGGGTAATGACGGTCAGACCGGAGTGCTGACCGGGGTTGTGGTGGTCAGCGCTCCGGGGTGGTGGCGGTCAGGGCGGTCTCGATGAGTGCGGGCGGGAGGGCGGTCCGCTCTACGCGGACGTCGTCGCAGCCGACCCAGGACGCGGCGCGCCAGAGGGCGGTGGCCAGGGCCGTCGCCGACGATTCGGTGCGGGCGGCCGTGCGCGTCGCCCAGGGCTCCATGGACACCTGGCGGGCGATGAGGGTGCGGCCCTCCCGGGCAGGGTCGACCCGGCCGATGAGGCGGCCGCGGGCCAGCAGCGGCATCGCGAAATAGCCGTGCACGCGCTTGGCCTTGGGGACGTAAGCCTCCAGCCGGTGGTCGAAGCCGAACATGCGGGAGGCGCGGGCGCGGTCCCAGACGAGCGAGTCGAACGGTGAGAGCAGCGTGGTGGCGTGCCTGCCCTTCGGCGGGGCGGACAGCGCTTCGGGGTCGGCCCACGCGCGCTGGGACCATCCGGCGACCCGGGCGGGGACGAGGCCCGTCGCCTCGATCACGCCGTCCACCTGGTCCCGCCTGATCCGGTAGTAGTCGGCGAGGTCGCCGCGTGTGGCGACGCCGAGGGACCGTCCGGCGCGGGCGATGAGGGCGGCGAGGCAGGCGTCGTCGTCCATGTCCCGCGCGAGGAGCCCGGACGGGACGGCCCGCTCGGCGAGGTCGTACACGCGGCGCCAGCCGGACCGCTCGACGCAGACGACCTCGCCGATGTCCAGCAGCCACTCGATGCCGATCTTGTGGTCGCTCCAGTCCCACCACTCGGCGCTCGCCTTGGCGCCGCCGAGCTCCTTGGTGGTGAGCGGCCCGTCCGCCCGGAGGCGGGCCCGGATCTGGTCGCAGACGCCCTCGGGGACCTTGTGCCAGCGCCAGCCACGGGCTAGGAACGCGCGGCGGCGGAACGCGAACAGCGGCCAGTCGGCCATGGGGAGGATCGACGCCGCATGCGCCCAGTACTCGAACGCCCCGTACCCGGCGTGGTTCCGGTCGCCGGGCTTGGCGTCCGGGGACGCGCCATGGCCGCGACCGTCGCCGTTGCCGTTGCCGGGCTTGGCGCGCGGGGACGTCCCGTTGCCGTTGCCCCAGAAGGCGGCTTCGATCTTGTTTCGTCCGACCGGGCCCAGGCGGGCGTAGGGCACCAGCTCGTGGGAGCGGGCCAGGACCGAGATCGTGTCGAGCTGGACGGCACCGAGCCGCTCCAGCATCGCGGGCACGCCGCCCTTCGGGCGCGCGCCGAGGAGTCCCTGGGCGCGCAGTTGGAGTCGTCGCGCCTCGTCCGCGCTGAGTTCGACCTCGCCGGATGTGCCTGTCCCTGATGCTGCCTCGACCACGTCCGCGATGCTACGGCACAACACCGACAAAACCGGATTGCCGGTCTCGCCCGCCCGGTCATGCGGCGGCGGGAGGGGGGTCAGGTGATCTCCAGGAGCTTTTCACGGACGGCGTAGACGACGGCCTCCATCCGCGAGTGGAGCTGGAGTTTCTCCAGGATGTTGCGGACGTGGTTCTTCACGGTGTTCTCGGAGATGAACAGCTCGCGGGCGATCTCCCGGTTGCCGAGGCCGCGCGCGACGAGGCGCAGCACCTCCATCTCGCGCTCGGTGAGGCGGGGCGCGGGGACCTGCTGCGTGCGCTCCTCGCTGTGCTTGGCCAGCGCGGCGAACTCGGTGATGAGCTTGGACGCCATCGACGGGCTGATCAGCGACTGCCCGCCGTGCACGGCGCGGACCGCCTGCGGGACCTCGTCGATGGAGATCTCCTTGAGCAAGTAGCCGCTGGCGCCCGCCTTGATCGCCTCGAAGAGGTCCTCCTCCTCGTCGCTGATGGTCAGCATGACGATCTTCGCGCTGGGCGCCGCGTCCTTGATCGCGGTGCACGCCTCGATGCCGCTGCGCCGGGGCATCCGGATGTCCATGAGGACGACGTCGGGCAGCAGGTCGCCGGCCATCTCGACGGCCTCGTGCCCGTCCCCGCCCTCGCCGATGACCTCGATGTCGTCCTCGCCCTGCAGGACCATCTCCAGGCCCCTGCGGAACAGCGCATGGTCGTCGACGATGAGCACGCGGATGGGGTCGGCCGCTCCGGCCGGCCGCGCCGCCTCCCGTTCCGCGGGGGTGGCGCCGGCGCCGGTCTGACGGGGCACCGCCGCGGCGTCGCGAGCCTCGGGATTCTCGCTCACCAGAGTCGCGGCGTGAAGGAGACGCCGCTTCCCCCCTTCACTGTTCAGCGGACGGGGTGTCTTCTCGGATCAACCGCCGCGCGCCCCGGGAGGTTCCCGGGACGCGCCGCGTCCGTGGATCGGCGGATGCGCCTTTTCAGATCATGGCATGGTTCGGACGGTGACGTGACGCGAGTATCGCATCGCTGAACTCACTCTTCGACAAGCCTGATGACTCCGTAGTCCCAGCCTCTTCTCCGGTATACGACCGAGGGGTGCCCGCTGGCCTTGTCGCGGTACAGAAAGAAATCGTGGCCGACGAGTTCCATCTCGAAGAGCGCCTGCTCGATGCCCATCGGCTCGGCCTTGTGGAACTTCTCGCGGACGACGAGGGGGCCGTCGCCGTCCATGGCGATCGGGACGAGGTTCTCGTCCGGTGAGACCGTCACGACCTCGGCTTCGTCCTCGGCGAGGCGCGCCGCGTTCTCGGCGGGTGTGGGTGGGAGG
>NZ_SMKY01000383.1 GCF_004349235.1 Actinomadura darangshiensis | reverse complement strand
GGGTCATACGGGCCGGCGTCCAGGGTGTTGTTGGGGCCTTTGCGGAAGGTGGTGCCGATGGGGTGGATGGGGGGCAGGTAGAGGACGTCGAAGCCCATGTCGGCGATGGCGGGGATGCGTTTCATCGCGGTGCGGAAGGTTCCGGAGGTTGGTCCGCGTCGTCCCATGGGGTCGAAGGTGGCGCCTTCGGAGCGGGGGAAGAACTCGTACCAGGCGCCGTACAGGGCACGTTGGCGGTGGACGACCAGGGGGTACCAGTCGCTGACGGTCAGCAGATCCCGCAGCGGATGACGCTCCAACACGTCCAGGACGTTGGGGTCTCCGGCCGCGGCGAGCCGTTCGAGGGCGTCCCCGTCCTCGTCCGACAGGAAGCGGGCGAGCCGGGCCAGGACCCGGCGGTCCTTCGACGGCACCTCTCGCGCCGCGCGCATGAACAGCGCCACGCCTTCGGCGAGCATGAGTTCAACGTCCTGGCCGCGCGGGACCTTGATCTGCGCGTCATGCCACCAGTGCGCGATCGGGTCGCCCCACGCCTCCACCCGAAACGACCACGACCCCATCTCGGTCGGCGTCACCAGCGCCGACCACCGATCCATCCCCGTACCGACCTCGGCCATCCGCCGCGGCGCCAGCTCCTCACCATCCGGCGTCCGCAGCACCACCGCCGCGCCCAGCATCTCGTGCCCCTCCCGGAACACCGTCGCCGAAACCTCGACCGTCTCACCCACGACCGCCTTCGCCGGCCACCGGCCACACCCCACCACCGGCGCCACGTCCACGATCGGGATGCGGCCAAGCCTCGGAATGCCTGTCGTACTGGACGTTCCGGACTCGACGTGCATGTGCCACCCCTACCCGTTCGAGATATCCAAAACGTCCATGCCCGGGAACCGGCGGCTACCGCCCCGTAGGTTCCGGCGGCTGCGCTGCGCCGCCCAGAACGCCATCATGCGCGCGGGTCTGCGGATGGTCGAGATTGGGCAAACGCTCTGCGGTGGCCACAGGTGGCGGAGCGGCGAAGGTCCCTTGCGGGCAGGGGGTTCCCGGTGTTTCGGCGGCGTGCGGGGGAGCGGTCCGGGGGGTGACGGTGTGCTCCCCGCCGTCGCGCCCACGGCCCCTTACCGCATAGCGTGACGTTGCGTGAAGGCAATCCGACGTTTCACGGTACGCACCGTCCTTCCCGAGCCGCTCAAGCCGCTTGAGGAGCTCGTCCTCAACCTGCGCTGGTCCTGGCACCACGAGACGCTCGACCTGTTCCGCGCCGTGGACCCGGCGCTGTGGAGGGCCGTCCACCAGGACCCCGTCCGGCTGCTGGGCGAGGTCGCGCCCGAGCGGCTGGCGCGGCTCGCGGAGGACCGCCGGTTCCTGCGCCGCCTGCAGGACACCGCCGAGGACCTGCGCGAGTACCTGACGGCACCGCGCTGGTACCAGTCGCACTCGGATGGCGACGCCCCGGCGTGCATTGCCTACTTCTCACCCGAGTACGGGATCACCGCCGCGCTGCCGCAGTACTCCGGCGGCCTCGGCATCCTCGCCGGCGACCACCTGAAGACCGCGAGCGACCTCGGCGTCCCGATTCTCGGCGTCGGGCTGCTGTACCGGCACGGCTACTTCTCCCAGTCGCTGTCGCCGGACGGCTGGCAGCTGGAGCGCTACCCGCCGATCGACCCGAACGGGCTCCCGCTCACCCTGCTCCGCGAGCGGGACGGGACGCCGGTCCGCGTCTCCATCGGACTTCCGAAGGGAAACGCCCTGCATGCGCAGGTGTGGATCGCGCGCGTCGGACGCGTCCCGCAGCTGCTGCTCGACTCCGACGTCGAGGACAACGACCAGTCCGCGCGGGACGTCACCGACCGGCTGTACGGCGGCGGCGGCGACCACCGGCTGCTTCAGGAGATGCTGCTCGGCATCGGCGGCGTGCGGGCGATCCGCGCTTACTGCCGCATCACCGGGCATGCGGAGCCGGAGGTCTTCCACACCAACGAGGGCCACGCCGGGTTCCTCGGCCTGGAGCGCATCCGCGAGCTGGTGTCGGAGGACAGCCTGACGTTCGACGAGGCCCTCGAAGCGACCCGCGCGGGCACGGTGTTCACCACGCACACCCCCGTCCCGGCCGGCATCGACCGGTTCCCGCGCGACCTGATCAGCCGGTACTTCGGCGGCGCGAACGAGGAGGAGCAGGTCCCGGTCGACCGCGTCCTCGCGCTCGGCACCGAGGACTACCCCGGCGGCGACCGCACCGTGTTCAACATGGCCGTGATGGGGATGCGGCTCGCGCAGCGCGTCAACGGCGTCAGCGAGCTGCACGGCGAGGTCAGCCGCGAGATGTTCGGCGGGCTGTGGGGCGGGTTCGACACCGCCGAGGTCCCGATCGGCTCGATCACCAACGGGGTGCACGCGGGAACCTGGGTGGCGCGCGAGGCGCTCGAACTGGCCTCCCGGGAGCTGCCGTCGCTGATGGAGTCGGGGCGCGGCTGGGAGGGCGTCCGGAACGTGTCCGAGCCGGAGATCTGGCGGATGCGCGGCCTGCTGCGGCGCCGCCTCGTGCTGGACGCGCGGCGCCGGCTCCGCGAGTCGTGGCGGCAGCGCGGCGCCAGCGAGGCCGAGATCTCCTGGATCGACGACGCCCTCGACCCGGACGTCCTGACGATCGGGTTCGCGCGGCGCGTCCCGTCCTACAAGCGGCTCACGCTGATGATGTGCGACGAGGACCGGCTCCGCTCGATCCTGCTGGACCCGGACCGGCCCGTGCAGATCGTCATCGCGGGCAAGGCGCACCCGGCGGACGAGGGCGGCAAGCGCCTCATCCAGGACATCGTGCGCTTCACCGGCAACGAGGACATCCGGCACCGGATCGTGTTCCTGCCCGACTACGACATGGCGCTCGGGCAGCTCATGGTGCAGGGCTGCGACGTGTGGATGAACAACCCGCTGCGCCCGCTGGAGGCGTGCGGCACGTCCGGGATGAAGGCGGCGCTGAACGGCGCGCTGAACCTGTCGATCCGCGACGGCTGGTGGGACGAGTGGTACGACGGGCAGAACGGCTGGGCGATCCCGTCCGCCGACGGCCTCGCCACCCCCGACCGGCGGGACGAGCTGGAGGCCGCCGCGCTGTACGAGCTGGTCGAGGAGCACGTGTCCGTCACGTTCTACGACCGCGACTCGGCCGGGCTGCCGCGCCGCTGGCTGGAGATGGTCAAGCACACCATCGCCACCCTCGGACCGAAGGTCCTCGCGTCCCGGATGCTGCGCGACTACGTCGAGGGGCTGTACGCCCCGGCCGCGGCGTCCGAGCGGTCCATGGTCGCCGACAAGTTCGCGGGCGCCCGGGAGCTGGCGGCGTGGAAGCGGCGGGTGCGGACGGCGTGGCCGCGCGTCGCCGTCGAGCACGTCGAGTCCAACGGGGAGGAGAGCCCGCAGGTCGGCGCCCGGCTGACCGTCCGCGTCGTCGTCGACCTCGGCGGGCTCGACCCGGAGGACGTCGCCGTGGAGGTCGCCTACGGCCGGGTGGACGACGCCGACGCGCTGGTCGGCCCGTCCTATCTGGAACTGGACGAGGGTGTTCCGGCGGACAACGGCCGGCGCAAGTACACCGGCGAGGTCCCGCTCGGCCGCAGCGGCGCGTTCGGCTACAGCGTCCGCGTGGTGCCGAGCCACCCGCGGCTGTCGGGACGGGCCGAAATGGGCCTCGTCGCGCTGCCGCCCGCACCGCACGGCATGACCAACGGCGACCTGCGCTAGAGGTCCTCGTCCTCCTCGTCGCCGGGCGGCGGGTCGGCCTGCCGCCACCCGGCCACGAGGACGGGCAGGAGCATGTGCGTCTCGAACAGCCCGACGACGCCCAGGGCGACCGAGGCCATCGGGACGTCCTCGGTGTCGGTGCTCAGCACCACGACGGCGAGCACGACGAGGATGCCGAGCATGACCCGGTGCGCGACCGTGAACGAGCGCAGCCGCTCGGCCACCTGCCGCTCGTCCAGGAGCCGCTCCGCCAGCGACATGGACCCGCGCGTCGCCACGTTCAGCAGCGTGACCACCGGCAGCATGACGACCACGGACAGGCCGAGGAGGGGCAGCGACACGGCCATCGCGGTGTCGCTGGGCGCGAGGTTCCACGACACGGCCGTCGCGGCCCAGATCATCGCCAGGGCCGCGAGGCCGGCCGCGGCGAGCGTCCGCCGCCGGCGCCGCGTCGCGTACCAGGACGGCAGCATGTCGCGCTGCAGCGCCGCCTGCCGCCTGCGCTCCCAGCGTTCCCTGACCATCGTGTCCCCCCATGTCATGACGTGCTCCCCAGCCTGGGGAAGGGCGCCAGCGAGAACACGACCTCGACCGGCACCTCGAAGAACCCGGCGATGCGCAGGGCGAGGTGCAGGCTCGGGCTGTACTCGCCCCGCTCCAGGTAGCCGATCGTCTGGTAGTGGACGCCGAGCGCCGTCGCCAGCTCGCGCCGCGAGACGCCGCGCTCGGCCCGCAGCACCGCGATCCGGTTGTGGACATGCTCCTTGCCGTCCGTCTTGTCCGCCGCCACCGGCACAGTCTCCCGTAGCCGCCGGTCAGAACGCGCCCTGGGCGGCGCGGCGCTCCTGCCGCTCGGCCAGCCGGGTGCCGGACTCGCGCCGGGCCGCGCGCAGCAGCAGGTACGGCGCCAGCAGCAGGCCCGCGGCGGCCCAGGCCCCGAGGACGGCCGCGGTCTCCGCCGGGCGCCAGCTCCCGCCGATCTCCGCGACCGCCATCGAGTCGGGCAGGAACACCGACCGGAGCCCGAGCCCCTGCCAGTACAGCGGGAACACCTGCGCCACGGACTGGACGGCCTCCGGCAGCCGCGCCACCGGGAACATCACCCCGGAGACGACCATGAGGGCCATCAGCGGCAGCGACAGGATGCTCGCGGCGTTGCGCGGCCCGGGCAGCAGCGCGCCGATCGCCGCGCCGATCGGCACGACCGACAGCGTGCCGAGCGTCAGCACCCAGGCCAGGGTGAGCCAGTCACCGGGCGACGACGGCAGGCCGAGCCCGGCGAACGCCGCGCCCGCCGCCAGCATCAGCAGCACGTAGCCGGCGATCTGCAGCAGCACGGAGACCGCGCGTCCGGCCAGGTAGGCGGAGGTGCCGCCGGGCACCGTCCGCAAGCGCAGCAGCGTGCCCTCCTCCCGGTCGGCCGAGATCCCCATCGGCAGGTTCATCAGCCCCGCCGAGAACAGGGCGAACGCGACGAAACCGGCCGTCATCAGGACCGCCTGCGATTCCCCCGTGCCCTCCACGATGGTGTCGCCCTGCCAGCGGACCAGCAGCACATAGACCCCGACGGTGCCGATCAGCCCGGAGACCAGCTCCCGGCGGCTCCGCAGGAAGTGCACGTACTCCGCCCAGCCCCGGCGGATCCCGATCCTCAGTGTGCGGGGGTTCATGCGGCCCTCCTGCCGGTGATCGGCTCGTCCTTGCCCGCGACCAGGTCGAGGTAGCTCTGCTCCAGCGAAGGTCGGCGGACCTCCAGCCCCGGCACCGGCCCGCCGAACCGGCGGTGCAGCTCGAAGGCCAGCCGGGACGGGTCGGATGTCCGCTCGGTGCGCGGCACGCCGTCCTCAAGCCAGCACACCTCCGATGCCGCCCGCACGACCGACGCGAGCCCGGACGGCGTGCCGCACACGGTGACGGTGCCGCCGACGAGGATCGCGATGCGGTCGGCCAGCCGCTCCGCCTCGGCGAGGTCGTGCGTCGTCAGCAGGACGGTCATGCCCTCGTCCCGTGCCAGCCGCTCGACCAGTGCGTGGAACTCGCGGCGCGCCTCCGGGTCGAAGCCGCTGGTCGGTTCGTCCAGGAACAGCAGCTCGGGGTGCCCGACGATGCCGAGCGCCACGTCCAGCCGGCGCCGCTGGCCGCCCGACAGCCGTCCGACCGCCTGCCCGGCCTGCGCGGTGAGGCCCATGACCTCCAGCAGCTCGTCGGCGTCCCGCGGCCGGTCGTAGAACCCGGCGATGTGCGTGAGCAGCTGCCGGACGCCCCAGCGCGGGTGGTCCTGCCAGTTCTGCAGGACGATGCCGAGCCGCGCCCGCCACGCGTCCCCGCCCCTGCCCGGGTCGGTGCCGAGCACCGTGACCTCGCCGGACGAGCGGCGCCTGAACCCTTCGAGGATCTCGATCGTGGTCGTCTTGCCCGCGCCGTTCGGCCCGAGCAGCGCCACCACCTCGCCCGCCCCGACCTCCAGGTCGACGCCGCGCAGTACCTCCGCGCGGCCGTAGCGCATCCGCAGGTCGCGCGCCCGGATCACCGGCCCGCTCATGCGCACCCCCTCTGTACGGTCACTTGCATCATCCGCCCTACCTCTGCATCTATTGATAGTAGAAGTACTACATTTCGTTGCAGTTATGCAAGCGGGCGCATGCTGGCAGGATGGACGTGTGCGACTAGCGAACCGGAGCTCCGAGCCTCTCGCGTGGCTGCCCAGCGGGCGCACGGCGGACGCGATCCTGGCCGTGGGCTCCTTCGCGATCCTGGCCGCGATGGCGTTCGTGTCGACGCACACGGGCGCGCCCTCGCGCATGCCCCTCTACGGCTGGACGCTGATGGCCATCTCCTGCGGAGTGCTCTACTTCCGCCGCAGCCATCCGGTCACGGTCGCCATCGTCACGTTCTTCGCCTGCGCCGTCTACTACCCGCTCACCGAACCCGACGGCCCGCTCGTGATCACCTTCGTCGTCGCGCTCTACACGGCGGCGGCCGAAGGGCATCTCACGACGGCCGTCGTGCTGGCGGGCATCTCGATCGCCGCCTCCGTGGCCGCGGACCGCCGCGACGACATCAACCATCTCGCGGACGCCGCCGGCTTCCTGCTCATCGGCTGGTTCGTCGCCGTCGTCGCGATCGGCGGCGTCGTCCGCAACCGCCGCGCCTACCTGCGCGAGGCCGAGGAACGCGCCCGCGTCGCCGAACGCGGCCGGGAGGCCGAGGCCCGCCGCCGCGCCATCGAGGAGCGCCTGCGCATCGCCCGCGAACTGCACGACGTCCTCGGCCACAACATCTCGCTGATCAACGTGCAGGCCACCGCCGCCCTGCACGGCCTGCGCCGCGAGCCGGAACGCGCCGAGGACGCCCTCACCGCCATCAAGCAGGCCAGCAAGGACACCCTCCGCGAGATGCGCGCCACCCTCGGCATCCTCCGCCAGGTCGACGAGGCCGCCCCGGTC
>NZ_SMKY01000382.1 GCF_004349235.1 Actinomadura darangshiensis | reverse complement strand
CTGCGGAAACGAATGGCCCGCACCGAACAACACCTCGATCTGCGCACGCTCAGCGAGCGTAAGACGACGTCCTGGCACAACAAGATCCTTCCAGGAACCTCGTTGCAACAGACACTAGAAACCGCCGCCGCTCATAGCAACGACACGCCGCAAGTCAACGAGGCGGGTCACACTTCGGCGGCCATCTCCTTGACCTTCTCGATCAGCGCGAGGCGGCCCTTGTGGTCGCCGGCGATCGGGGACACGTTGAGCGTGGTGACGCCGGACTCCTTCATCGCGGCGAGCCGCTCGCGGACGTGGCCCTGCGAGCCGATGAGGGACATCTTCTCCAGCAGCTCGTACGGGACCTTGGCGGCGGCCTCGTCCTTCTTGCCGTCCAGGTACAGGTCCTGGATCTCCTCGGCCTCCTTCTCGAAGCCGTACCGGCGGGCGAGGTCGTTGTAGAAGTTCTTGCCCTTGGCGCCCATGCCGCCGATGTACAGCGCGGCCATCGGGCGCCCGAACTCCAGGAAGCCCTGCACGTCGTCGCCGATGGCGAGCGGGGACTGCCCGACCACGTCCAGCTCGCCGAGCGCCGGGTCGCGCTTGGCCTTCCCCGCGGCGAGGGACGGGCCCCACACGTCCTCGGCCTTCTCCGGCACGTAGAAGATCGGCTCCCAGCCGTTGGCGATCTCGGCGGTCTGCTCGACGTTCTTCGGGCCGATCGCGGCCACCAGGACCGGGATGTCGGCGCGCACCGGGTGGTTGATGAGCTTGAGCGCCTTGCCGAGCCCGGTGCCCTGGCCCGCCGGCAGCGGCAGCTGGTAGTGCTTGCCGTCGTGCTGGACGCGCTCGCGCCGCCACACCTTCCGGCAGATCTCGATGATCTCGCGGGTGCGGCCGAGCGGCGCGGTGTAGGGGACGCCGTGGAAGCCCTCGATGACCTGCGGGCCGGACGCGCCGATGCCGAGCGTGAACCGCCCGTCCGAGACGTAGTCCAGGCCCGCGGCGGTCTGCGCGATCGCGGTCGGGGTCCGCGAGTAGATGTTGAGGATGCCGGAGGCGATCTCCAGCCGCTCGGTCTTGGCGGCGATGTAGCCCATCTGGCTCACCGCGTCGTAGCTGTACGCCTCCGCGACGTAGACGACGTCGAGGCCGGCCTTCTCGTAGTCGGCCAGCTCCTCGACGGTCTCCTTGAAACCGCCCGAGTAGCTGAGCGCCATCCCGATGCGCATGGTGTCCGCGCCCCTTCCGTAACCGAATCCGATTCAGTCGAACGTAACCTACTCCCGCCGTCCCCGCGGGACGAGGGGTCAGGGCAGCGCCGGTCCGTGCAGCGCGTCCAGCACCGGCCGGTACAGGTCGGTGCGGATCTTCGCCACGGCCGCGCCGTTCCGGCCGGCCATGGCGGCCGCCTGCTCGACGGCCGCGGGCAGGACGTCGCCCTCGGCGGCGGTGCGCTGCACGATCCCGGCCTCCCGCGCCTGCTCGGCGGCGTACCGGCGGCCGGTCAGCATCGCCTCGTGCGCGGTGGCCTTCGGCAGCCGTCCCGCGATCAGCGCGTTCATCCCGGGCGTGAAGCTCATCCCGAGGTCGACCTCGGGCAGGCAGAAGTAGCCGCGGTCCGTCCGCATGACGGCGAAGTCGTGGGCCAGGGCGAGCATCCCGCCGCCGGCGAACGCGTGCCCGTTCAGCGCCGCGACCGTCGGCATCGGCAGCTCCAGGAGGCGCGCGTACAGGCCGTGCACGCGCCCCAGGTACTCCCCGAAGCGGTCCTGGTTGGCGCCGAGCCAGTCCAGGTCGAGCCCGTTGGAGTAGAACTTGCCGGTGCCCACGGTGACGAGGGCGCCCGGCCCGTCGTTCTTCGCCACCGAGTCCAGCGCGCCCTCGACGGCGCCGAGGAAGTCGGGGCTGAACCGGTTCTCGCCGGCGTCGAACCGCAGGACGTACACGTCTCCGTCGCGCTGGAGGTCGATCACGAGGCTCTCCTTCATCCGTGCCTGAGCGAAACCCTACTCGTGAGTAGTCGGCGGCGGGACCCTGCGGATCGGCATGACGTCCGTCATAGCCGCGATTCTCCATGACGACCGTCATGGTCAACGCGCCGACCCTATGATGAATGTCATAATCGGTCCATGGGGACGGACAGCAGGGAACGCATGGTGCGCAGCGCCGCCTACCTCTTCCGCGAGCGCGGCTACAGCGGCACCGGGTTCCGCGACGTCATCGCGCACAGCGGCGCCCCGCGCGGGTCGATCTACCACCACTTCCCGGAGGGCAAGGCGCAGCTCGCCGAGGAGGCCGTCCGCTACGCCGGCGAGTTCCTCAACGCGGGCATCCTCGCCGCCACCGAGAGCGGCGACGCCGCGTCCGCCGTGGACGCCTTCGTCGGCTGGTGGCGGCAGGTCCTCATCCAGAGCGGGTTCCGCGCCGGCTGCCCCGTCGTCGCCGTCACCGTCGAGTCCCACGACGACGCCCCGCAGCTCGCCGCGGCCGCCGCGGCGGTGTTCGGCCGCTGGCAGGACACCCTGGCCACGGGCCTCGGCAACGCGGGCGTCCCCGACGACCGCGCCTGCCGCCTGGCCCGCCTGATCGTCGCCGCCGTGGAGGGCGCCACCATCCTCTGCCGCGCCCACCGCGACGTCGCCCCCCTGGACGACGTGGTGGCAGAGCTCAAGGAGATGACCAGGAACGCCGTCCAGGACGGCTAGGCGTTCCCGTTCCCGCTCTCGGCGAGGAGCTCGGCCACGGCCTGCAGGGCGAGGACGTAGGACATGGGGCCGAAACCGGCGATGGTGCCGGTCGCCACGCCGGCGACCACGGACGTGTGGCGGAACTCCTCACGGGCCGCGGGGTTCGTGATGTGGACCTCGATGAGGGGGGCGGTGCGCTGGGCCAGGGCGTCGCGGAGGCTGTAGGAGTAGTGGGTGAAGGCGGCCGGGTTCAGCACGACCGGGATGCGCCCGTCGGCGGCCTCGTGCACCCACCGCACCAGCTCGGCCTCGTCGTCGGTCTGCCGGACCTCGACGCTCAGGTCCAGGCGGCGGCCGGTGTCGCGGCAGAGGGCGGCGAGGTCCTCGAAGCTGGTCGTCCCGTACTTGTCGGGCTCGCGGACGCCGAGCCGCCGCAGATTGGGCCCGTTCAGAACGAACACGCGGCTCACGGGGTGATCTCCTCGTATGCGGCGGCGAGGAGGGCCTCGTCGGGGGCTTCGAGGCGGCCGGGCTCGGCGAGGCCGTCCAGGACGACGAAGCGGAGCGTCGCGCCGCGCGACTTCTTGTCGATGGCCATGGTGGCGCGCAGCCCGGGCCAGTCGGCGGCGTAGGAGACCGGGAGGCCGACGGAGGCGAGGACGTCCCGGTGCCGCCGGACGATCCCGGCGGGCAGGCGCCCGGCGAGGCGCGCGAGCTCGGCGGCGTAGACCATGCCGATGGCGACGGCGTGGCCGTGGCGGAAGCGGTAGTCCTCGGCCTTCTCGATGGCGTGGGCGAGGGTGTGGCCGTAGTTGAGGATCTCGCGGAGGCCGCTCTCCTTGAGGTCGGCGGACACGACGCCGGCCTTGACCTGGACCGCCCGCTCGACCAGCTCGCGGGTGTGCGGGCCGTCGGGGGACGCGGCGCCCTTCGGGTCGTCCTCGACCAGGTCGAGGATCGCCGGGTCGGCGATGAAGCCGGCCTTGATGATCTCGGCGAGGCCGCTGATGTAGTCCTCGTGCGGCATCGTCATGAGGGTCGCCAGGTCGCACAGGACCCCGGCGGGCGGGTGGAACGCGCCGACGAGGTTCTTGCCCTCGGGGACGTTGATGCCGGTCTTGCCGCCGACGGCCGCGTCCACCATGCCGAGCAGGGTCGTCGGGACGAGCACGGCCCGCACCCCGCGCAGCCACGACGCCGCCGCGAAGCCGGCGAGGTCGGTGGTGGCGCCGCCCCCGACGCCGACGACGGCGTCGGTCCGGGTCATGCCGGAGCGGGCGAAGGACGACCAGAGCCCGGCGAGGACGCCGACCTCCTTGGCGGCCTCGCCGTCGGGGACGGGCAGCGCGTGGACGGTGTACCCGGCCTGTTCGAGCGCGCCGCGGACGGGACGCGCGATCTCCGGGAGCCCTTCCGCGTGGACGACGGCGACGGTGCGGGCGCGGTCGCCGACCATCGCGGGCAGCTCGCCCAGGACGCCCGTCCCGATCACGACGTCGTACGGGTCGGCGCCGCCCACGTGGACGCGGGATCGGGTCACCGGGCGCCTTCCAGGGCCTTGGCCACCTCCGCCACGATGTCGGCGGGTTCGCGGCCGTCGGTGTCGACGTGGACGGTGCCGAGCCGCTCGTAGATCGGGAGCCGCTCCTCCAGGAGCTTGCGCATCTGGCTGCGCGGGTTGAGGACGAGCAGCGGCCGCGCGGACGCCAGGCCGACCCGCTTGATCGCCTCCGACAGCCCGACCCGCAGGTAGACGACGGCGTGCCCGGCGAGCAGCTCCTGCGTCTCCGCCGCGAGCACGGCGCCGCCGCCGAGCGCGACGACCCCCTCGTGCTCGGCGAGCGCCGCGGCGACGGCGGCGCGCTCCAGCTCGCGGAAGCGGTCCTCGCCCTCGTCGATGAAGATCTCGCCGATCGGCTTGCCCGCCGCGCGCTCGACGTCGGCGTCGGTGTCGCGCAGCGGGACGCCGAGCCGCTCCGCGAGCGCGGTGCCGATCGTGCTCTTGCCCGAGCCTGGCGGCCCGATGATGACTGCCTTCGGTCGCATGGTCCCGTTCACTTGATCGTCAGAGAGGACAGGTATCCCCGCAGGTTGCGGGCGGTCTCCTCGGCGGAGTCGCCGCCGAACTTCTCCACCGCGGCGTCCGCGAGGACGAGGGCGGCCATCGCCTCGGCGACCACGCCGGCGGCCGGGACGGCGGTGACGTCGCTGCGCTGGTTGATGGCCTTGGCCGGTTCGCCGGTCTTCACGTCGATGGTGTCGAGCCGCCGCGGGACGGTCGAGATCGGCTTCATCGCGGCCCGCACCCGCAGCACCTCGCCGGTGGTCATGCCGCCCTCGACGCCGCCGGCCCGGTTCGTCCGGCGGCGGACGCCCTCGGGCGTCCCGTCGATCTCGTCGTGCGCCCGCGACCCGGGGCGGCGCGCCGTGGTGAACCCGTCGCCGAGCTCCACGCCCTTGATCGCCTGGATGCCCATCAGGATCCCGGCGAGCCGCGAGTCGAGGCGCCGGTCCCAGTGGACGTGGCTGCCGAGGCCGGGCGGGAGCCCGTACGCGAGGACCTCCACGACGCCGCCGAGGGTGTCTCCGGCCTTCTTCATCTCGTCGATGTGCGCGACCATGGCGGCGGACGCGTCCGCGTCGAAGCAGCGCACGGGGCTCTCGTCCACACGGGCGAGGTCGCCGGGCTCCGGCAGGACACCGTCCGGGGCCTGGACCTCACCGAGCGCGATCACGTGGCTCAGGACGTCCACGCCGAGGGCCTGTTTGAGGAACGCCTTGGCGACCGTGCCGAGCGCGACCCGGGCGGCCGTCTCACGGGCGCTCGCCCGCTCCAGGACGGGACGGGCGTCGTCGAACCCGTACTTCTGCATGCCGACGAGGTCGGCGTGCCCGGGCCTCGGCTGCGACAGCGGGGCGTTCCGCGCCTGGGCGGCGAGGACCCCGGCGTCCACGGGGTCGGCCGACATGACCGTCTCCCATTTGGGCCACTCGGTGTTGCCGATCTCGATCGCGACCGGACCGCCGAGCGTCACCCCGTGCCGGACTCCGCCGAGGATGGTCACCTTGTCCTGCTCGAACTTCATCCGGGCGCCCCGCCCGTGGCCGAGCCGCCGGCGGCGCAGATCCTCGGCGATGTCCGCCGAGGTCACGCGCACACCGGCCGGCAGCCCCTCCACGATCGCGGTCAGGGCCTGGCCATGGGACTCCCCCGCGGTCAACCAGCGCAGCATGCCAACGATCCTATTGACTCCGCACCCCGGCCCGTGCCGCCGTCCACCATCTGAGAGGCTCGGCGGCGGAGGTGGGGCGTGAGAAGCGAACTGCTCGCCCAGGCGCGCGGGTGCGCCCAGCTGGGCTCGCCGATGTACGTGGAGCTGCTCACGAGAGCGGCGGACGACCCGGGCGACATCGTGGCCGAGACGCTCGGGCGGCGCACCGGGACCGGCTTCATGCTCGCGATGCTGGCGACGATGCACCGGCTCGTCCTGGAGGGGCGGGCGCCGGAGCTCGCCGCGCACTACCCGACCGCGGGCGGCACGGAGGATCCCCTGGAAGCGTGGCCCGCCTTCCGGGACGTCCTGATCGAAAACGCGGCCGAGGTCCGGGACGGGCTCACCGACCCGCCCCAGACGAACGAGGTCGGACGGGCCGCCCCGCTGGTCGGCGGTCTCCTCACCGTCGCCGGGGCCACGGGCCTGCCGATCAGGCTGCTGGAGATCGGCTCCAGCGCGGGCCTCAACCTGCGAGCCGATCATTTCCGGCTTCTCCACGAGAGCGGCTCGTTCGGGCCGGAGTCGCCGGTCGTGCTGGCGGACGCCTGGCGGGGCCTTCCTCCGGTGGACGCGCCGCTGGCCGTCACCGAGCGGCGCGGATGCGATCCGAACCCCCTGGACGTGGCCTCGGCGGACGCGCGGCGGCGCCTGCTGTCGTACGTGTGGCCCGACCAGACGGCACGGGTCGAGCGGCTGCGGGCGGCGTTCGAGGTGGCCGCGCGCGTCCCCGCGGCGGTCGTGCGGGCGGGCGCCGCCGAGTTCCTGGACGGCCTCGCTCCGAAGCGGGGCGTCGCCACGGTGGTGTGGCATTCGACGATGCGCGCGTACCTGTCGCCGGACGAGGGCGCGCGGGTCGACCACCACATCGAGAAGGCCGGGGCGGCGGCCACCGCGGACGCGCCCGTGGCCCACCTGTCGTTCGAGGGACGGGACGCCTCCCGGCTCGACTCCGCCCAGGTGGTCGCACTCCGGCTGTGGCCCGGCGGGGAGCGCGCGATCCTCGGTGAGGGCCCCTCGCACGGGCTGCCCACGACCTGGTACTAGGCGAGCTCGTTCTAGGCGAGCTCGTTCTAGGCGAGCTCGTTCTAGGCGAGCTCGTTCTAGGCGAGCTCGTTCTAGGCGAGCTCGTTCTAGGCGAGCTCGTTCTAGGCGACCTCCCGCCAGTCGAGGACGGGCGCCACCAGGTCCCTGATCGCCGCGAGGAACCCGAGGCGGTTGGCCCGCGCCGACGGGTCCTCGTCCATGACCATGACGGCGTCGAAGTAGGTGTCGATGGGCGCGATGAGGGCGGTCGCGGCCGCGTAGAAC
>NZ_SMKY01000381.1 GCF_004349235.1 Actinomadura darangshiensis | reverse complement strand
GTCCCGGACCGTCTCCGGGTGCGGGGCGAGCAGTCCGGTCAGGTCGGGGGCCAGGTAGGTGGGGCGCCGGTCGGGCGGGGCGGTGAGGGCCTGCATGGGGTCGGTGACGCCGGTGAAGACCAGGAGGCTGTCTGCGCCGCCGTTGTGGGCGCCCTCGATGTCGGTGTCGAGCCGGTCGCCGACCACGAGCGGCCGCTCGGCGCCGGTGCGCAGGATCGACTCCTGGTGCAGGGGCCGTTCGGGCTTGCCGGTGATGATCGGCTCGACGCCGGTCGCCGAGCTGATCACGCGCAGCAGGGACCCGTTCCCGGGGTGCGGGGGCCCCTCGCCGCCGGGGATGGTCAGGTCGCCGTTGGAGCCGACGAACAGCGCACCCCTGCTGACCGCCTGCGATCCCTCGGAGATCAGCCCGTAGGCGAGCTCCGGGTGGTAGCCCTGCACGACGGCGGCGGGGCGGCCGGACGCGGTCGACACCGGGCGCAGGCCCTGCTGGTAGAGGGCGTGGCGCAGCCCCATGCCGCCCACCACGAGCACCTCCGACCCGGCGGGCAGCCGCTCGGCGAGCAGGCGCGCGGCGGCCTGCGCGGAGGTCACCACGTCCGCCGGATCGGCCGGGACGCCCACGTCGCCGAGCAGCGCGGCGACCGCCGACGGCGTCCGGGACGCGTTGTTGGTCACGAACGCGAGGCGCTGCCCCGCCGCGCGGGCCTTGGCGAGCGCCTCCGCCGCCGCGGGGACCGGCCTGCGGCCGATGTAGACGACCCCGTCGAGGTCGAGCAGGGCGACGTCGTACGCCTCGCTCAGGGGACGGTCGCTGCCTTTCATCGCGCTCCTCATGCCTGCGATCGTACGGGGGTGTTACCGGTCGGTAATGGCCGGGTCAGCGCCGGGCGGCGAGGGTGGCCCTGGCGTGCCGCAGCGCCCGCGCGTAGTCCTGGTTCTCGGGACGCATGGCCGCCGCGAGCGCCAGCTGCTCGACGGCGCCCGCGAAGTCGCCCATCCGGCTGAGGGACAGCCCGAGCCCGAACCGCGCGTAGTCCTCGGCGGGCTCCTCCTCCACGATCCAGCGGAAGTTCTCCGCCGCCGCGTCGAACCGCCGGACGCCGAACTGGGCGCGGGCGAGCGCCTCCCGGATGCTGTGCGACTGCGGCTCGGCCTCGGCGGCCCTGGTCAGCAGCTGCAGCGCCGCCGCGGCGCTGCCGCCCCGCAGCAGCTCCAGGCCCCGCGTGTACCACTCGTAGACCCCGCCTTCCGGCGAGGCCGCATGCTCGCCGGGGGCGTCCCCTGGGGAATCATTCGGCCGTCCGGGCCCTTGGCTGGTCATGTGGACCTCCCCTCGGACTTCGATCACTTCGACCGTACCCGGCCGGGCGCCGGGCGCCCCACGCTGAATACCATTCCCATCGTGGACGACGACCTCCCCTCCGGGCTCGGCCCGGAGGAGTTCAGCGCCCGGATCTTCGGGACGGCGGAGCCGCCGACGGGCGGCGGCCTGGAGCTGTCCCCGTTCCGCGGCGTCCGCTTCGTCCCGGAGGTGGCCGGCGACCTGGCATCGGTGACCATGCCGCCGTACGACCTGATCGACGAGGCGGCGGCGTTGCGGCTGCTCGCGGGCGGCGGCCACAACATCGTCCGCCTCAACCTGCCGCGCGCGGCCGGGGAGGGCTACGACGCCGCGGGGCGGCGGCTGCGGCGCTGGCTGGACGAGGGCGCGCTCGCCCCCGACCCCGGCCCGGCCCTCTACGTCTACGAGGCGGCCCGCGGCGGGACGGTCCTGCAGCGCGGCCTCATCGGCGGGCTCGGCCTGCGCGCGGAGGCCGACGGGGTCGTGCTGCCGCACGAGAACGTGTTCCCCGGCCCGGTCCGCGACCGGCTCGCGCTGATGACCGCGGCGAACGCCAACCTGGAGCCGATCTTCCTGGTGTACGAGGGCGGCGGCGACGCGGCCCGGATCGTCGACGGCACCGCGGCCGAGGCCCCGCTCATGGAGTTCGGCGCCGACGACGGGCTCACGCACCGCTTGTGGCGCATCACCGACCCCGCCCTGCACGCGCGGGTCGCCGACGACCTCCGCGACAAGCAGGCCCTGATCGCGGACGGCCACCACCGCTACGCCACCTACCGCGCGCTCCAGGCGCGCCACCACGCGGCCGGCGACGGCCCCGGCCCATGGGACGCCGGTCTGGCCCTGCTGGTCGATTCGACGCGCTACCCGCCGCATCTGGGCGCGATCCACCGCGTGCTCCCCGGCCTCGGCCCGGACGACGCCCTGGGCAAGGCGCGCAAGGTGTTCCGCGCGACCGAGTTCCCGGACGAGGACGCGGCCGTCGAAGCGCTCGCCCGTGCGGACGGCCCCGCGTTCCTCCTCGGCGGCGACTCGCTGCATCTGCTCACGGAACCCGACCCGGCCGCCCTGCGCCGCGCCATGCCGTCCGGGCACTCCCCGCGCTGGCGCGCCCTCGACACGGCCGTCCTCGACCACCTCCTCATCCGCGGTGTGTGGGACGTCCCAGAGAACGAGAACGCGATCGAGGTGGTGCACGACGATCCGTCCGCCGCCATCGCCCGCGCCCGGCGCACCGGCGGGACCGCCGTGATCCTCAACCCGCTCAAGGTCGAGGACGTGCTGGCCGTGGCAGGCCAGGGCGAACGCGTCCCGCGCAAGTCCACCTCGTTCGGCCCGAAGCCCCGCACGGGCCTCGTCCTGCGCCTCCTCGACCCCGAGGCGCGCGAGAGGCCATGATCGGTCGATGGACACCACGACCACGATCACGCCGCTCGGCGGGGACGTCTACGAGATCGACACGCGGATGGCGGGCTACACCGGCATCACCGCCGGATACCTGATCCTGTCCGACCGGCCATGCCTGGTGGAGCCGGGCACGTCCGGCTCGGCGCCCGTGGTGCAGGCCGCGCTGCGGGAGCTGGGCGTCGGCCCCGGCGAGCTGGCGAGCGTGGTCGTGACGCACATCCACCTGGACCACGCGGGCGGCGTCGGCGACATCGCGAAGATGTACTCGCGGGCGGAGGTCGTCGTCCATGAGAAGGGAGCGCGGCACCTGGCGGACCCGTCCCGGCTCATGCGCAGCGCCCGGATGGTCTACGGAGACAGCCTCGACACGCTGTTCGGCGAGCTGAAGCCGACCGACCCGGCGCGGATCCGGGCGGTCGAGGACACCGGCGTGATCGACCTCGGCGGCGGGCGGCGGCTGGAGTCGCACTACTCCCCCGGCCACGCCAAGCACCACGTCGGCCTGATGGACTCGCAGACCGGCGACCTCTACGTGGGCGACGCCGCCGGCATCTACATCCCGGAGACGGCGGACGTGAAGCCCGCGACACCGCCGCCGGACTTCGACCTCGACACCGCCCTGGCATCGCTCGGCAAGTTCCGGTCGCTCGGCCCGCAGCAGCTGCTGTTCGCGCACTACGGGCCCGTGACCGAGGTGGACACCACGCTTGAACGCTCGGCCGAAGAGCTGCGGATCTGGGTGGACGCCGTCCAGGACGCCCACGACCAGGACCTCGACCTCGACCACGCCGTCGCGATGGTCGTCGACCGCACCAAGGACCGCTACGCCATCACGGGCGACGACGTCGACCCGGAGCTGGCCGCCAAGTACGAGGTGCTGAACAGCGCCGAGAGCAATGTCGCCGGGATCATGCACGCCCTGAACAGGCACGCCTAGCGCATTGTCAGCGGCGGAACGGGCCGGCGACCTCGAACGTGTAGCCGTCAGTCCCGCCGATGAACCCGTCCTTGCCGCGCTGGGACGAGAAGTAGAGGCGCGACCCGTCCGGGCTGAACGCGCACCCGGTGATCTCCGACTCGTCGTGACCGAGGACGCGCAGGAACGGCGTCACGACCCCGTCGGTGGTGATGAGGTTGATTTCCATGTTGTCGCCGTCCTCGGCGACATAAAGGTCACCGGACGCGGTGGCGGTCACGGCGTCGACACCGTGCAGCGGCGCTTCGCCGCTGGTGACGAGGTCGTCGTCGTAGGCGATGTCCAGACGTTCGGCGGCCGCGTCATACGCCCACACACGGTTGTCGCCCTTGGTGGTGAAGTAGCAGACGCCGTGCGTGTAGTAGCAGCCTTCGCCGCCGTCGAAATGCATGGCGTTCGACACCTGTTCACGGGTCGGCGTCAGCCAGAACTGCGGATTCGGCACCTTCGCCCACTGGACGGGGCCCGTCCCGGAGCCGACCAGCACTTCGAGCGTCCCGGATGACAGGTCGCCCCACGTTTCCGGACGGAAACGGTAGAAGCAGCCGTCCCCCTGGTCCTCGGTGAGGTAGACGACCTTCCGCCCAGGGTCGGACGCCGCCGCCTCGTGCTTGAACCTGCCCAACGCAGGGCGGGCCGTGGCCGACTTCTGCCCGCGCGGGTCCGTCTCGTAGACGAGGCCGAAGTCGTGCTCCTCGCACGACAACCACGTGTTCCAAGTCGTAGCGCCACCTGAGCAGTTCAGCGAGGTGCCGTTCAGGATCCGATAGGCAGAGGTCACCTTCCCGGACGCGTCGAACCGCACCGCCGACACGCCGCCGACGACCGGGACCTCCGAGTTGCTGACGTAGATCCAGCCGTCCCCGTCCGCGAAGCACGCGCCGCCGTCGGGGGCCGGATGCCACGTGTGCCTCGTCCCTTCGACGCGCTGGAGCGAACGCGCCACGACCCGGCCGGTGAATCCCGCCGGCAACTGCAGGCCGTTGCCGTCCGCGGCCTGCAGCGGGCCGTACGGGCCAGGGCCCGGCTGCGCGGGCCCGGACGCGAAGGCCCGCTGCCACAGGGCGCCCGAGAAGGCGGTCGTGCCGCCGGCGAGGGCCGTGGCGCGCAGGAACATGCGTCGGTTCAGGGGCATGGCCAACTCCTGGAGTCGATCACCACCGGACTGATCCGGCGGCCCCCGAACGGCGCGGTTCCGTGGACTATCCGCGAAACCTACTCGCCAGTCAAGTACCGGATGTCATTCCCCTGGCGGGGCCTGCTCATCGTCGGACGGCTTCGGCTCCAGGAAGACGGCCTGGACCTCCGGGACATCCTCGTCCAGCGCGGCCGGCTCCTCGGGCTCGGCGGCCTGAAACGCGATATCCGTCGCCGACCCCTCGACAGGCTCCACCACCAGCCCGCCCTGGGGCCCGTCTCCGACACCCTCGGCGTCTTCGACATCCCCGGCCACCACGCCGCCTGCGGCGTCCTCGACATCCACACCGTCCACGGCGGCCTCAGCGCCTCCGACACCCTCGGCGTCTTCAACGTCCCCGCCGTCTTCAACGTCCTCGACGCCTTCTACGTCCTCGACAACGTCCGCGTCTTCGACATCCTCCGCCTCCTCGGTGTCGAGGATGTGGAGGCCGTCGAGTTCGGCGTAGCGTTCGGCGGCGTCGGTGTCGCCGTCCCGGTCGGCGGCAGCGGCACGCGCGAACCAGTCGGACGCCTCACCTTCACGTCCCGCCTCGACGAGCGCGTCCGCGTAGGCGTAGAACAGCCGCACCGACCACGGCCGCAGCCGGCGGTCGCGAAGCTCGGGTATCTGCAGGGTGACCACGGCCGCGTCGTTCTGCCCCAGGTCGCGCCGCACGCCTGACTCCACGATGCGGAGCTCGACGCGTCCCATCTGGTCGAGCTTCTCCGCCTCCGGAGCCTTGACCAGGTCGAGGGCCCGTTCGGGACGGCCGAGGCCGCGCTCGCAGTCGGCCATCAGCGGCAGGTAGGAGTCGTCGCCGGCACCGAGCCGCCGCGCGGCCCGCAGCTCGGCGAGAGCCTCTGCCCATTCGCCCGCCTGGTACGCCGCGATCCCGGCGGCCTCCCGCACGATTCCGACACGGGACGCGAGCCGCCGCGCGGCCTTCGCGTGCCGATAGGACTGCTCGGGCTCCTCTTCCGCAAGCCTGCCCGCCATCACAAGGTGGCGGGCGACCTTCGCGGCCAACTCCTTCGGCAGGGTGCGCAGTTCCGCTCGCGCGTCCATGTCGAGCTCTTCGCCGGTGACATCGTCCGGCAGCAGCGGATCGTCATGCTTCGGCGCGGGCCGCTCCCGCTCCTCATACCTGTCCCGCCGGTCATTGCGGTCACGAGGGGGCCCATAGGACCGTCCGCCGCCCTCCTGCGGGCGCCTAGGCCCCCCACGCCCCTTGAACGTCTTGCCGCGGTCCCCCGGGCGCCCGTCACGCTTGCCCTCGAACGATCGCCCACCAGGGCGACCCTCACGCTTGTCGTCGAACGATCGCCCGCCGGGACGACCTTGACGCCTGTCGTCGAACGATCGCCCACCAGGACGACCTTCACGCTTGCCCTCGGACGGCCGCCCACCAGGGCGACCCTCACGCTTACCTTCGAACGACCGCCCACCAGGGCGACCCTCACGCTTGCTCTCGAACGGCCGCCCACCGGGACGGCCTTCACGCTTGCCTTCGAACGATCGGCCGCCGGGACGACCCTCGCGCTTACCTTCGAACCCGCGGTCTCCTGGGCGGCGCTCGTCACGATCATCACGACGGCCCTTGAACGGCCGGTCTTGCGGACGTCCCTCGAACCGCCGTTCACCCTGGCCACCACGCCCCTGGGAACCACCCGGACGCCCATCTCGGCGCGGCCCGCCACTACCGCCTTGGCCGGTGCGCGGCCCCCGCGGGCCACCGGAACGCCGCTCTCCCGGCTTCCCGCCCGTGCGAGGGCCATTGAAGCGGCCTTCCTTGCGCTCACCGCGCTGGCCACTGCCCTCACGGCGGTCATCGGACCGCCCCTCACGGGAACCAGAGGGTCGATCGTCGGACGGCTTGAAGGGGCGGCCGGGCTTGCGGTCATCGCGCTTGCCGCGCGTGTCCCGATCCTTCCAGCCACCCGGACGGCCGCGCCCGCCCTGCGGGCCACCAGCGCGAGGACCGCCTCCGCGGGGACCGCCCTTTCGTGCCCCGCCCGCCGGACCGCCGCGGGCATCGCCGCCACGACGGGCCGGGGTGTTCCGCCGGCCGTTGTCGCCCCGCCGCTCGCGGCTGTCGTCGCCGCGGCCGTCCTCTTCCGCGCTCATCACGTCCGTCACTGTTCTTGATGGTGGTTCGGTGGAGTCTTCAGCCTACTTCGGCGAGACCACAACATGAGTCGAGGGCCGCCCCATAAATTGGGGCGACCCTCGACCAATTCGAGTCCGGCGGTGTCCTACTCTCCCACACGGTCTCCCATGCAGTACCATCGGCGCTGAAGGGCTTAACTTCCGGGTTCGGGATGGGACCGGGTGTTTCCCCTTCGCCAAAACCACCGAACGACCAAC
>NZ_SMKY01000380.1 GCF_004349235.1 Actinomadura darangshiensis | reverse complement strand
CGCCTCGGCGTAGGCGTCCCGGGTGACCCGCCCGACGTCGACCAGCGTGTGGTCGATGTTCCACAGCACCAGACGGTTCAGCGTCGACATCCCGTTCCCATACGCGGTCGGAAGAGCGTGGACGGGCGCCGGTCCGGCGCCCGCGGCGACCCTATCGTCCGGCCTCCGCCCGTCCCCCGCAACCGTCTCGCCGGTTAGGGCCCCATGTGGGGGTAGCGGTGGTCGGTGGGCGGGACGAAGGTCTCCTTGATGGAGCGGGCGCTGGTCCAGCGGGTGAGGTTGAAGATGGAGCCGGCCTTGTCGTTGGTGCCGGAGGCGCGGGCGCCGCCGAACGGCTGCTGGCCGACGATGGAGCCGGTCGGCTTGTCGTTGATGTAGAAGTTGCCGGCGGCGAAGCGGAGGGTCTCGGTGGCGGCGGCGACGGCGGCGCGGTCGTCGGCGATGATCGCGCCGGTCAGGGCGTACTCGGAGACGCTCTCCATCTGGCGCAGGACGGTGTCGTAGTCGCCGTCGTCGTAGACGTGCACGCCGAGGATCGGGCCGAAGTACTCGGTGGTGAAGATCTCGTCGGTGGGGTCCGCGGACTCCAGGACGGTGGGGCGGACGAAGTAGCCGCGCGAGTCGTCCAGCTCGCCGCCGGTGAGGATCGTCATGGAGTCGATGCCGCGGGCGCGTTCGATGGCGCGGCGGTGCTTGGCGAAGGCCCGGTCGTCGATCACGGCGCCCATGAAGGCGGACAGGTCCTCGGCGACGTTGCCCATGGTGAGGGATTCGGCCTCGGCGCAGAACTCGTCGCGCATGCCGTCCCAGACGGAGCGCGGGATGTAGGCGCGGGACGCGGCGGAGCACTTCTGGCCCTGGTACTCGAACGCGCCGCGGACGAGCGCCGTCTTCAGCACGGCCGGGTCGGCGGACGGGTGCGCGACGACGAAGTCCTTGCCGCCGGTCTCGCCGACGATGCGCGGGTAGCCGCGGTAGGCGGAGATGTTCTCGCCGACGGCCCGCCAGAGGTTCTGGAAGGTGGCGGCCGAGCCGGTGAAGTGCAGGCCGGCGAGGTCGGGGTGGCGCAGGGCGGCGGCGGAGACGGCGCCGCCGTTGCCGGTGACCATGTTGATCACGCCGGGCGGGAGGCCGGCGGCCTCCAGCAGGCGCATCGTGTGGTGCGCGGCGAGCTGCTGGGTGGGGGACGGCTTCCACACGACGACGTTGCCCATGAGGGCGGGCGCCGTGGGCAGGTTCCCGGCGATCGCGGTGAAGTTGAACGGGGTGATCGCGAGGACGAAGCCCTCCAGCGGCCGGTACTCCAGCCGGTTCCAGACGCCCGGCGGCGACAGCGGCTGCTGCTCGTGGATCTGCTGCGCGTACCGGACGTTGAACCGCCAGAAGTCGATCAGCTCGCAGGCCGCGTCGATCTCGGCCTGCTGCACCGACTTGGACTGGCCGAGGATCGTGGCGGCGTTCACCGTGGACCGCCACGGCCCCGCGAGCAGGTCCGCGGCGCGCAGGAAGATCGCGGCGCGGTCCTCGAACGCCATCGCCCGCCACGCGGGCGCCGCCTCCCGCGCGGCCGCGATCGCCTCGGCCACGTCCGGTTCGGTGGCCTCACCCATCCGGCCGAGGACGTGCCCGTGGTTGTGCGGCTCCACGACGTCGACGGGCGTGCCCGCGCCCATCCGGTGCTCGCCCCCGATCGCCATGGTCAGCTCGGTCTGCGCGCCCGCCAGCTCCTTGATCCGGGCTTCCAGCGCGGCCCGCTCGCCGCTGCCCGGCGCGTACCCCCTGCCCGGCTCGTTCACCGGCACCGGCACGTTCGTCACGGCGTCCATCTGACGGCTCCCTGCGATCCGACGGCATTGTCGACGTGCCGATGGACCTACCCGCCAGCGCGCGGACGAAATATGCCGCTCAGTCGAGGAGGTGGGGGAGTTCCTGGGTGGCGTACCAGAGGAGGTCGTGGCCTTCGGCGCCGTCGACGGTGAAGCCGGCGTCGTCGTCGCCGGCGTCGTCGTCGCCGGCGTCGGCGGCCGGGAGGGCGTCCGCGGCGGCGGCGATGTCGGGGACGGCGTCCGGGCCGTCGACGTGGCCGGAGGCGATCAGCTTCCACGGGACGGGGGCGGCGAGCCGGACCAGGGCGCGGTCGCCGGTCGCCAGATCGGCGTCGCCGCGGGGCCGGGCGGCCTGGTCGTCGGGGATCTCGGCGGCCAGCACGACGCGGCGGCGCGGGGCGGACGGGTCGGCGGCGAGCAGGCGCAGGGAGGCGCGGGCGGCGGCGGACATCGCCGCGTACTCCAGCTCCTCCAGGTCGCCGCCCGCGTACCACTCGCGCAGCGCGGGCGTGACGGCGTGCGCGGCGAGCGGCGCGGGGCCGATCTCCCGCGCGGCGTGGACGCCGGCGAGCAGCGTGAGGGTGGACGGCAGGTAGACGCGCATGACGGTCAGCCAGTCTGCCAGACCGGTCAGGGCAGGAGGTTCAGCTCGCGCAGTTCGGCGATCGTGGCGTCGGGGCCGGTGTGCAGGATCCCGCGGATGCCGAGGGCCTCGGCGGCGCGGATGTTGTGCTCGATGTCGTCGATGAAGACGCATTCGGCGGCGTCCATGCCGAGCAGGTCGAGGGCGTGCCGGAAGATGCGCTCGTCGGGCTTGCGCATCCCGACCTCGGCGGAGATGACGACCGCGTCGAAGAGCTCGGCGAACAGGTCGCGGGGATACTCGTTGCCCCACGAGTTGGACAGCAGGGCGGTGCGGGTCCCGAAGGCGCGGGCCGCGCGGAGCGCGTCGTACATGGGCTCGATGGGGGCGAACGCGCCGAACATGCGGGCGATGAGCCCGGCGGCCTCGACCGTGCCGCCGTCGACGGTGAGCAGCTCGGCGGCGAGGAGGTGCTCGAACTCGGCGGTGGCGAGCGAGCCGTCCTCCAGGCCGTGGATGGGGTTCGTCCCGGCGCCGTTGTACGCCTGCTTGACCCAGGCGCGCATCACGTTCTTGTACTGCTCGACGTCGATGCGGTCGGCGGCGAGCCAGACGTCGATGGCGTCGGCGAGCGGCGAGGTCAGCACGCCGCCCCAGTCGGTGATGACGGCTTTGACCGCAGGGGGCACGGGGTTCGCAGAGGGCACGGGCAGATGGTAGGTGATCCCGGGCGAAATGACCGAATCCCGTTCTGTCAGACTGCGGCGCATGGACTTCGAACTCAGCCCGAAGGCGCGCGACCACCAGGAAAGGCTCCAGGAGTTCATGGACGACCGCGTCTACCCGGCGGAGCCCGTCTACGCCGCCTGGCGGGCCGGGAACGACCCGCACGCGCTGCCGCCGATCGTCCAGGAGCTGAAGGTGGAGGCCCGAGAGCGCGGGCTGTGGAACCTGTTCCTGCCGGACGTCTCCGGCCTGTCGAACCTTGAGTACGCGACGCTCGCCGAGCTGACCGGCCGCTCCCCCGATCTCGCGCCGGAGGCCGTCAACTGCGCCGCGCCCGACACGGGGAACATGGAAGTCCTGCACATGTTCGGGACGGACGAGCAGAAGCGGCGCTGGCTCAAGCCCCTGCTGGACGGCGAGATCCGCAGCGCGTTCGCGATGACCGAGCCCGAGGTGGCCTCCTCCGACGCCACCAACATCACCACCTCGATCGTCCGGGACGGCGGCGAGTACGTGATCAACGGCCGCAAGTGGTTCATCACCGGCGCCGCCGACGAGCGCTGCAAGATCTTCATCGTGATGGGGCGGATGGGGGTGGGCCCCCGTCAGGGGGCCGGAGACAACACGACCGACCCGGACGGGCCGGCGCACCGGCAGCAGTCGCAGGTGCTCGTCCCCCGCGACACCCCGGGCGTGACGATCGTCCGGCACCTGCCGGTGTTCGGCTACCAGGACCAGCACGGCCACTCGGAGATCCTTTTCGAGGACGTCCGGGTGCCGGTGTCGAACCTGGTCGCGGCGGAGGGCGACGGGTTCGTGATCGCGCAGGCGCGGCTCGGCCCCGGCCGCATCCACCACTGCATGCGCGCGCTCGGGATGGCGGAGCGGGCGCTGGAGCTGATGTGCCGCCGCGCCCTGTCCCGCGAGGCGTTCGGCGGGCCGCTCGCCGGGCAGGGCGTCGTCCGGCAGCAGATCGCCGAGTCGCGGATGGCGATCGAGCAGGCGCGGCTGCTCACCCTGAAGACCGCATGGCTGATCGACCGGCACGGCGCGAAGGGCGCCCGGTCGGAGATCGCCGCGATCAAGGTGGTCGTGCCGCGGATCGCGCACGAGGTCCTCGACCGCGCGATCCAGGTGCACGGCGGCGCCGGCGTGTCCGACGACACCCCGCTCGCCGCGATGTACTCGTGGGTCCGCGCCATGCGCATCTTCGACGGCCCGGACGAGGTCCACGTCCGCACCGTCGCCCGGCAGGAACTGCGACGTTACGACCGCTGACCCCCGCGGTCCGTCCGTGATCATGCGATCGGTGCGGGGACGATCGCATGACCACGGAACCCCCGTGTCCCCCCTTCAGGCCGATCTGAGGCGCTGGAGCGCCTCTCGGACACCGCCGTCGGTCTCCTCCAGCACCACCGTCGCTCGGGCGGCGGGCACCTCGCCGAGCAGCGACACCAGCGCGACGCGGGTGTTGCCGCCCGCCTCGGCCAGCGCGTTCTCGCAGGTGCGGGCGTCCATGCCCGTCGCCTCGGTGAGGATGCGCACCAGCCGCGTCGCCAGCTTGGAGTTCAGCGCGTTCACGCTGACCATCAGGTTGGAGTAGGTGCGCCCCATCCTGATCATCAGCGTGGTGGAGAAGGAGTTGAGCACCAGCTTGGTCGCGGTGCCCGCCTTCATCCGGGTGGACCCGCTGATCACCTCGGGCCCGGTCGCGAGGCCGATGTGCACGTCCACCTCGGCGCCGTACGGCGTGTGCGGGTTGCAGCTGATCAGCGCCGTGCGCGCCCCGGCCGCGGCGGCGGCGCGCAGCGCCCCCACGACGTACGGGGTGCGGCCGCTCGCCGCGATGCCGATGGCGACGTCGCCCGGCTGGACCTCGCCCGCGTCCCGGCGGCCGAGCTCGGTGTCGTCCTCGACGTCGGAGATGGCCTGGGACAGCGCGCCGGGACCGCCGGCGTGGTGGGCCACCACCCGCCCCCAGATCCCGAACGTCGGGGGCAGCTCGGCGGCGTCCAGCACCGCGAGCCGGCCGGACGTGCCCGCCCCGAAGTAGTGCACGCGGCCGCCCGCGCGCAGCGAGTCGACGGCGAGGTCGACCAGCCGGGCCACCTCGGGCAGCACCGAGGCGACGACCATCGGCACGGTCGCGTCCTCATGGTTGATCAGGCGCAGCACCTCCATGGTCGGCAGCGTGTCGACATCGAGGGTCCGGGGGTTCCGCCCCTCGGTGGGGAGCTCGCAATCGATCACCGACGCCTCCGGTCGGGTCGCACGGTCCGTCCGCGGACCGCCTCGAACGTGGCTTCCAGGGCCTTGCGGGTCGGCCCGTAGGTGCGCTGCGCCACTCCGACGAAGACGCAGTCGACCACCGTGAGCTGCGCCAGCCTGCTGGCGGTGGCGCCCGAGCGGAAGGTCGTCTCCCGCGCGGCCGTCGTGAGGATCAGGTCCGCCGCCTCCGCGATCGGGGACTTCGGGAAGTTGGTGAGCGCGACGGTCTTGGCGCCCCTGGTCTTGGCGACCTCCAGCGCGTCGATGGTCTCGACCGTCGCGCCGGTGTGCGAGATGCCGAGCGCGACGTCCCCCGGGCCGAGGACGGCGGCGCTGGTCAGCATGATGTGCGCGTCGGCCCAGGCGGAGCAGACGCGGCCGATGCGGTGCAGCTTCTGCTGGAAGTCCGCCGCGACGAACGCGCTGGCGCCGACGCCGTAGACGTCCACCCGGTCCGCGGCGACGACCGCGTCCACGACCTGTTCGAGCATCTTGATGTCGAGCTGGGCGGCGGTCTCCTCGACGGCGCGGGCGTCGGCGAAGGTCACCTTCTCGACGATCTGCTCCAGGGAGTCGTCGGGGCTGATGTCGCTGCCGATGACCCGGCCGCCGGCGGCGCTCTGCGCCCGGCCCGCCTCGGTGGCGAGGGTCAGCCGCAGCTCCGGGTAGCCGTGGAACCCGATCGCCCGGCAGAACCGGATGACGGTGGTCTCGGACGTCCCGCAGGCCTGCGCGAGTTCGGTGATGGTGGAGTTGGCGACCCCCTCGGGGTCGTCGATGACGCGTTGAGCGACTCTTCGCTCGGCGGGGGGCAGCGAGGGCAGCAGCGACCGGACGCGCACCACCGTGCTCAGCGGTGTCGCGTCCTTGTCCTTGGACTGGACCGCCGTGTCGTCCCGTGACACAGCGGCCTCCCCCGTGATCCCCCGCTCGGGGCCCCGACCGGGGCCGATGGGTTTCCTCATGGAGGAAATTTTCTTACGCGCAGGATGTCACGTCAACGGTAGAAAAGGCTACGGTCGCCATGTGTTGACCCATTTGGCCGGTCCTTACGTGGTCGGTATCGACGCGGGTGGCACGAAGACCCGCTGCGTCGTGCTGACGCTCGGGGGTGCCCTGGCCGGTTCCGGCACCGGCCCCGGGGCCAACCCCAACTCAGGAGGCGACACCGCGGGGGCGCTGACCACCGCCCTGCGGGAGGCGCTCGGGGACCTGGACCGTACTCACATCCTCACCGGCGTGTTCGGCATCGCCGGGGCCGGCTCCGCCGGCCGGCCCGCCGCCGTCACGGCGGCGCGGCAGGCCTGGCAGGCCGTCGGACTGCGCGGCTCGCCCGCGGTGGTGACCGATATCGCGGTGGCGTTCGCCGCCGGGACCAGCGAGCCCAAGGGCATCGTGGTGTTCTCCGGCACGGGCGCCGGCGCGGCGGTCATCAACGACGGGACGATCGTGCAGCGCGCGGACGGCTACGGCTGGCTCGTCGGGGACGAGGGTTCTGCGGTGTGGCTCGGGAAGGAGGCCGTCCGGGCGGCGCTCGCCGCCTACGACGGCCGCGGCTCCCCGACGCTGCTCACCGATTCGGTCCCCCGGGCGCTGCTCGGCGCCACCGTGGTCGCGGAGATCGACTCGGAACGGCGAAGACCCCGCCATCCAAGGGCGCTGGCCATGGCCGGCGCCCCTTCGTCGTCACCGGGCGTCTCCGCACTGCCGCAACCGGTGCTGTCGCAACCCGTCACGCTCGCCTCCGGAGGGGTTTCCCCGGGCAAGGGCGGCACGGGCACCGCCGTGCTCGTCCCCGAGTCCGCCTATCCCCCGTCCGCTCCCTACCCCGCGCCGGGGAACGGGCCCACCGGCCCGCACGGGCCACCGGGCCATCCCGAGTCGCCCGGTGCCCCGC
>NZ_SMKY01000037.1 GCF_004349235.1 Actinomadura darangshiensis | reverse complement strand
CCCCTCCCCCCGCCGAGGCGGGTGCTCGGCACCCGGCTCCAGCTGAGCGACGAGGCCGCCGCCCGCATCCGCGAGCTGATCATGGACGGCCGGGTCCGGCCCGGCGACTACCTGCGGCTGGAACGGCTGGCCCTGGAGTTCGGCATCAGCGTCACACCCGTCCGGGAGGCGCTGAAGTCATTGCGCAGCGAAGGCTTCGTCGTCCTGGAGCCGAGGCGCGGGTTCGTCGTCGCGCCGCTGTCGAAACGGGACGTCCAGGATCTGTTCTGGGTGCAGGCGGGCATCGCCGCCGAGCTGGCGGCCCGCGCGGTGCCCCGGTTCGGCCTCGCCGCCCTGCGGGAGCTGGACGCCCTCCACCAGACGATGGAACGTGCCATGCGGGCGCGCCGCCCCGATCTCGTCGAGGACGGCAACCACCTCTTCCACCGGGAGATCAACCTGGCCGCCGGCTCCCCGAAGCTCGCCTGGTCGCTCGGGACGGCCGCGCGCTACGTCCCGCGCGGCCTCTACGGGCGGCTCGCCGACTGGCCGGGCCTCGCCGTCGGCGACCACGCGCGGATCCTGGCGGCGCTCCGGGACGGCGACGCGCAGGGGGCCGCGGCCGAGATGCGCGCCCACATCGTCCATGCCGGGGAGCTGCTCGTCGCGCACCTGGAACGCCGCGGCATGTGGCGCCTTGACGAAGTTAGTGATTGAGCACTAACTTTTGTCCCATGGGCACGAGGATGAGCGCCGCCGAGCGCCGCGAGATGACGATCACGGCCGCGATGGCCGAGTTCGCCCGCGGCGGCTACGAGGGCACCTCCACCGCGTCCATCGCCGAGCGGGTCGGCGTCTCGCAGCCGTACCTGTTCCGGCTCTTCCCGACCAAGCGCGCCCTCTTCCTCGCCGCCGCCGAACGCTGCTTCGAGGAGATCGAGGACGCGATGCGGGAGGCCGCCGGCGGGCTCTACGGCCGCGACGCGATGGCCGCGATGGCGGAGATCTACCGCCGCATCCTGCGTGAGGACCCCACGCTCCTGCAGTTCCAACTCCAGATCTATGCGGCCGCCGTCCAGGACGAGGAGATCGCCCGGCTCGGCCATCGCCGGTGGGCCGGCCTGTGGTGCGCCGTGCGCGACCTGTCCGGCGAGGATGCCGCGGAGGTCACCCGGTTCATGTCGATCGGCCTGCTCGTGAACGTGCTCACCGCGTTCGGCGTGCCCCACACCAGTGGCCCGGACCTTCCCTGTTCCCTGGAGAAGTGGGCGTACGGCGTGGACGGCGGAGACCCGGGGGAGGGAACGTGATCCGCCGTCTCCCGGGCGGGCGATTTTTTTTACCCCTCTAAGTTAGTGAGTGATAACTAATGAAGTCTCATCCCGTCCGGACGTTCATCGTCACCGGCATCGCGCTGTTCATGGTGGCGCTGGACAACCTGATCGTCACCAACGCCCTCCCCGACATCCGCACCGACCTCGGCACCGGCCTCGAAGGGCTGGAGTGGACGGTCAACGCCTACACGCTCACGTTCGCCGTCCTGCTGCTGCCGGCCGCGGCCGTCGCCGACCGGTACGGGCGCCGCCGCCTGTTCGTCGGCGGGCTCGCCGTGTTCACCGCCGCGTCGGCCGCCGCCGCCCTCGCCCCGAACATCGGCACGCTCATCGCCGCGCGCGCGATCCAGGGCGCGGGCGGCGCGGTGATCACACCGCTCACGCTGACCCTGCTCGCCGCCGCCGTCCCGGCGGCCAGGCGCGGCATCGCCCTCGCCGCCTGGAGCGTGATGAGCGGCCTCGGCGTCGCCCTCGGCCCCGTGCTCGGCGGCGCCGTCACCGAGTACGCCGCCTGGCAGTGGATCTTCTGGATCAACGTGCCGGTCGGCGTCGTGCTGCTCGTCCTCGCCCCCACCTTCCTGACCGAGAGCCGCGGCGCCCCCAAGCGCCTCGACATCACCGGCGCCGCGCTGATCAGCACCGGGCTGCTCGGCATCGTCCTCGGCCTGGTGCGCGGCAACGAGCACGGTTGGACCAGCGCCCAGGTGCTCGGCGCGCTGGGTGCCGGCGGCGTGCTGGTGCTCGCCTTCGTCGTCCACGAGCTGCGGTCCAGCCGCCCGATGCTGCCCATGACGATGTTCCGCAGCCGCGGGTTCAGCCTGGTCAATGCCATCACGGTGGCGATGACGTTCGGGATGTTCGGGACCACCTTCCTGCTCATCCAGTTCCTCCAGGGCGTCATGGAGATGGGCCCGCTGGCGGCGGGCGTCCGCAGCCTCCCCTGGACCGCGATGCCGCTCATCGCCGCCCCGCTGACCGCGCCGCTGATCAGCCGGCTCGGCGTCCGGTACGTCCTGGCGATCGCGATGGCACTGCAGGCCGCCGGGCTCGCCTGGATGACCCTGCTCGTCTCGCCCGGTGTCGGCTACGCGGAACTGGTGCCCGGATTCGTCCTCGCCGGGGTCGGGATGGGACTGTTCTTCGCGCCCATCGCCCGCGCCGTGCTCGGCTTCGCGCCGCCGGAGCTCGCCGGTGTCGCCTCCGGAGTGAACAACGCGGTGCGGCAGCTCGGCACCGTCCTCGGGGTCGCGGTCCTCGGGGCCGTCTTCGCCGCCCAGGGGAACATGACCGCCCCGCAGCCCTTCACCGACGGCCTGCTGCCCGCCATGTGGCTCGGCGTCGCCGTGGTCGCGGCCGGTGCCGTCGCGGCCCTGCTCATCCCCGGCGACGTCGCCGTGGCGGCCGGGGCCCGGCCCGCGCAGGCCGCCCGGCCCGAGCCCGCACCGGAATCCGCGGGGACGGCCTAGCCGTCCAGCCAGGCGTCGACGCCCGCCAGCAGCCGCCCCCGCAGATCGCCGGGGGCGGCCGAGGCGCGGATCGACTGCCGCGCCAGCTCCGCCAGCTCGGCGTCGGAGAACCCGTGGTCGGTGCGGGCCAGGTCGTACTGGCGGGCCAGCCGGGACCCGAACAGCAGCGGGTCGTCGGCGCCCAGCGCGATCGACGCGCCCGCCTCGAACAGCCGCCGCACCGGGACGTCCGACGCCGTCGCCGCCACCCCGAGGCCCACGTTCGACGCCGGGCACACCTCCAGCGTCACGCCCCGGTCGACGATCCGCTCCAGCAGCCGCGGATCCTCCACGGCGCGGACGCCGTGCCCGATCCGGTCGGCGTCCAGCGTCTCCAGGCACTCCCGGACGCTCCCCGGGCCGAGCAGCTCGCCGCCATGCGGATCCGACAGCAGCCCGCCGCGCTTGGCGATCCGGAACGCGCCCTCGAAGTCGTAGGCGCGGCCCCGCCGCTCGTCGTTGGACAGCCCGAACCCGACCACGCCCTTCCCCGCGTACCGGACGGCGAGCCGCGCGAGGGTCTTGGCGTCCAGCGGATGCCGCGTCCGGTTCGCCGCGACCACCAGGCCGATGCCGACGCCGGTCGCCTCGGACGCCTCCCGCGCCGCGTCCAGCACCAGCTCCACGGTCGGGGTCAGCCCGCCGAACTTCGCGGCGTAGCCGCTCGGATCGACCTGGATCTCCAGCCAGCCGGACCCCTCCGCGGCCTCGTCCTCCGCCGTCTCGCGCAGCAGCCGGCGCAGATCGTCCGGCGTCTGCAGGACCGAGCGCGCGATGTCGTACAGGCGCTGGAACCGGAACCAGCCGCGCTCGTCGGTCGCGTGCAGCCTGGGCGGCCAGTCCTCGACGAGGGCGTCCGGCAGGTGGACGCCGCGCAGCGCGGCCAGCTCCACCAGCGTGGAATGCCGCATCGACCCGGTGAAATGCAGGTGCAGATGCGCCTTCGGCAGCAGGGCCACGTCCGGGCGGGCGGAGCCGCGCGCGGGGGCGGGCTCCCGGTGGTCCGGCGCGGCGGCCCCGGCCGGACGGGCTGAAACGGTACGGGCCTCCATGAGCCAATGTTGCCGGATACTCGTCCTTCTCGAACCCCCGGCCCGCCAGGATCACCACACCGGACTACCTCGCATGACACGCCGCGGCCATCCCGTCCCATGGGCATCCCCGAAAAAACTTTGGAATCCCGTGCAACCCCTCCCCGGCACCGTGCGTATACGAGGGGCGCCAGAGAGAAACCGGCACCCCCGCAAGGAAGCACGGGCAGAGAGGGATACACGATGATCACGCTGAAGGCCGCTTTGATCGCGGCGTCCGCAGTCGGAACCGTGGCCGCGGGCGGCGGCGCGACGTGGGCGATGACCGGCTCCCACCACGACGCCGGCCTCCAGTCGGGCGCCGCCAAGGCCCCCGCCGCCTCCCGCCAGGTCCCGGACGCCGCGCCCAAGAACGTCCCGACGTGCCTGCCGGCGAAGTCCGACCTGCCCAAGGCCCCGGACGCCGACGGTGTGAAGAAGCAGGTCGAGCAGCGCCTCAAGCAGAACCCCGTCACCAAGGACCTCCCGAAGGGCCAGCTGCCCAAGGGTCAGCTCCCGAAGACCGACCTCCCGGCCAAGGAACTGCCGAAGACCGGCGTGCCGAACACCCAGGTCCCCGGCGTCAAGGCCCCGGACGGCAAGAACCTGCCCGCCAAGCCCGGCGTCCCGGCGAACCTGCCCACCTGCGCGCCGTCCACCGGCGACCTGCCGGGTGCCAACGCGCCCAAGCCGGACGCGCGCGTCCCCGCCAAGCCGGCGCTGCCCGCCCTCCCCAAGCTCGACTGCGCCAAGCTGGAGCCCGCGGTGAAGGTCGGCGGCCCGGTCGAGAAGGCCGTCATGACCGCCAAGGGCCTGCGCTACGTCTCGGTCGTCCCGAGCTCGGCGGACCTGGCCAAGCAGCGGGTGTGCGCCGTCACGCAGAAGTGGACCGGCAAGACCGGCCAGTGGCTCACCGTCGAAACGCTGAAGACCCCGGCCAAGATGTCGCAGAATCAGCTGCGGCAGGCGCTCCAGCTCCCCGCGGGCGGCACCCCGATCACCGTGGCCGGGGTGGCCGGCTGGCAGAGCCCGAACGGGGGCGGCGTGCTGCTGTTCGACCCGAGCGGCTACTCGCTGTTCGTCAACGGCAGCCCCGTGCTGGCCGGCGGCGGCCTGCGGGACGTCGCCGCCACGCTGCACAAGGCCGGCTGACCGCACCCGCAAGGCCCGTGTAGCAAGGCACAAAGACGCGGGCGGACGGCCCCGGCGCGGGGGCCGTCCGCTCTCGGTACAGCAAACAGCCAACTGCTCTAGCCGGGACGGAGCACTGTGGGGCGTCGAGACGACGAGTCGTTCGTGGAGTTCGTGGCGGCACGCGGCGATGCCCTGCTGCGCACCGCGGCACTGATGTGCGGGGCCCGGCAGGACGCCGAGGACATCCTGCAGACCGCGCTGGAGAAGGCCTACCGGCACTGGGGGCGGCTGGAGACCGGCATGGATCCGGAGCCGTACGTCCGGAAGATCCTGGTCAACCTGGTGATCAGCCGGTCCCGGCGGTGGAAGGTGCTCCGCGAGATCCACATGGCGCGGCTGCCGGAGACGCCGGCGGCGTCGCCGAACCACGCCGTCGAGCTGAGAGGAACCCTCATGGAGGAGCTGCGCAAGCTCGGTCCCCGGCAACGGGCCGTGCTGGTCCTGCGGTTCTGGGAGGACCTCTCCGAGGCGGAGACGGCGCAGGCTCTCGGCTGTTCGGTCGGAACGGTCAAGAGCCAGGCGTCCCGGGGGCTCGCCAGGCTCCGGGAACGCCTCGACAGGAACCTGGCCCCATTGGGGAGATGAGCGATGGATCTGGAGAGTGAACTGCGGAAGGCCATGGCCGAGCAGGTGGCCGAGGCGTCCGCTTCGCCGTCGCTCGTCGATGACGTCAAACACCGCCACCGGCGCCGAAAGGCCCGCGTCCACGCCGCCGCGGGGGTCGCGGCCGCATCGGTCGCGGCGCTCGCCCTCGTGCCCACCTATCAGTCGTTCCGGGCCACACCTGCCGGAAACTCCGAGACGTCTCGTCCGACCAGCAGCGTCTCGGCGTTCCGCCTGCCGGAGCGACCTTCCGCCCCGGGCTCCCCCGAGTCCCCGTCTTCGCAGGGGAAGCCCGGGGCGGAAGCCCCGTCCAAGCCCGGCGCGCACCCGTCCGGCGGCGGCCGGGAGCCGCGGAACCCGGGGCTCGGCGGCGCCGTCGGCAAGCTGCCGGGCTGGATCACCTACCTGCCGGAGGGCCTCGCCTCCACCGGCCCATGCGCGACCACCGGGGACGCCCAGCGCAAGACCGTCACCTGCGGGTGGCGCGGCAAGAGCGGCTGGGTGGAGATCGCCCTCGTGAAGGGCGGCGGGCTCAGCCCGAAGGACCTGCTGAAGACGCCGGGCATCCCCGGGCGCACGTCCGTCCGCGGGACGCCGGCGCTGATCGGCGACCGGCCCGACTCGGGGCGCCAGATCTCCTGGCTCGCCCGGCCCGGCGTCGGCGTCACCGTGACCGCCGCCGGCGACGCGAAGAACAGGCTCATGCGCATCGCCGAGGGCGTGCGCCCCTGAGACCCCGCCCCGGCGGGGCGTCCTGCGGCGGAGAGGGGCCGCCAGGGGCGTCCCGCCGGGCTTCCGGGACGGGCCTGGCGGACCGTCCCGCACGGAACCGGCCCCGGGGCGTGTGCACCCGGGGCCGGTTCGTCGTCTGCGTACGGTCGGTTCGTGTGGTCAGCTCGCCTCGGCGAGCAGCTTCGCGACCCGCGACACGCCCTCGACGAGGTCGTCGTCGCCCAGCGCGTAGGAGAGGCGGAAGTAGCCCGGCGTGCCGAACGCCTCGCCCGGCACCAGCGCGACCTCGGCCTCCTCCAGGATCAGCGACGCCAGCTCCACCGACGTCTCCGGCCGCCTGCCGCGCAGCTCCTTGCCCAGCAGCGCCTTTACCGACGGGTAGGCGTAGAACGCGCCCTCCGGCTCGGGGCACACCATGCCGGGGATCTCGTTCAGCATCTTCACGATCGTCTGGCGGCGCCGGTCGAACGCCTTGCGCATCTCCGCGACCGCCGACAGGTCGCCGGTCACCGCGGCGAGCGCCGCCGCCTGGGACACGTTCGCCACGTTGGACGTCGCGTGCGACTGCATGTTCTGCGCGGCCTTCACCACGTCCGCGGGGCCGACCATCCAGCCCACCCGCCAGCCGGTCATCGCGTACGTCTTGGCCACGCCGTTCAGGACGAGCGTCCGGTCGGCGAGCTCCGGCACCACGACGGGCATCGAGTGGAACTCGGCGCCGCCGTACACCAGGTGCTCGTAGATCTCGTCGGTGATGACCCAGAGGCCGTGCCCGTCGGCCCAGCGCCCGATGGCCTCGATCTCGTCGCGCGAGTACACGGCGCCGGTCGGGTTGGACGGGGAGACGAACAGCAGCACCTTCGTCCGGTCGGTGCGGGCCGCCTCCAGCTGCTCGACGCTCACCTTGTAGCCGGTGGTCTCGTCGGCGACGACGTCCACGGGCACGCCGCCCGCCAGCTTGATCGACTCGGGGTAGGTCGTCCAGTACGGCGTCGGGACGAGCACCTCGTCGCCCGGGTCGAGCAGCGCCGCGAACGCCTCGTACACGGCCTGCTTGCCGCCGTTGGTCACCAGGACCTGGTTCGCCTCGACCCGGTGGCCGGAGTCGCGCGCGGTCTTCTCGGCGATCGCGGACCGCAGCTCGGGCAGCCCGCCGGCCGGCGTGTACTTGTGGAAGCGCGGTACCCCGCACGCGGTCACCGCCGCCTCGACGATGTAGCCGGGCGTCGGGAAGTCGGGCTCGCCCGCGCCGAACCCGATGACCGGGCGGCCCGCCGCCTTCAGCGCCTTGGCCTTGGCGTCGACGGCCAGCGTGGCGGACTCGGATATCGCGGCGATGCGCTTGGAGATGCGAGGACGCTCAGTGCTCATGCCCCCATCGTTACAGATCGTCCCGCCGGACCCGAGCCATATATCCGGGCCGGTGGGACGGCCATCGCCGCCGGCGCCCGGACGATCTCGCCGTATCGGTTCGACGCGGGCCCCTCCGGCACGTAGACTCACCCACCAAGTGACGCGTCACCGGTATACGAGCCTGTCCGCACACGGGCACCTTCATGAGGCCGTAAGCTGGGACGCGGCACCACCCCGATCCCATGGTCGGGTTTCTCCTTAGCCGGAGATTTGAAGGGCAGTGGCTCAATTGGTAGAGCTCCGGTCTCCAAAACCGGCGGTTGGGGGTTCGAGTCCCTCCTGCCCTGCGAGGTGCGGTGCGCGCACCCGTCCCGGCCGCCCCACGGCGGCGCCGTGACACTCCGCGGCACGGGACCGCGCGGCAACCACAGGGTGGTTGGATCACGACCTATGAGGTGAACGGCGGCACATGGCGACTGAGACTCGCGACGAGCCCGAGGCCAAGGACGAGGGCAAGGGCAAGAAGAAGTCCACCTCCAGGCGGACCTCGCCCGCGCTCTTCGTGCGCCAGGTCCTCGCCGAGCTGCGCAAGGTCATCTGGCCGACGCGCCGGGAGCTGGTCACCTACACGACCGTCTCGCTGGCGTTCGTGCTGGTCATGGTCGCGATCGTGTCCGGCGTCGACTACGGGCTGCAAAAGGGCATCTACGAGCTCTTCGGCTGACGCCGCGCGGCCCTGAGCCACGCGCCGGGAGACCGCCGTACCATCGCAAGTCCATCACCGCGAACCGAGAGAAGAGTCACCGTGTCCGAGCCCTCACAGCCCTACGACGAGGCCGTTGAAGAGGCCCAGTCCGCTGCGGCTGCTGCGGCCGACCAGGCGGCCGAGCCCGCCGAGGAGACGGCCGAGGAGGTCGTCTCCGCAGGCGACGCCGAGCCGGCGGACGCGAAGCTGGAGGACGAGGGCGCCGAGGCTCCCGGTCCCGAGGCCGCCGAGCTAGCCGAGTCCGTCGAGGGCGAGGAGCAGGCCGAGGGCGACGAGTCCGCCGAGCAGGACGAGGACGAGCAGGACGGCGACGAGGAGCCCGCCGGGCCGCCGGTCGACCCCTACGCCGAGTTCAAGATGCAGCTCCGCCTCCAGCCGGGCGACTGGTACGTCGTGCACTCCTACGCGGGCTACGAGAACCGGGTCAAGACCAACATCGAGACCCGGACGCAGACCCTCAACATGGAGGACTTCATCTTCCAGATCGAGGTCCCGCAGCACGAGGTGACCGAGATCAAGCAGGGCAAGCGGCAGAAGGTCAACGAGAAGGTCCTGCCGGGCTACATCCTCGTCCGGATGGAGCTGACCGACGAGTCGTGGGCCGCGGTCCGCAACACGCCTGGCGTCACCGGCTTCGTCGGCCTCCTGAACAAGCCGTCCCCGCTGAGCCTCGACGAGGTCGCCAACCTGCTGGCCCCCGAGCCGGAGGAAGGTGCCGCCAAGACCGCCAAGGAGCAGGCGAAGGCGTCGCCCACCGTCGACTTCGAGGTCGGCGAGTCCGTCACCGTCATGGACGGCCCGTTCGCCACCCTCCCGGCCTCGGTCAACGAGATCAACGCCGAACAGCAGAAGCTCAAGGTGCTGGTCTCGATCTTCGGCCGCGAAACCCCGGTCGAGCTTTCTTTCAACCAGGTCTCCAAGATCTGACGCGAGTTTCCTAGCGGTTCCTACACGGTGGATGCGTCCCACCGCCGTGTTGCCCGGATGACCGGGAGTCGGAACCACCGATAAATGGGACAAAGGGGTTCACATGCCTCCGAAGAAGAAGATCGCCGCGCTCGTCAAGGTGCAGCTTCAGGCCGGTGCGGCCACGCCGGCGCCGCCGGTGGGTACCGCGCTCGGTCCGCACGGCGTCAACATCATGGACTTCTGCAAGCAGTACAACGCTGCCACGGAGGCCCAGCGCGGCAACGTCATCCCCGTAGAGATCACCATCTACGAGGACCGGTCGTTCAGCTTCGTCACCAAGACGCCGCCGGCCGCGCAGCTCATCCTGAAGGCCGCGGGCGTGGAGAAGGGCAGCGGCGAGCCGCACAAGACCAAGGTCGGCTCGGTCACCCGCGACCAGGTCCGCGAGATCGCGACGACCAAGATGCCCGACCTCAACGCCAAGGACCTGGACGCCGCCGAGAAGATCGTCGCCGGCACCGCCCGGTCCATGGGCATCGACGTCAAGTAGCACGTAACCCATATCTGGCAAGGCATATCTGTGGAAGGGCCGGCGCCGGCCCGCACCACGCGTTCCACTGGAGGAACACGCATGAAGCGCAGCAAGAGCTACCGCGCCGCGGCGGAGAAGATCGACCGGGAGCGGCTGTACAGCCCGTCCGAGGCCGTGCAGCTCGCCAAGGAGACCGCGGTCACCAAGTTCGACGCGACCATCGAGGTCGCCCTGCGGCTGGGCGTCGACCCGCGCAAGGCCGACCAGATGGTCCGCGGCACGGTCAACCTGCCGCACGGCACCGGCAAGACCGCCCGCGTGCTCGTCTTCGCCGTCGGCGCCAAGGCGCAGGAGGCCGAGGCGGCGGGCGCCGACCTGGTCGGCTCGGACGACATGATCGAGCGGATCCAGAAGGGCTTCCTGGAGTTCGACGCCGTCGTCGCGACGCCGGACCAGATGGGCAAGGTCGGACGCCTCGGCCGGGTGCTCGGCCCGCGCGGCCTGATGCCGAACCCGAAGACCGGCACCGTCACCATGGACGTGGCGAAGGCCGTGACCGACATCAAGGGCGGCAAGATCGAGTTCCGGGTGGACCGGCACGCGAACCTGCACTTCATCATCGGCAAGGCGTCCTTCGAGGAGCGCCAGCTGGTGGAGAACTACGCCGCCGCCGTCGACGAGATCCAGCGGCTCAAGCCGTCCGCGGCGAAGGGCCGGTACGTCAAGAAGGCGGTGCTGACCACGTCGATGGGCCCGAGCATCCCGGTGGACCCGAACGCGGTCCGCAACCTCGGCGCGGAGTTCGAAGAGGCCTGATCGAGCGCGGCGTCGTCGTACGTCATAGCGCGGGGCGCTCCTGGTTCGACCGGGGGCGCCCTGCGCTTTTCCGGGTCGCGTTCACCGGGACGGCATCGGCGAGCCGCGGGCGCCGTCGTTAGATTCGTCGCATGACCGACGTCCACCGGCTCTATGACGTGCTCGACGCCGCCGCTGAGGCGACGCCCGATGCTCCGGCTCTCTCGGTGGACGGCACAACGTGGTCCTTCCAGGAGCTCCGCGCACGGGCGGACGCCCTGAGCGCCTTTCTCTCGGCACGCTGCTCGCCCGGAGCGCGGGTGGCGCTGCTGGCGCACAACCGGCTTGAGTACGTGGCGGCGTACTACGGGGTTCCGCGTGACGGACGGATCCTCGTCCCGCTCAACCAGCGGCTGCACGCGCGCGAGTGGGCGGAGCAGATCGTCCGCTGCGGTGCCGAACTCGTCCTCGGCGAGCCCGACCTCCTCGACCGGCTCGCGGCGGAGGGGGACCTGCCTCCCCTTCACGACATCGCCGGCCTGCCCTCGGACGCCCCGCCCCCGGAACGGGAAGCCGAATCCGACCCGGCGGATGTCGCCTGGCTGATGTTCACGAGCGGGACGACCGGCCGTCCCAAAGGGGTGCGGCTCACGCACCGGAGCCTGCTGGCGGGAATCAGGGTCACGGCTTCGGGGCGTCCCGTCCAACAGGGTGACGTGTTCTGTACGCCGTTCCCGCTGTGCCATGTGGCGGGCTACCAGGTCTTGCTCCATCACCTGTACGGGCGGCATGCCGTCGTCATGCGCCGCTACACCCCGTCCGCCCTCGTCGAGGCGGCGCGCAGGCATGGCGTCACGAACCTGTCGCTGGCCCCGACGATGCTGGAGGACCTGCTCGCACACCTGAGTGACGCCCCAGAGGCGCTGGACACGCTCCGCGGCAGCCTCCGGATGATCGGCTACGGTTCGGCGCCCATCCCCGTCCCCCTCCTGCGCCGCACGGACGAGATGCTCGGCTGCGGCCTCAACCAGGGCTACGGCATGACCGAGCTGTCCGGCAATGCGACGTTCCTGTCTCCCGCGGACCACCGCGCCGCGATCACCACGAGGCCGGAGCTGGCGGCGTCGGCGGGCCGTCCCCCCGAAGGCGTCGAGATCGCCGTGGTCGCCGCGGACGGGACGCGGCGCCCGCCCGGCGGGACGGGCGAGGTCATCGTCAAAAGCGCGCAGGTCGCGGACGGCTACTGGGAAGACCCGGAGGCCACGGCCGAGTCGCTCACCGGCGGCTGGTTCCGCACCGGCGACGCCGGCCGGATCGACGCGGACGGCTACCTCCACCTCGTCGACCGGGTCAAGGACGTGATCATCACCGGCGGCGAGAACGTGTCGTCGCGCGAGGTGGAGGATGTCCTGCGCACGGTCCCGGGCGTCGGCGAGGTCGCCGTGATCGGCCTGCCCGATCCGCGCTGGGGCCAGACGGTCTGCGCGGTCATCGTCCCGGACGGTGCCAGGCCGAGCGAGGACGACCTGAGGGCGGCCTGCCGGGCGAGGCTCGCCGGCTTCAAGACCCCGCGCCGCATCGAGTACGCCGGCGCGCTGCCGCGCACCGCCACCGGCAAGATCCGGAAAGCCACGCTCCGCGCCGGATACACGAACGACGGTCCGGAATCGGACAATCCGGTATCTGATTGTTTTGTTACCAATGAGGAACTTGGTGTTGAATTGCCCGGGTGAAGCGTCGAACCGACCGGGCCATCGCCATCTCCGCCGTGACCGCGGTGGCCGTCGTGCCCACGGCGATCCTGATGGTGGTCAAGGTCGGGGGCGGCTCCCCGAAGGGCGAGGACGCGCTGCCGCCCGCCGCGGCCATGGCCCAGCAGGACCCCGCGAACCCGAACGGCACGGCGTCCGGCACGGTCACGCCCGGCGCGTCCGGCGCGCCGGGGAAGGGCCCGGGAGCGGGCGCGCGGCCGGGCACCCCCGGCTCGGCGAACCAGGCGGCCGCGCACGGCCTGCCCACGGCGCCGCCGCAGCCCGGTCCCAGCCTGCACGCCTTCACCCGCAAGACCGATATGAAGGTCACGGTCGGGACGGACGGCGACTACAAGCAGGCCAGCGAGACGGCCGCGTTCACCCTGTGGCCGAAGTTCGCGATGAACGCCGTCGGCGTGACCCGGACGATGCGGGGCGGCGAGCTGAGCAAGATCACCCAGAAGGTGATCGTGCAGGGGAACGTCCTCAAGGGGTTCGACGGCGCGAAGTGGACGCAGTCCACGCTGACCGCGGCACAGCTGGGCACGCTGCAGGACGGCTCCGACCCGCGGCAGTTCACCTTCATGATCGGGACGCTGCCCGGCATGACCGCGAGCGAGCCGGACGCGTCCGGTAAGACGCGCTTCACCGCGCAGGCGCTCATGGGCGGCGTGTACGCGCTGCTGCCGCAGGACGCGGCGGCCGCGATCCGCAAGTGGATCCCGGACAGCGCCGGCTGCGGGCTCGACCTGCTGGCCGACAGCCAGGCCCGCCCGGCCTCGATCACGCTGAGCGCGCAGGCGCCCGGCGCGCGGCTCGCGGGCTCGATGACCTTCGGTTCCTACCGCTGACACCGTGTGATCCGCCCCGCCGAACGGCCATCGGGCGAGTACGCCGTTGGTCGTACCGGCGGGCGGGCCGTTCGTACCACCGGGGGATGCAGCGCCGTTAGCGCCTGAGGAGACTGGGAACACCAGCAGGGCGACTAGGGAGGCTCAACCCTCATGAACCGACGACTCGTGGTGGCGGCCGGAGGCACCGCCGTGGGCGCCGCTCTCCTCCTGTCCGGATGCAACGGGGACGGGTCGGGGGACTCCGGCAACATGAAGCTCAGCGCGAACCAGGCGCTGCTGAAGGCGTCCGAGAAGACCGGTAAGACCGACACGTTCAAGGCCGACCTGACGGTGACGGGCACCGGCGACGGCGGCGGCAAGGTGCACGCCGACGGGCAGTTCCGGCTGCGTCCCTCGCTGCAGTTCAGCGCGAAGCTGGACGAGTTCAGCAAGAACGGGCAGACCGTCCCGGGCGCCAAGGGCCAGGCGATCTTCAAGGACAACACGCTGTACGCGAAGGTCCCGCAGCTGGCCCGCTTCGTGAGCGGCGGCAAGCAGTGGGTGAAGATCGACGTGAACCAGGTGGCGCAGCGCACCGGGTTCGACGTGCAGAGCCTGGTCGGCCAGGTGCAGAAGGTCGACCCGGCCGAGCAGACCAAGATGTTCACCGGTTCCAAGGACGCCCGCCGCGTCGGCACCGAGACGGTCGACGGCGTGAAGACGACGCACTACACCGGGACGGTCACGGTCGACGACGCGCTGAAGCAGCTGGACGCGCAGGCGCGCCAGAAGGTCGAGAAGTGGCTGCCGAAGGACCGCGCCAACGGCAAGATCAACTTCGATCTGTGGACGGACGGCGACAACCTGCCGCGCAAGCTCGTGTCCAAGGCGACCGGCTCGCAGGGCGAGAACGGCACGGTGACCGTCCTCTACAGCGACTACGGCAAGTCCTTCGGCGTGAACCCGCCGCCGTCCGACCAGGTCGGCGAGCTGACGCTCGGCAACCTTCTCGGCGGCAACTGAGAACCGTGAACCTCTGCGGTGCTCTTTGCGTCTGATGTACCGTTCGGCCCCATTAGCCGGCCGTATGTGAGAACAAGGAGATCCGCAGGATGATCCGTCGTTTCGCCGCAGGCGCGGCGCTGGCCACCGGCCTCGCCCTCTCGCTGACCGGATGTTTCGGGGACCCCGGGAAGACGGTGGACGAGGCCGGCAAGGGGCTCAAGCTGTCGGCCGCGCAGGTGCTCGGCAAGGCCGCCGAGAAGACCGGCCAGACCGACTCCTTCAAGGCCGACCTGAACATGCAGATGACCGGCGGCAGCGGGCCCACCGGCGACGTGTCGGCGAACGGCACGATGCAGTACCGCACCAAGCCCGACCTCGCCTACAGCATGAACTTCGCCGACATGTCGGCCGGCGGCAAGTCGATCGGCGCCATGGAGCAGCGCCTGGTCGGCCGGAACATGTACATCAAGATGGGCATGCTGAGCCAGCTCACCGGCGGTACCGGCAAGCCGTGGATGAAGATCTCGCTGGACGAGATCGGCGCCAAGTCCGGCATGAACATCGACCAGCTGCTCCAGCAGTCCCGGCAGATGGACCCGGTCCAGAACACCAAGATGCTGACGGCGTCCAAGGACGCGCGCGAGGTCGGCAAGGAGACCATCGACGGCGTCGAGACGACCCACTACACCGGCACGTACCGGATGGAGGACGCGATCGCCAAGCTCTCCCCGGAGATGCAGGAGGCGTACCGCAAGAACGCGTCCTCCACCGGCATGGAGGCGATGCACTTCGACCTCTGGGTGGACGGGCAGCAGCTGCCGCGCCAGATGACGATGAAGTCGCTGGAGTCGGCGAGCCAGAACATGACGATGACGATGAAGTACCACGACTTCGGCAAGCCGGTGGACATCACCGAGCCGCCCGCGAGCCAGGTCTCGGACTTCGGCGACCTGCTGGGCAAGATCGGCACCGGCGCCGGCGCCGGCATCCCTGGCAGCTGACCGCGCACGAGCACGGCCGAGGGACCGCACCCCGCCCGGGGAGCGGTCCCTCGTCTTTATTCGATTTGGCCAACCCGCGCGGCGCACGTATTCTGTTCGATGCCGAAGACCGCCGGTCGTCACTCCTCACGGGGTGACCGAAGGACCCGACACTTGCTCGGGCGGCCTGCGTAGGTGAGACGAGAGCTTCCCGCATGGCCTCCGTGCCTTGCCTGGACGCCCCGTGCGCCTGCGCCGGGGCGTTTTTTGGTGGATCGGCGTCCACGTCCCGTCATGGGATGCGGCGCGGATCGGACCACCCAGGTAATCGGAAGGAGGGCCATGGCCAAGGCCCACAAGGACGCGGCGATCGCCGAGCTCAAGAACGAGTTCGAGAGCTCCAACGGCGCCGTGCTGACCGAGTACCGCGGGCTTTCCGTCGCGCAGGTCAAGGAGCTGCGCGACAACCTCGGCGAGACCGCGCGGTTCCGCGTGGTGAAGAACACGCTGACCAAGCGCGCCGCGAACGAGGCCGGTGTCGACGAGCGGTTCCGTGAGCTGCTCGAAGGCCCGTCGGCCATCGCGTTCGTCCGGGGCGACGTGGTCGAGGCGGCCAAGGGGCTGCGTGACTTCGCCAAGGCGAACCCGATGCTGGTGATCAAGGCCGGCTTCATCGACGGTCAGTCGATGGACGCGGCCGAGGTCGCCAAGCTCGCGGACCTCGAGTCCCGCGAGGTTCTCCTCGCGAAGCTGGCCGGTGCGATGAAGGGCTCGATGGCGAACGCCGCCGCGCTGTTCAACGCCCTGCCGACGCAGGCGGCCCAGCTCGCCGAGGCGCTGCGCGCCAAGCGCGAGTCCGAGGGCGCGACCGCCGAGGCGCCGGCCGCCGAGGCAGCCGCCGAGTAGGCACCCACCCGCGGTTCCGTACCACCCGAGATTTCAAGCCATAGCGGAGGAAACATCATGGCGAAGCTCAGCACCGACGACCTGCTCGACGCCTTCAAGGAGATGACCCTTCTTGAGCTGTCGGAGTTCGTGAAGCAGTTCGAGGACGTCTTCGACGTCAAGGCCGCCGCCCCCGTCGCGGCCGTCGCCGCCGTCCCGGGCGTCCCGGCCGGCGGTGGCGAGGAGGAGGCCGCCCAGGACGAGTTCGACGTCATCCTCGAGGGTGCCGGCGACAAGAAGATCCAGGTCATCAAGGAGGTTCGCGCCCTGACGAGCCTCGGCCTCAAGGAGGCCAAGGACCTGGTCGACGGCGCGCCGAAGGCGCTGCTGGAGAAGGTCAACAAGGAAGCGGCCGACAAGGCCAAGGAGGCCCTGGAGAAGGCCGGCGCGTCGGTCACCGTCAAGTAGGACTCCTCCAGAGCTCCGGAGCCCGCGCGGCTCCACCGCTCGCCAAGGAGGCGGTCGCCCCGGTCGGGGCGGCCGCCTCCTTTGCTTTGGGTGCGGCGGCGGGCTTGTCGTGGACCGTGAAGGAGACCGTTCCCGGCCGCCCGTTTTCTGTGCCGAGGTGACAAACGCCCATGGAAAACCGTGCGCCGAGGCGGGTTGTGCCGGTCTCGGAACGCGGCGTAGCGTCCCGTCCTGACGCTGTGGCCACAGGCGGCCGCTTCCGTCCCGTGCGGGACGGTGGTGCCGCCCGGTCGCGGCCATCGGGCCGGGAGCCCCGGCTTGAGGGACCGCTTCTTGGACCACTAGTCTCATAGGCGCCGTAAGTAACGATTGTCTTACGACGTCGCATTTAGCCGCTGATCTGGGTCGGAACCCCTTCCATTTGGACGGGGGGCCGCTACGGTGGTGGCACCCGTCACGGCTACCGGACGGTAGCAACGCGGCGGACACGCGGCGTGACGACAGAAAGAGCCTGAGTGCTACTCGCTCATGGTTCGGGACTTCCCCCCGGCCTGGACGAAAGGTGACGAGTGGGCGTCGAGATCAGAGTCGAGGGCCTGACCAAATCCTTCGGCCGCCAGGTGATCTGGCAGGACGTGTCGCTGACCATCCCCGCAGGTGAGATCTCCGTTCTCCTGGGCCCGTCCGGCACCGGCAAGTCGGTGTTCCTGAAGTCGCTCGTGGGGCTACTCAAGCCCGACCGCGGGCACATCTGGATCGGTGACCGCGACCTTCCCTATCTGCCCGAGCGGGACCTGTACGAGACCCGCAAGCTGTTCGGCGTCCTCTTCCAGGACGGCGCGCTGTTCGGGTCGATGAGCCTCTTCGACAACATCGCCTTCCCGCTCCGCGAGCACACCAAGAAGTCCGAGTCCGATGTCAAGCGCATCGTGATGGAGAAGATGGACATGGTCGGCCTGCTGGGCAGCGAGCACAAGCTGCCCGGCGAGATCTCCGGCGGTATGCGCAAGCGCGCCGGGCTGGCCCGCGCGCTGGTCCTGGACCCCGAGATCCTCCTGGTGGACGAGCCCGACTCCGGCCTCGACCCGGTCCGCACCTCGTTCCTGAACCAGGTCTTCATCGACCTCAACGCGCAGATCGGCGCGACGTTCCTGATCGTCACCCACGACATCAACACCGCCCGGACCGTGCCCGACAACATCGGCCTCCTGTACCGGCGGCACCTCGCGATGTTCGGGCCCCGGGAGATGCTGCTGTCCAGCGAGGAGCCGGTCGTCCGGCAGTTCCTCAACGCCAGCAAGGTCGGCCCGATCGGCATGTCCGAGGAGAAGGACGAGTCCGAACTGGAGGCCGAGGCCAAGATGGGGCTCGACTCCGGCAAGCTGCCGCCGATCCCGCCGCAGCAGATGGCGAGCGACGGGATGCTGCGCACCGGGATGCACGCGCCCGGCGCGTGGTGCGCCGCGCACGGCGTCACCCCGCCGCCCGGCTCGTTCATCGACGACCTGGGCCGCAACTGGGTGGAGGAGTGGCCGCGGTACGTGGCGTCCCTGACGCCGGTCGGCGCCGCCTCCGCCCCGCCTCCCGGCGGTATGCCGCCCAGCGCTCCGCCGCCCGGCGGACCGGGCGGGCAGTTCCCCGGCAACCCGCCCCCCGGCCGCCCTGGAGGTGCTGGGTACTGATGTCCGCTCCAGAAACCGGCATCGGCGCGGGCCGGCGAGGGGGCAGGAAAGGCGACGGCGGCTCCGCGACGTTCCGCAAGATCGGGGACGGCGCGGCCAACGTGGTCGTCAGGGAGCCGGGACGGTTCTTCGCCCTTTGCCTGGACACCGGCCGGGCGTGCTTCGTGTGGCCGTTCCAGTGGCGCGAGTTCATCCAGCAGGCCTGGTTCATCGTCAGCGTGACCGTCGTCCCCACCATGCTGGTCGCCATCCCGTTCGGCGGCGTCCTGTCGCTGCAGGTCGGCGGGCTGATCCGGCAGCTCGGCGCGCAGTCCTACACCGGCGCGACCGCGGTCGTGGCGATCGTCCGGGAGGCCAGCCCGCTGGTCACCTCGCTGCTGGTCGCGGGCGCGGCCGGGTCGGCGATGTGCGCCGACATCGGCTCCCGCAAGATCCGCGAGGAGATCGACGCGATGGAGGTGCTGGGCATCAACCCGCTGCACCGCCTGGTCGTGCCGCGGATGTTCGCCTGCGCGTTCGTCGCCCTCTTCCTGAACGGGCTCGTCTCGGTGGTCGGCCTGCTGGGCGGCTACTTCTTCAACGTCATGCTGCAGGGCGGCACGCCCGGCGCCTACCTGGCGTCGTTCAACGCGATCGCGCAGCTGCCCGACCTGCTGCAGGCCGAGTTCAAGGCGTTCGTGTTCGGCATCACCGCCGGCCTGGTCGCGGCGTACAAGGGCCTCAACGCCAAGGGCGGGCCCAAGGGCGTCGGCGACGCGGTCAACCAGACCGTCGTCATCACGTTCATGCTGCTGTTCCTGGAGAACTTCCTGATCTCGACGCTGTACTTCCAGTTCGTCCCGTCGAAGGGGATGTGATGGCCGCCCCGGGAAAGACGGGAAAGGCGGCCCGCAGGGTCGCGAGCGCACCGCTGCAGCGGCTGGACGACTTCGGCCACCAGCTCTCGTTCTACGCCCGCGCGTTCGCGTGGACGTTCCGGGTGCTGCGCCGGTACCGCACCGAGGTGCTGCGGCTGCTGGCGGAGGTGAGCCTCGGCACCGGCGGCCTCGCGGTGATCGGCGGCTCGGTGGTGATCGTCGGCTTCATGACGTTCTTCACCGGCAGCCAGGTCGGCCTGCAGGGCTACGAGTCGCTGAACCAGATCGGCACGGCCGCGTTCACCGGGTTCGTCGCGTCCTACTTCAACACCCGCGAGATCGCGCCGCTGGTGTCGGCGCTGGCGCTGTCGGCGACGGTCGGCTGCGGGTTCACCGCGCAGCTCGGCGCGATGCGGATCTCCGACGAGATCGACGCGCTGGAGGTCATGGCCGTCCCGTCGATGCCGTTCCTCGTCACGACCCGGATGCTGGCCGGGATGATCGCGGTCGTCCCGCTGTACATCGTGGGCCTGCTCGCCTCCTACGGCGCGACGCGGGTGATCGTGACGATGTTCTACGGGCAGTCGACCGGCACCTACGACCACTATTTCCATTTGTTCCTGCCGCCGAACGACATCCTGTGGTCGTTCGGCAAAGTGATCATCTTCGCGGTGCTGGTGATGCTGATCCACTGCTACTACGGCTACCACGCGTCCGGCGGCCCGGCGGGCGTCGGCGTCGCGGTGGGCCGCGCGGTGCGCACCAGCATCGTGGTGATCAACGTGGCGGACCTGATGCTCGGCATGGCGATCTGGGGCACCAGTCCCGGCGTCCGGATCGCGGGGTGATGGCGATGAGCGGAGCGAACCGGGGGGCGTGGGGGGTCGCCCCCCCACAGGAGGTACGCCGATGAGCACGCACGTGCGCTACCGGGTGCTGGGCATCTCGATGATCATCGTGATCGCCCTGCTGCTGGCGCTGACCGTGGCGCTGTACAACAAGGCGTTCACGCCGGTCACCGAGGTGACGGTGAAGGCCGAGCGGGCCGGCCTCCAGCTGCTGCCGCACTCCGATGTGAAGGTGCGCGGCCTGGTCGTCGGCGAGGTGCGCGGCACCGACGCCACCTCGGACGGCGCGGTGCTGCACCTGGCGCTGGACCCGGGCAAGGCGAAGCTGATCCCGCGCAACGTCCAGGCGCGGCTGCTGCCGAAGACGCTGTTCGGCGAGAAGTACGTGGACCTGCAGATCCCGGCGCAGGCCGGGACGCTGGGGCTGCGCGCCGGCCAGGTCATCCCGCAGGACCGCTCGCAGACGGCCGTCGAGATCGACAAGGTGCTGGACGACCTGCTCCCGCTGCTGCAGGCGGTGAAGCCGGCGGAGCTGAACACGACGCTGAACGCGCTCGCGACGGCGCTGCAGGGCCGCGGCGACCAGATCGGCCGCGACATCGAGCAGGCCGACGAACTGCTGCGCAAGATCAACCCGCAGCTCGGCACGCTGGTGCACGACCTCAACGGGCTCGCGGACGTCTCCGACATCTACCACGCGGCCGCGCCGGACCTGCTGCAGACGCTGCGCAACCTCAACGTGACCAGCCGGACGATCACCGACAAGAAGGCCACGATCGAGCAGCTGATCCCGGCGACGACCTCGCTCGCCCAGGACGGCGACGTGTTCATGCGGCACAACGGACCGAAGATCATCGGCTTCAACATCGCGAACCGGGACGGGCTGGACCTGATCGCCAAGTACTCGCCGTCGCTGCCGTGCGTGTTCGCCGGGATGATGAAGCTCAAGCCGGAGTCCGAGCGGGTGGCCGGCGCGAACGGGTCGAAGACCTTCAACCTGACGGTCGAGATCGTCAAGCCGCGGCCCGGCTACAAGTACCCCCTCGACAAGCCGGAGGCCAGGGACCAGCGCAACCCGCGCTGCTACGGCCTGCCGAACCCGAAGGTCCCCTCGCCGGACTACCTGGCCCTGGACGGGACGCAGGACGACCTGTGGTGGAAGAACCCCGATGACCCGAACGGCGGCGGCCGCGGCCGGGCGCTGTCGAACGTCTTCGTGGACCCGGGCTCGATGAGCGAGAAGGAGAAGCTGAAGAACGTGCTCGGGCCGGTGACGCACACGCCCGCCGACCAGCTCTCCGACGTCTCCGCGCTGATGTTCGGGCCGCTGCTCACCGACGGATCGGTGGTGACGGTCAAGTGAAGACGACGGGCGCGGCGATCAAGCTGGCGATCTTCGTGGTCGTGACCTCGGTGGCCACCGGCGTGCTGGCGATGACGATCTCCAACATCCGGTTCCGGGACACCCGGACCTACAAGGCGGTCTTCTCGGACGTGACCGGGCTGCTCGACAACGACGACGTCCGCGTCGCCGGCGTCCGGGTCGGCCAGATCGAGCACGTCGAGCTGTACAAGGGCGACAAGGCCGAGGTGACGTTCAGCGTCCAGAAGGGCGGCGTGTTCAGGAACGGGCTGCCGTCGTCCACGCAGGCGCAGATCCGCTACCGGAACCTGATGGGGCAGCGGTACCTCTCGCTCAACGACGGCGCCGGGCAGGCCAACGACTACCTGAAGCCCGGCGGGACGATCCCGATCGCGCAGACCAAGCCGGCGCTGGACCTGACGACGCTGTTCAACGGCTTCCGGCCGCTGTTCCGCGCGCTGGAGCCGAAGGACGTCAACACGCTCGCGATGCAGATCGTCCAGGTGCTGCAGGGCGAGGGCGGGACGATCAACAGCCTGCTCGCGCACGTGGCGTCGCTGACCAACACGCTCGCCGACCGGGACAAGGTCATCGGCCGGGTGATCGACAACCTGAACAGCGTGCTCGGCACCATCGACGAGCGGCACACCGAGGTCAACCGGCTGATCACGGACCTGCGCGGGTTCGTCAGCGGGGTGTCCGGCGACCGCAGGGCGATCTTCGACTCGGTCTCGGCGATCAACGACCTGACCGGCACCACGCAGAGCCTGCTGGCCGACGCCCGCCCCGACATCCGCAACGACATCGCGGGGCTGGCCAAGCTCACCGGGACGCTCGACGCGAACGGCAAGGAGCTCGACAAGGGCCTGCAGCGGACGCCGAAGCGCCTGGAGGGGCTCGTGAACATCTCCTCCTACGGGTCCTGGTTCAACATGTACATCTGCGGCCTCGACGCGCGCGTGCGGCTGCCGGGCGGCCCCGTCTACCAGACGCCGGCGATCGTGAACGAGAACGCGAGGTGCAAGTAGATGAGGATCCCGTTCCGGGAGCGCAACCCGGTCCCCATCGGCCTCTCCGCGTTCGCGATCATCGTGGTGCTGCTGGTGCTGGCGATGAACCTGGAGAACATCCCGTTCGTCTCCGGCGGCAGCACGCACACCGCCGCGTTCAAGGAGGCCGCCGGGCTGAAGCCCGACGAGGAGGTCCGCATCGCGGGCGTCAAGGTCGGCAAGGTCACCGGCCTCGACCTGGACGGCGACCACGTCAAGGTCACCTTCCGGGTGGACGACGGCGTGAAGCTCGGCGCGCGCACCGAGGCCGGCATCAAGATCAAGACGATTCTCGGCGCGCACTACCTGGCGCTCACCCCGCGCGGCACCGGCAGGCTCGGCCGCAACATCCCGGTCGAGCGGACGCACACGCCGTTCGAGGTCGTCCCCGCGATCAGCGAGCTGAGCCGGCGGGTCGGCGCGATCGACGTCCAGCAGGTCGCGAAGTCGTTCGACGTGCTGTCGGACACGTTCAAGAACTCGCCGGAGGAGGTGCGCGCGTCGCTGCAGGGGCTGCGCCGGCTGTCGAACACGGTCGCGTCCCGCGACGACGAGCTGCACGAGCTGGCCGGGAAGGCCAAGGACGTCTCCAAGCTGCTCGCCGACCGCAACCAGGACTTCGCCAAGCTCGTCCAGGACGGCGACAAGGTGCTCCAGGCGGTGCAGGCGCGGCGCGCGGTCATCCACCAGCTGCTGATCAACACGGTCACGCTGTCGCAGCAGGTGAACGCGCTGATCAGCGAGAACCAGAAGCAGCTCGGCCCGATGCTGGACAACCTGGCGAAGGTCAACAAGATCCTGCTGAAGAACCAGGGCAACCTGGACCGGATCCTCCAGCTGTTCGCGCCGTTCGCCCGGCAGTTCTCCGACGTGACCGGCACCGGCCGCTGGTTCGACTCGTGGATCCAGAACCTCATCCCGATTCCCGCCTCGATTCAGGACCCGAAGAGCGGCGGGACCGCGACCAAGAAGCAGGGCGGGTCGTCCGGTACCGGCAAGACCGGCAACAGCAACAACCCGTTGCCCTTCCTCCCGTGAGCAGGCAGGTTTCCGTGCGCAACTCAGCGACCATCCTCCGCCTCGGCGGCGCGATCCTCGCCGTCGCAGTGCTGGCGGCCGCGCTCCTGCTGGTCCTCCAGGAGCCGGAGAAGCGCCACCTGACCGCCTACTTCACCAAGACGGTCGGCCTGTACAAGGGCGCGGACGTCCGCATCCTCGGCATCCCGGTCGGCGAGGTGACCAAGGTCCAGCCGGTCGGCGACTCGGTCAAGGTCGAGCTGGAGTACGACGCCAAGTACAAGGTGCCGTCCAACGCGCAGGCCGTCATCATCAACCAGACGCTCGTCGCCGACCGGTACATCCAGCTCACGCCCGTCTACAAGAGCGGCGCCGTCCTCGCGAACGACGCGACGCTGGGCACCAACCGCACCGCGGTCCCGGTCGAGGTCGACGAGGTCGGCGACAGCCTGAACGACCTCAGCAAGGCGCTCGGCCCGCAGGGCGCCAACGCGCCGGGCGCGAACGGCGAGCAGGGGTCATTGTCGCGGCTGCTGCAGGTCGGCGCCGCGAACCTGAACGGGCAGGGCGACGACATCCGGCAGACGATCGCCGACACCTCCAAGGCGCTCAGCACGCTGAGCACCGACCGCGGCGACGTGGCCGACACGATCAAGAACCTGCGGATCATCACCGCCGCGATGAAGGCGAACGACCAGCAGATCAAGTCGTTCTCCGGGCACCTCAACGGGGTGTCCGGGCAGCTCGCGGGGGAGAAGGAGGAGCTGAGCGCGGCCCTCAACACCCTGGCCCCGACGCTGCGGAACGTGCAGCGGTTCGTCAAGGACAACCGCACCGACCTGGCCTCCAACGTCCGGCAGCTCGCCCAGATCACCGGCGTGCTGGTGAAGGAGAAGGACTCGCTGGCCGAGATCCTCACCGCCGGCCCGCTCGCCATCAACAACCTCGCCCGCGCCTACGACCCGATCAGCGGCACGATCCACACCCGCGACAACTTCCGCCAGTTCCACGACCTGGCCGACTGGATCTGCTCGCTGGCGTACTCGGTCGGGACGCCCGCCAAGGAGTGCCTGGACTTCGTCACGCCCTACAACGGCATCGGCAAGGCGCTGACGGGCTTCAGCCTGGACCTGTCCTGGATCACCGCGCTGACCACGCACTACGACCCGGTGCCGATCCCGCCGGACGCCTACGGCCCGTCCGGCAGGCAGGGCAAGTCGGGCGCCAAGTCGAACAAGACCGCGAAGTCCGGTGCGCAGAGCAAGCCGGGGGACCTCTCCGCGCTGCTGCCTGGAGGTGGCCGATGAGCAGGACGCCGATGAGCCGGACCGGGCGCGCCCGGCGGCCCGTCCGCCGCGCGCGGCTGCTCGGCGCCGCCGCGCTCGCGGGCGTGACGGCCCTGTCCGGCTGCTCGTTCAACGGCGTGGAGTCGCTGCCGCTGCCCGGCGGCCCCGACCTCGGCTCGCACCCGAAGACGGTGAAGATCGAGTTCGCGAACGTGCTGGACCTCGTCCCGCAGTCCGCGGTCAAGGTCAACGACGTCTCGGTGGGCAAGGTCGAGAAGATCGAGCTCGCCGGGGAGCCGGGCACGCAGAGCGGCTGGCACGCCCTCGTCACCGTCAAGTTCCGCGGGGACGTCAAGCTCCCCGACAACGCGATCGCGAAGGTCGGCCAGACCAGCCTGCTCGGTGAGAAGTTCGTGCAGCTGGAGCCGCCGAAGAACGAGGCGCCGTCCGGGGAGCTGGCGAACAACGACCTGATCCCGCTCAACCGCACGTCCCGCGGCACCGAGATCGAAGAGGTGCTGTCGGCGATGTCGCTGCTGCTGAACGGCGGCGGCCTGGAGCAGGTCTCCACGATCAGCCACGAGCTGCAGGCCGCGATGGGCGGCCGCGAGTCGACGATCAGGTCGGTGCTGCAGCGGGTCAACACCTTCGCCGGGACGCTGGACCAGAACCGCGCCGCGATCACCCGGGCGCTGGACAGCATCGACCGGCTGACCGGCAAGCTCTCGGACGAGCGCAAGACGATCCAGGACACCATCGACAAGACGGGGCCCGCGATCACCGTCCTCGACCAGAACCGCGCCGACCTCACCAAGATGCTGGTCGCGCTGAACAAGCTCAGCCGCACCACCACCAACGTGATCAACAGATCCAAGGCCGACCTGCTGGCCAACCTCAAGGACCTGGACAAGATCCTGCGGAACCTCAACAAGGCCGGCTCGGACCTGCCGCGGTCGCTGGAGACGCTGATCACCTTCCCGTTCCCGGCCACGTTCAACAACGTCGTCGAGGGCGACTACGGCAACGTGCGGCTGACCCTCGATCTGGACTTCGAGTCCATCGCGCAGAACCTGCTCGGCGGCACCGACCTGGAGGGGCTGCTCGGGACCGGCAAGCAGATGCGGAGCATGCTGCAGGTGCCGAACGTGACACTGCCGGACTCGCCGCTCGGCGTGCTGCCGCAGCTGCCGGGCGGCTCCGGGCAGAGCGGGCAGCAGGGCGGGCTGCCGGGACTGCCCGGCAACTCCACACCGACTCCCGCGAAGACGCCGGCCAAGCAGGGGCGTCCAGGCGCGCTCGCCCCGGAGTCCGGTGACGGCGGTCTGCGGACCCTGCTGACGGGGGGCCTCTCGTGATCCTCAAGCGCGGCGTCATCTTCCAGCTGATCGCCTTCGCGGTCATCACCGTCGTGGGCGTGGCGATCGTCTCGGTGAACTACATCGGGCTAGGCCGCGACGTGCTCGGCAAGCAGTACACCGCCTACGTCGACCTCACCGACTCCGGCGGCGTGTTCACCAACGCCGAGGTCACCTACCGGGGCGTCCCGGTCGGACGGGTCGGCCCGATCGAACTGACCAAGGACGGCATCCGCGTCAAGCTCCTCATGGAGCGCGGGAAGCACATCCCGCGCGACGGCACGAAGGCCATCGTGGCGAACCGGTCGGCGGTCGGCGAGCAGTACATCGACCTGGAGCCCACCAAGAAGACCGGGCCGTACCTGGACGAGGGCGAGCCGTACACGATCCCGCGGAACCAGACCGCGCTGCCGGTGTCGACCGCCGATCTGCTGCGCAACGTCGACTCGCTCGTCGGCTCGGTCAACACCAAGGACCTCGGCGTCATCGTGGACGAGCTGGACAAGGCGTTCTCCGGTTCCGCCTCGGACCTCCAGTCGATCCTGGACGACACCGACCGGCTGCTGAAGACCGCGAACCAGGCCTACCCCGACACGAAGCAGCTGCTCGACAACAGCGTGACCGTCCTGGACACCCAGCGCGGGCAGGCCGCCAACATCCAGGGTTTCGCCCGCAACCTGAACGAGCTCACCACCTCGCTCCGCAACGACGACCCGGCGCTGCGCAAGACCATCGACAGCGTGCCGGGCGCGGTGAGCGAGACGCACAAGGCCATCAACCAGCTGGCGCCGACGCTGCCCGTCCTCCTGGCGAACCTCACCACCACCGGCCAGATCATCGCCTCCCGCAAGGCGGGCCTGCAGTCGCTGTTCATCCTGTACCCGGTGACGGTCGCGGGAGCCTTCACCGTCACGCCCGGCGACGGGACCCAGCACCTGGGCCTCGACCTGAACATCGACTCGCCGCCGGCCTGCACCGACGGCTACGAGAAGACCAAGCACCGCTGGCCGCAGGACACGTCCCCGAAGAAGCCGCGCCTGGACGTCGGCTGCAAGGCCCCGCACAACAGTCCCAGCGACGTGCGCGGCGCCCGCAACTTCCCGCGCGAGGCCATCTCGCCCTTCCCGCAGGTCCCGGCGGGCGCGACCGACGGCGCCGGCTTCCCCGAGGGCGGTGCCTCCGGCACGGGCAAGTCGGAGGCCAAGAGCAAGAACAAGACCAAGGCGAAGACCGGGACCAAGGCCGCGGCCGCGGCACCGACCGGCCAGCTGTCGAACGGCAACCTCTACCTGTCGTATCCGTCAGATTCAGTCGAATTCGCTGGATACGATCCAACGACGGGTGCGGTCTACGGGCCCGATGGCAAGCGATACGTCATGCCGCGCAGCGCCGGTACACGCCAGTTGGGAGAGGAATCCTCGTGGAAGTGGCTCCTGCTCGGACCGCTGAGCCAGTGAGGGGGACACGATGAGGCGCAACCTGCCCCTGGTGACCGTGATCGCCCTGAGCGTGGTCGTGGTCGGCCTGGCCATCGCGTCCGGCTGGCTCGGCATGACCTCGCTGCAGAACAAGGGCGACGCCGACCAGAAGGCCAAGGCGACCCAGTCGGCGCGCCAGATGGGCGTCAACCTGATGACGCTGGACGTCAGCACCGCCCAGAAGGACCTCGACCGCATCGTGGCCGGCACCACCGGGGACCTGAAGAACAAGCTGGGCAGCCAGTCGAACGCCTTCATGCAGCAGCTCGCCAAGGCCAAGGCCAAGTCGACGGTCACTGACGTCGACGCCGCGCTGGTCTCCATCGACGGCGACTCCGCCGAGGTGATGGTGGCGCTCACCGGGACCGTCACGAACGACAAGGTGAAGAACGGCACGCCGCAGGGCTACCGGTACCAGATGGACCTGACGAAGGTCGACGGCCGCTGGCTCGTGTCCGGACTGGAGGTTGTCCCGTGACGATCAAGGCGGAGGAGCGCGCCGCCCGCGCCGCGGAACGCGCCGCGAAGGCCGAGGAGCGCGCGGCCAGGGCCGAGGAGGCCGCCGAGGCGGCCCGCCTCGCGGAGGAGGCGGCCGAGCAGGCCCGCGAGGCCGCGCGCCTGGCCCAGATAGCCGCCGAGGAGGCCGAAGAGGAGGGCGAGGAGCCCGAGGACGAGGAGCCTGAGGCCCCCACGTCCTCGGAGAAGCCCGAAGATGCCCCGGAGGCTTCGGGTGACACGCCCGACGACGAGGACGCGTCAGAGAGCGGCTCAGAGGCTCCGGAGGCCGCCGACGCCCCCGTGAAGGCCGAAGAGGACGAGGACGCGAAGCCGGCCAAGTCCAAACGCCTGAGCCTCAAGAAGACCACCAAGGCGAAGGACGGCGACGAGCCCCGCCGCCGCTCCCGGCTCGGCGGCCTCTCGACGGTCATCGCCGTCCTGGTCGTCCTCACGGTCGCGCTGGGCGCCGGCACCGTCGCGCTGTGGCTCAAGGTCAACGACCAGAAGGCGACGGAGACGGCGAGCAAGGAGGCGACGTTCGCGTCGACCCGCGCGGCCCAGAAGCTGTCGTCGTACGACTACCAGACCCTGGACACCGACCTGAAGGCCGCCTCCGCGACGACCACCGGCAAGCTGCACACGCAGTACGACAAGCTCGCGCAGCAGCTCAAGACCGTCGCCGTGCAGCAGCAGGCCGTCTCCAACACGACGGTGATGAAGGTCGGCGTCGTGAGCGCGTCCCCCGACAAGGTCGTGACCCTCGTCTACGCGAACCGCTCGTCGGCCACCAAGAACGACAAGCAGCAGCGCCTCCCCGAGCCGCTCCGCATCAAGATGACGATGGTGAAGGTGGACGGCAAGTGGCTGGCCTCCGAGCTAACCGTCCTCTCCTGACCCCCTGACGCCTGCTCCATCCCGAGCGCCGACCTCACAGAGGCCGGCGCTCGGCACATTTCAGCCCTTGCCCACCCTCTTGGACGGGTCACGACAAAACCCTCTTGGACCCGAACCTGAGCCGGGGTCACGGGCAGGCGCGTGGAGCGAGCGCAGCGAGCGGAACGCGCATGCCCGCCGAGCCGGTCGACCGGAGCGGCACCAAGGACCTGCACGGTCACAAGAACCCGCAGAGTGACGTGAGGATCGACCGGCTCGCAACGGGGGGATTGGGGGGTCGCCCCCCCAGTAAACTATGGCCTTCCTCACTGCAGGTCAGGGGGCGAAAAGTCCAAGTCCGCTCTTGACTGAGAGGCGCTGAGGGGCGATGCTCCATGGCAACGTGATGCATACTGCGGCGCTAGAGTTGCGAGCGGTGTACCTTCTCGGCTACACTGCCCCTTTGCGCTGCCCTCTGACTATCCGCGTGTGAGAGCACCCCTGTGACGGTCCCTTTTGGACCACTTTGTGCAGGTCTCGGACGTGGATCGTCTGGCGTGCGTGTCGTCAGTTACGCCGCGAGCCCTCGGAAGGACCACTCTTGGCAGCCTCGCGCAACGCCTCGAATACCGCAACCGGTCCGAACCGCGTCTCCTTCGCGCGCATCAAGGAGCCGCTCGAAGTCCCGGACCTCCTTGCTCTGCAGACCAACTCAGTTGACTGGCTGCTGGGCAACGAGAGGTGGAAGGCCCGGGTCGAGGCGGCCCAGAAGGCCGGAAGTAAGAGCGTCCCGACCCAGTCGGGGCTGGAGGAGATCTTCGAAGAGATCAGTCCGATCGAGGACTTCTCCGGAACCATGTCCCTGTCGTTCCGCGACCACCGGTTCGAGCCGCCTAAGTACTCCGTCGAGGAGTGCAAGGACAAGGACATGACCTACTCCGCCCCGCTGTTCGTCACGGCGGAGTTCATCAACAACACCACCGGTGAGATCAAGAGCCAGACGGTGTTCATGGGCGACTTCCCGCTCATGACCCCGAAGGGCACCTTCATCATCAACGGCACCGAGCGCGTCGTCGTCTCCCAGCTGACCCGCTCGCCTGGCGTGTACTTCGACCGCGCCCTCGACAAGGCGTCCGACAAGGACATCTACGGCTGCCGGGTCATCCCGAGCCGCGGCGCCTGGCTCGAGTTCGAGATCGACAAGCGCGACAACGTCGGCGTGCGGATCGACCGCAAGCGCAAGCAGCCGGTCACCGTGCTGCTCAAGGCGCTCGGCTGGGACGAGGCGCGCATCCGCGAGCGCTTCGGCTCCTACGAGTCGATCAACGTCACCCTGGAGAAGGACCACACCTCCGGCCAGGACGACGCGCTCCTCGACATCTACCGCAAGCTGCGTCCGGGCGAGCCGCCGACGCGCGAGTCCGCGCAGACGCTGCTGGAGAACCTGTACTTCAACCCGAAGCGGTACGACGTCGCCAAGGTCGGCCGCTACAAGATCAACAAGAAGCTCGGTCTCGACCTGGACATGCGCCAGGGCACCCTGACCGAGGACGACATCGTCGGCACGATCGAGTACCTCGTCCGGCTGCACGCCGGCGAGGAGGAGGCCACCCTCGGGGCCGTCGCCGTGCCGATCGAGGTCGACGACATCGACCACTTCGGCAACCGGCGCCTGCGCACGGTCGGCGAGCTCATCCAGAACCAGGTCCGGCTGGGCCTGGCCCGCATGGAGCGCGTCGTCCGCGAGCGGATGACCACCCAGGACGTCGAGGCGATCACGCCGCAGACGCTGATCAACATCCGGCCGGTCGTCGCCTCCATCAAGGAGTTCTTCGGCACCAGCCAGCTGTCCCAGTTCATGGACCAGACCAACCCGCTGGCGGGGCTGACGCACAAGCGCCGCCTGAACGCGCTCGGCCCGGGCGGCCTGTCGCGTGAGCGGGCGGGCATGGAGGTCCGTGACGTCCACCCGTCGCACTACGGCCGCATGTGCCCGATCGAGACCCCGGAAGGCCCGAACATCGGCCTGATCGGCTCGCTCGCCGCGTTCGGCCGGGTCAACCCGTTCGGGTTCGTCGAGACGCCGTACCGCAAGGTCACCGAAGGCGTGGTCACCGAGCAGATCGACTACCTGACGGCCGACGAGGAGGACCGCTACGTCATCGCGCAGGCCAACTCCCTGCTGAACGACGACGGCACCTTCGTCGACGACCGCATCCTGGTGCGCCGCAAGGGCGGCGAGGTCGAGCTCGTCCCGGCCCGTGAGGTCCAGTACATGGACGTCTCGGCCCGGCAGATGACCTCGGTCGCCACCGCGATGATCCCGTTCCTGGAGCACGACGACGCCAACCGGGCGCTGATGGGCTCCAACATGCAGCGCCAGTCCGTCCCGCTGCTGCGCAGCGAGGCGCCGCTGGTCGGCACCGGCATGGAGTACCGCGCGGCGACCGACGCCGGCGACGTCATCACGGCCGAGAAGGCCGGCGTCGTCGAGGAGGTCTCGGCCGACTACGTGACCGTCATGAACGACGACGGCACGCGGACGACCTACCGCGTCTCCAAGTTCAAGCGGTCCAACCAGGGCACCTGCTTCAACCAGAAGCCGATCGTCGACGAGGGCCAGCGGGTCGAGCTCGGCCAGGTCATCGCCGACGGGCCGTGCACCGACGACGGCGAGATGGCGCTCGGCAAGAACCTCCTCGTGGCGTTCATGCCGTGGGAGGGCCACAACTACGAGGACGCGATCATCCTCAGCCAGCGCCTGGTGCAGGACGACGTCCTCTCCTCGATCCACATCGAGGAGCACGAGGTCGACGCCCGCGACACCAAGCTCGGCCCCGAGGAGATCACCCGGGACATCCCGAACGTCTCCGAGGAGGTCCTGGCCGACCTCGACGAGCGCGGCATCATCCGCATCGGCGCCGATGTCGTCCCCGGCGACATCCTGGTCGGCAAGGTCACGCCCAAGGGCGAGACCGAGCTGACCCCCGAGGAGCGGCTGCTGCGCGCGATCTTCGGCGAGAAGGCCCGCGAGGTCCGCGACACCTCCCTGAAGGTGCCGCACGGCGAGCAGGGCAAGGTCATCGGCGTCCGGGTGTTCTCCCGCGACGACGGCGACGAGCTCCCGCCCGGCGTGAACGAGCTGGTCCGGGTGTACGTCGCCCAGAAGCGCAAGATCACCGACGGCGACAAGCTGGCGGGCCGGCACGGCAACAAGGGCGTCATCTCCAAGGTGCTCCCGGTCGAGGACATGCCGTTCATGGAGGACGGCACCCCGGTCGACATCGTCCTGAACCCGCTGGGCGTCCCCGGGCGCATGAACGTGGGCCAGGTCCTGGAGACCCACCTCGGCTGGGTCGCCTCCCGCGGCTGGAAGGTCGAGGGCGACGACACCGACTGGAAGCGGGCCCTCAAGGAGATCGGCGCCGCCGAGGCCGAGCCCTGGACGAACACCGCGACGCCGGTGTTCGACGGGGCCCGCGAGACCGACGTCACCGGCCTGATCACGAGCACGCTGCCCAACCGCGACGGCAACCGCATGGTGGAGCCGGGCGGCAAGGCGCGGCTGTTCGACGGCCGGACCGGCGAGCCCTACAGCGACCCGATCTCGGTCGGCTACATCTACATCCTCAAGCTGCTCCACCTGGTCGACGACAAGATCCACGCGCGCTCGACCGGCCCGTACTCCATGATCACCCAGCAGCCGCTCGGCGGTAAGGCCCAGTTCGGCGGCCAGCGCTTCGGTGAGATGGAGGTCTGGGCACTGGAGGCGTACGGCGCCGCCTACGCGCTCCAGGAGCTGCTGACCATCAAGTCCGACGACGTCCTCGGCCGCGTGAAGGTGTACGAGGCCATCGTCAAGGGCGAGAACATCCCCGAGCCCGGCATTCCCGAGTCCTTCAAGGTGCTCATCAAGGAGATGCAGTCGCTGTGCCTCAACGTCGAGGTGCTCTCCAGCGACGGCATGTCCATCGAGATGCGCGACACCGACGAGGACGTCTTCCGCGCGGCGGAGGAGCTCGGCATCGACCTGTCCCGCCGTCCTAACGAGGGCGCGATGAGCGTCGACGAGGTCTGAGAACTCAAGGGGAAAACAGTTGCTTGACGTCAACTTCTTCGACGAGCTTCGCATCGGTCTGGCGACCGCCGACGACATCCGCCAGTGGTCGCACGGCGAGGTGAAGAAGCCGGAGACGATCAACTACCGGACCCTCAAGCCGGAGAAGGACGGGCTCTTCTGCGAGAAGATCTTCGGCCCGACCCGGGACTGGGAGTGCTACTGCGGCAAGTACAAGCGCGTCCGCTTCAAGGGCATCATCTGTGAGCGCTGCGGCGTCGAGGTGACCCGCGCCAAGGTGCGCCGCGAGCGGATGGGCCACATCGAGCTGGCCGCGCCGGTCACGCACATCTGGTACTTCAAGGGTGTGCCGTCCCGGCTCGGCTACCTGCTGGACCTGGCCCCGAAGGATCTGGAAAAGATCATCTACTTCGCGGCCTACATGATCACCAGCGTGGACGCGGAGCGGCGCGACCGCGACCTGCCCACGCTGGAGGCGCACATCTCGGTGGAGCGCCAGCAGATCGAGCAGGCCCGCGACGCGCAGGTCGAGGCCCGCCAGCAGAAGCTGGAGGGCGACCTCGGGGAGCTGGAGGAGGCCGGCGCGAAGGCCGACCAGAAGCGCAAGGTGCGCGACGGCGCCGAGCGGGAGATGAAGCAGCTGCGCGACCGCGCGCAGCGCGAGCTCGACCGCCTCGACGAGGTGTGGAGCCGGTTCAAGAACCTCAAGGTCCAGGACCTGGAGGGCGACGAGCTGCTCTACCGCGAGATGCGCGACCGGTTCGGCAAGTACTTCGAGGGCGGCATGGGCGCCGCGGCCATCCAGGCGCGGCTGCAGAACTTCGACCTCGACGCCGAGGCCGAGAAGCTGCGCGACATCATCCGCACCGGCAAGGGCCAGAAGAAGGCCCGCGCCCTGAAGCGGCTGAAGGTCGTCTCGGCGTTCCTCAACACCCGCAACAGCCCGCTCGGCATGGTGCTGGACTGCATCCCGGTGATCCCGCCGGACCTGCGTCCCATGGTCCAGCTGGACGGCGGCCGCTTCGCGACCTCCGACCTGAACGACCTGTACCGCCGGGTCATCAACCGCAACAACCGGCTCAAGCGCCTGCTCGACCTGGGCGCGCCCGAGATCATCGTCAACAACGAGAAGCGGATGCTGCAGGAGGCCGTCGACGCGCTGTTCGACAACGGCCGCCGCGGCCGCCCGGTCACCGGGCCGGGCAACCGTCCGCTGAAGTCGCTGTCGGACATGCTCAAGGGCAAGCAGGGCCGGTTCCGGCAGAACCTGCTCGGCAAGCGCGTCGACTACTCCGGCCGTTCGGTCATCGTCGTCGGCCCGCAGCTGAAGCTGCACCAGTGCGGCCTGCCCAAGCAGATGGCGCTGGAGCTGTTCAAGCCGTTCGTCATGAAGCGGCTGGTCGACCTCAACCACGCGCAGAACATCAAGTCCGCCAAGCGGATGGTCGAGCGGGCCCGCCCGGTCGTGTGGGACGTGCTGGAAGAGGTCATCACCGAGCACCCGGTGCTGCTGAACCGGGCGCCAACCCTGCACCGCCTGGGCATCCAGGCGTTCGAGCCGCAGCTGGTCGAGGGCAAGGCGATCCAGATCCACCCGCTCGTCTGCACCGCGTTCAACGCGGACTTCGACGGCGACCAGATGGCGGTGCACCTGCCGCTGTCCGCCGAGGCGCAGGCCGAGGCGCGGATCCTGATGCTGTCGACCAACAACATCCTGAAGCCGTCGGACGGCAAGCCCGTCACCATGCCCACCCAGGACATGGTCATCGGCCTGTACTGGCTGACGACGCAGAAGGACGGGGCGACCGGCGAGGGCCGCGCGTTCGGGTCGGTCGCCGAGGCGATCATGGCCTACGACCGGCACGAGCTGGACCTGCAGGCCAAGATCCAGATCCGGCTGAAGGACATCCCGCCGCCGCGCGGCTGGAAGGCACCGGAGGGCTACGAGCCCGGCCGCGCCTACCGGCTGGAGACGACGCTCGGCCGCGCCATCTTCAACGAGACGCTGCCGGACGACTTCCCGTTCGTGGACGACGAGATCGGCAAGAAGCAGCTCTCGGTGATCGTCAACGAGCTGGCGGAGACGTACCCGAAGGTCGCCGTCGCGGGCGCGCTGGACGCGCTCAAGAGCACCGGGTTCTACTGGGCGACCAGGTCCGGTGTCACGATCGCGATCGAGGACGTCATCTCCCCGCCGAACAAGCAGGAGATCCTCAGCGGCTACGAGGCGCGCGCCGAGAAGGTGCAGCGGGAGTTCAACCGCGGCCTGATCACCGACGACGAGCGCAAGCAGGAGCTCATCGAGATCTGGAACAAGGCCACCGCGGACGTCGCGGTGGACATGGAGAAGGCGTTCCCGAAGGACAACCCGATCTGGATGATGATCCAGTCGGGTGCCCGCGGCAACCCGCTGCAGCTCCGCCAGATCGCCGGCATGCGCGGCCTGGTCTCCAACCCCAAGGGCGAGACCATCCCGCGTCCGATCAAGTCGGCGTTCCGTGAGGGCCTGTCGGTCGTCGAGTACTTCATCTCGACGCACGGCGCCCGCAAGGGCCTGGCCGACACCGCGCTGCGCACCGCCGACTCGGGTTACCTGACCCGGCGCCTGGTGGACGTCGCGCAGGACGTCATCGTCCGCGAGGAGGACTGCGGCACCGACCGCACGATCCCGTTCGAGGTCGCCGACAAGCTGCCGGACGGCGCCCTGGTCAAGCTGGCCACTTCGGAGACCAGCCTCATCGGCCGCACGATCGCCGAGGACGTCGTCGTCGACGGGACGGTCATCTTCCCGGCCGACACCGACCTGACCGACGCGGTGGTCACCCGCCTGGTCGAGGCGGGGGTGGACCGCGTCCGCACCCGCAGCGCCCTGGTCTGCGAGGCCAAGATCGGTGTCTGCGCCGCCTGCTACGGCCGCTCGCTGGCCACCGGCAAGCGGGTGGACGTCGGCGAGGCCGTCGGCATCATCGCCGCGCAGTCCATCGGCGAGCCGGGCACGCAGCTCACGATGCGCACCTTCCACACCGGTGGCGTCTCGATGGGCGGCGACATCACGCACGGTCTGCCGCGTGTCCAGGAGCTGTTCGAGGCCCGGATCCCCAAGGGGCTGGCGCCGATCAGCGAGGTCGCCGGCCGGGTCAAGATCGACGAGACGGAGAAGGCCCGCAAGGTCGTCGTCGTCCCGGACGACGGCTCCGAGGAGATCGCCTACCCGGTGCCGATGCGGTCCCGCCTCCTGGTCAAGGAGGGCGAGTCCGTCAGCGTCGGCCAGCAGCTCATCGCGGGTGCGATCAACCCGCACGAGGTGCTGCGCATCCTCGGCCCGCGCGCCGTGCAGCTCCACCTGGTCCAGGAGGTCCAGGAGGTCTACCGGTCGCAGGGCGTGTCGATCCACGACAAGCACATCGAGATCATCGTCCGGCAGATGCTGAAGCGGGTGAACATCCTGGAGGCGGGCGACACCGACCTGCTGCCGGGTGACCTGATCGAGCGGCCGATCTTCGAGGGGCGCAACCGGAACGTCGTGGCCGAGGGCGGGGTCCCCGCCGCCGGCCGCCCGGTCCTGATGGGCATCACCAAGGCCTCGCTCGCGACCGAGTCGTGGCTGTCGGCGGCGTCCTTCCAGGAGACGACCCGGGTGCTCACCGAGGCCGCGATGCACGCCAAGAGCGACCCGCTGCTGGGCCTCAAGGAGAACGTCATCATCGGCAAGCTCATCCCGGCCGGTACCGGCATGCCGCAGTACCGCAACGTCCGGGTCGAGCCGACCGAGGAGGCGAAGGCGGCGGTGTACTCCGTCGGCTCCTACGACGACGGCGCCGAGTACGCCTTCGGGCAGGGCTCCGGCGAGGCCGTTCCGCTGGAGGAGTACGACTTCGGCCAGTACAACCGCTGACGTCCCGTCCCGGGACGCCGTGCACGCGGCGTCCCGGCTCGCGGACACCTGACCGGCGACACGCGAGAGGCCCCTTCCGTCCGGGAGGGGCCTTTCCGCGTCCCGGAGGGTTGACCCTGACGCTGCGTCAACCCTCCACACTTCCGTCATGGACACCCATCAGGCGGAGGGGCCCGCGATCCGCGTGCAGGGCCTGGAGAAGTCGTACAAGGACCTGCGCGTGCTGCGCGGCGTCGACTTCGAGGTGGCGCGGGGCGGCATCTTCGCCCTGCTCGGCTCGAACGGGGCGGGCAAGACCACCGTGGTGAGGATCCTCTCCACGCTGCTCAAGGCCGACGCGGGGACCGCCCGGGTCAACGGCTTCGACGTCGCGGGGCAGGCCGCCGGTGTACGCGAGTCCATCAGCCTCACCGGGCAGTTCGCGGCCGTCGACGAGATCCTCAGCGGGCGGGAGAACCTCGTCCTGGTCGCCAGGCTGCGGCACCTCAAGGCCCCGGGCACCGTCGCGGACGACCTGCTGAGGCGCTTCTCGCTGACCGAGGCGGGCTCGCGGAGGGCGGCGACGTACTCCGGTGGCATGCGCCGTCGGCTGGACATCGCGATGAGCCTCATCGGGAATCCGCCGGTCGTGTTCCTCGACGAGCCGACGTCCGGGCTGGACCCCGAGGCGCGCATCGAGGTGTGGCAGGCCGTCGAGGAGCTCGCCGAGGGCGGCACGACCGTGCTGCTCACCACCCAGTACCTGGACGAGGCCGAACGGCTCGCCGACCGGATCGCGATCCTGCACGGGGGCCGGATCATCGTCAACGGCACCCTGGCCGAGCTCAGGCGGCTGCTGCCGCCCGCCGAGGTCGAGTACGTCGAGAAGCAGCCCTCCCTGGAGGACGTCTTCTTCGCGGTCGTCGGCGCCGACTCTCAGGGCCGCGAGGCCAGGGCGAACGAGAAGTAGGGGAACGACAGTGGCCACGCATTTCCTCGGCGACACCGCCGTGCTCACAGGCCGGACCCTGCGCCACGTCACGCGCAGCCTGGACACGATCCTCACGACCGTGATCACACCGATCGCGATGATGCTGCTGTTCGTGTACGTGTTCGGCGGCGCGATCGACACCGGGCCGGTGTCGTACGTGAACTACATGCTTCCCGGCATCCTGCTCATCACGATCGCGTCGGGCATCTCCTACACCGCGTTCCGGCTCTTCGCGGACCTGCAGGGCGGGATCTTCGAGCGGTTCCAGTCCATGCCGATCGCCCGGTCGGGCGTGCTGTGGGCGCACGTGCTGACCTCGCTGGCCGCCAATGCGATCTCGCTCGTGGTCGTCGTCGGGGTCGCCCTCCTCATGGGCTTCCGCTCGGGTGCCGGGGTGGCGTCCTGGCTCGCGGTCGCCGGCATCCTCGTCCTGTTCACCCTGGCCCTGACGTGGATCGCCGTCATCCCCGGCCTCACCGCGAAGACCATGGACGGCGCGAGCGCGTTCTCCTACCCGCTCATCTTCCTGCCGTTCATCAGCTCGGCGTTCGTGCCCACCGGGACCATGCCGGGCCCGGTGCGCGCCTTCGCCGACCACCAGCCCGCGACGTCCATCGTCAACACGATCCGCGACCTGCTGACCGAGCGGCCGGTCGGCTCCGACATCTGGACCGCGCTCGCCTGGTGCGTCGCGATCCTCGTCGTCGCCTACGTCTTCGCCACCATGGCCTACCGTCGCAGGATCTCCTGAGCCGACCTGGCCCGGGCGAGTCGAGGGCAGGATCAGAGCATGCTGACGATCGGTCAACTGGCGGCGTACGTCGGCGTCACGGTGCGGGCGGTGCGGCACTACCACCAGATCGGGCTGCTGCCCGAGCCGGGGCGGGACGCCTCCGGCTACCGGAGGTACGGCCCGGCGGCGGTCGTGTCCCTCATCAGGATCCGCACCCTCGCCGAGGCCGGTGTGCCGCTGTCGCGGATCGCCCGGATGCTCGAAGCCGACGCCCCGGCCTTCGCCGAAGCGGTGCGGAAGATCGACGCCGACCTGCGCGAGGAGATCGAACGGCTCGAGACCAGCCGCGAGCGGATCGCGCGGCTCGCCGCCGGGGACAGCCTGGCGCTCCCGCCGGAGGTGACCTCCTATCTCGACCGGCTCCGGGAGATCGGGGTGACGGAGCGGATGGTGGAGGGCGAGCGTGACGGGTGGATCCTGCTCGTGGCCCGCTGGCCGGACCGCGTCCCCGCGATGATGCCCGGGAAGCTCGCGCAGCTCGACGACCCGCGGATCGTCCGGCTCTACCGGGTCCTGTCGGGGGCCTTCGAGAGCGACGCGGCCGACGACCCGCGTCTGGAGGAGGCCGCCGACATCATGGCCGAAATGGCCGAGGAGGCGTACGCCTCCGGCGAGACCGACTTCGACGAGGCGGCGGCGCAGGACGATCTGCCGTTCGACCTCATGGACGCGCTCGCCGTCGAGGCCGACCCGCGGGCGACGCGGATGCTGGACCTGATGCGCGAGCGCGGCTGGGCCCGCTGGACCCGGATGGACCGGCTGCCGGAGCCGCCCTCCCGCTGACGTCCTGCGCGCTGGAACGGGTCGCGGGGCCCGTTCCAGCGCGCGCGGCGGCTCATGGTGCCGTGATGGACTCCAGGTCGGCGATGATCTCGGAGGCGGTCACCTCGTCCAGCTCGGCGAACCGGTGCTGGGAGACGGTCCTCCAGTCGGGGTCGCCCGGCTCGTCGGCGACCCAGATCGTGCGGAGGACCTGGTCCTCGTTGTCGTCGCCGTAGCCGACCTGGATCCCGGGATCCAGCTCGATCACCAGGTGCAGGCCGCCGGGGACGGGACGGGAGATCCAGCGTTCGGTGCCGTTGTCCATGGGGTGCCGCGCTGCCAGCCGCGCCGCTCCAGGCCGACGACCTTGCCCCATTCGGCGGTGCGGTTCTCGAACCGGGCCAGCCTGGTGGCCGCGCGCTCTTCGTCGGTGAGGTAGTGCACGTCCCGTCCGAGCTGCGGGAACGGCTGCAGGATCTCGTAGTCGGCGAACACCTCTGACCAGGCGGGGAGCGCGTCGCCGAGGGAGAGCGGGTGGGCGACTCCGATGCGGGCGGTGTCCGGCGGGACCAGTTCCCGGTCGTGGACGTCGGCGAGGGTGCGGTCTTCCGCGAGCCGGAACGCGGTGACGCCGGTGCCGGTCTCGGCAAGCCAGAGCAGGCGGCGGACGATGTGCCACATCAGCGGGTGGTCGACCAGGAGGCCGCGGAACTCGCGGGGTGCCCACCGGCGGCCGGTCACCATGGCCAGTTCCAGTCGCCGGACCTGGTTCGGCATGGTCGCCCGGACGTCCTTCTTGAACTGGGCGAACGCGGCATGGGCGGCGGGCGCGATGGCCGGGTCGTCCTTGGCGCCCGGCTTGGGAAGCGCCGCGCGGCGGCGGCCGGTCTCATCGGTGACGAACGGCTTGAGCTGCTCGTCGAAACCGACGGTGAAGCGCCGCGGACCGTAGTCGAGCGTCATGCCGCCGCCGGCGTCCAGGCCGATCCCGGGGACGAGCCGGTCGGCGAGCTGCTCGCCGGTCAGCCCGAGCCGCGCGGCGACCTCCTGGATCTTCTCCCCGGCCCGCTTCTTGATCGCCTTGAACGGGGCCTTGTGCGAGATGCCGTCGAGCAGCATCAGCGCGGTCTCCGTGCCGATCATCGCCAGCACGTCCAGGCCCTTGACCGCCTTGTGGTGCCCGTTCTCGCCGGGCCAGGCGCGGATCACCGGGACCAGGTTCCGCGCGGCGGTGTCGTCGCCGAACCAGCCGACCGCCGTCAGCGCCCATGCGTCGTCGGACCGTTCGCCGAACCGGCGCCACCGCTCGAACAGCGCCCAGGCGAACGCGGCCAGCGACTCGGCGTCGCACGCGTCCCGGACGGCGTCCAGGCCGGGGTCGGGGTCGTCCGGCGGCGACATCGCCAGGATCGTCAGCACGTGCGCAACGGCCGTGACCGGGAGGGTGCGCCCGCCTGCCAGCCGAATCCGGGGCAGGACCGCCGGGTCGGCGAACGCCCCGATCTCGGGGATCTTCCGGGGGACGAGTTCCTCGGGGTCGCCCTCCAAGAGGACCGCCATCGCGTCGCCCGCCTCGTCCCGCTGCTCGCGCGCGACCTGGACGACGGTGTCGCGCCCCAGGTCCCGGGCGAGGAAGTGCAGGGCGTACTCGGCCGCCTCACGGCGTTTGCCGGGCTTGCCGCACGCGGCCGGGACCAGCAGCCGCACGGCCTGCCGACCGTGCCTGCGCAGCCACGCCTCCGCGTGCGGGCGTCCTCCCTTGACCCGCAGCAGCCAGCCGGCGACCAGCTCGGCGACCGGTTCGGCGGCATACGGCACGACGACGTGCCCGCACGCCGCCGGCCTGCTCTTCGCGCCCTTCACGGCGATGTTGAGCGCGCCCAGCTCGAATCGGATGGCGAGCTGCGGCAGCCACCGCTCGGGTTCCCTGTCCATCCCGTAGCCGTCCTTGGACGGATACCAGTCGGCGACCAGGTGGCCGACCAGCTCCACCGGACCGACCGCGAACAAGGCGACCTGGTGGCTGCTCGGCAGCCGGCCCGCTTCGAGGTCGGCGATTCGCCCGTCCCACGGTCCGCGCACTTTGCCGTCGTGGACCCAGCGCGACGGAACGCCCGTCCCCCTGCCGAGCCAGCGCTCGCGCTCGTCCTCGGCCCAGGCGATGGCGGGCTCCGGGGCCTTGAGACCCTTGATGACGACCGGCTCCGGCCTCTCCTGCTTCCGCGCCCAAGGCGGGTCGGTCAGGACGGCGGGCAGGTCCGACGGATCGGCGTCAGCGGTCTCGCCGAGGCCCGCGATGACCCGTTCGACAGTCGCCCGGACGTCCTCGTCGAGCGCTGGCAGTGCGCCCTGGATCACGTCGAGGTTGCCGCGCACGTGGCCTTCGAGCAGATTCGCCTCCTCGGCGGCCAGCGCCCGCACCGCCCTGATCGGGAACCGCTTCATGGCGTTCATCAACTCGCCGCTGACGTGCAGGTTGGAGCGCCGCTGGAGCAGCACGCGGAACGCCTCGTCGGACGGGAGGCGGCCCAGGACGTCCAGCAGCGCGTCCCGCCGCTGGGGGGAGTGCAGGTACTCGTCGAGCACCGGGACCAGGAGCGGTACGGCGGCGGGGCCGAGACCGTCTGCCAGCGCGTGCAGGTTCTCCGGGTAGTAGCAGTCCGCCGCCGTCAGCACGGCCGCGCCGCCGAGGTGATCGACCTGCGCGGACGTCCGCAGACACCGGAAGAGCACGTCGCGCGGCACCCCGTCGGGATGCTCGCACAGGTCGCTCACCCAGTCGTCCTGGGTCGGAACCAGGTACGCGGTCAGGACCCGCTGCCGGAACGACACCCGTCGCTCGGCAAGCCGCTCCGCCGCCTCCGCATACTCCTCCTCGGACGCAGCGGCCAGCAACGACCGGACGCGCAGCGCACCGTCGATGAGCTCCAGGAAGCCCCGCTTACCCGCATCGACCGGACGGATGATCTTGCTGCGTCGGCCGTCCCGCATCTCGCCGGCCGACTTCGCCTCCAGCCCCCACCGGTCGGTGAGCGCGCACGCGGCGAACACGACGCCGTGCTCGAAGGCCCATGCGTCCACATAGGTCTGGTGCTCGCGTCCCCAGACCGATTCGCCCGCGGTGATCAGCGACAGCACGGCCGCGCCGCGCGGATCCGGATCACCGCCGAGATGGGCCCGGGCGGCCGCGGCGAGCACCGGCCCGGTGCCCGGTTCGCTCAGGGCCCGTTCGATCCCGTCCCGCGCCTCGTCCACCGCCCGCGCGACGACCTTGCCGGCGCCCGCGTCCAGCGTGATCTCCGGGCCCGGCGCGCCATCGCGACGCGGATGCAGCCCGCCCCGCCACCGCTTCGGCACGACCAGCACGTCCTCGTCGGGAAGATGATCATCCATGGCCGCCGACCGTAACAGCGCTCTCCGACACACCGCCGGAAATATCGGTTTCTGCCCGGCAGACCGCTCGGGGCGCGTTGCTAGGCCTCGTCGACGAACGTGGGCTTGACCCGGATGTAGAGGAACAGATGGCGGCTACCGGGATATTCGATATCAAGGGTGGCGACATAGCGTCGCGCGTGGTCGTCTCGCAGACCCAGCCGGTCCGGGTCGTGCTCGATGAACCGCGTCTTCGCGATCTGATCGAGGTCGAGCGCCACGGCATGGCGAAACGACAGGAGCCGGTGGCGCACCCACAGTTGCAGGTCCTCCCGGGTCATCACCAGATACAGGTTGCGGCCCCGCACGGCGGCGAGCGCCCCCATCCGCACGCCCCCGATGGTTCTCTCAGGGGTGAGATTGATCAGCGAAAGGTCGAACCGCTCTCGGCGGCTACCCAGCCCCGCGAGCCGCACCGGAGCGACGAGAGGTACCGGCAAGGGAGGCAGCCCCAGGCTGCGTCTCCTGGCCGCGTGCAGGTACTTCACTACGGAACCGCCGAGCAGAGTCGACCCGGCCGCCCATCGCCAGAGCAGGATCACGGTGGCGACCACCAGGATCGCCACCGCTACCGGCTCGCTCACACCGGAAGGCAGGAAGAACGAAAGCGTTGCCCAGATCGCCAGATAGAGACCGACATAGAAGAAGGCGATAAACCCGATGATCACGATGATCATCAAGGTGAACCTCCGGGGGAGCCGCTACCGCGTGACGAGGGTCTCCCGATCATCGCGCGAAACGCTCGGCCCCGCTATCCAGACGCCGCCCTACCAGGTGGACGGATACATGAGGTGTTTCAGGAGATCACCGACGACCTCGGCCGCCGCCGTCGTGTCCCCGCACGGGCACAGGTAGCCGCGCCGTCCCCGCCGCGCCTCGTGATAGCCCCACCTGCCGCCCGGCACGGCCAGCACGCTCACCACGATCCCGATCTCCTCGGCCCCGATCGCGTAGACGCGCAGCAGCGGAAGGGGCGCGGGCCGGTAGTACTTGATGAACCGCCAGCCCTGCGGCCGGAGCGCCACCGACAGCGCGTCCAGATACCGGACGGCGGTCGCCCGCCCCAGCCGCGTCCGCCAGTACAGGACGGACCGCTCCATCTGCGGGCTCAGCACTTGGCCCACGTGACCTTCCCGCCTTCGAGCAGTGGACGAGTACCCCAGGCGACGGCCAGCTGCGACACCATCAGCAGCCCACGCCCGCCCATGGCCGCGTGATCCTCCGGCTGGATCTCGGGCGTCCCGTCGCCGCCGTCCCACGCCTCGATGACGGGACGCCCGTCCGTCTCGTCCCGCACCATCCGGACGACGATCTGCCCCTTTCCGTGCAGCAGCGAGTTCGTGACGAGCTCGGAGACGACGACCCGCGCATCCGAGTCGTCCGCGATCCCCCACTCCCGGAAGCACTCGGCCACGAACCGCCGCGCCAGCGCCGGCGCCCTGCCCGAAGGCTCAAGAACGATCGTCGGTACCTCACCAGGCGCAACGGCCTTCGGAAGCAGCGGAGCCATCACACACCACCTTTGACTGAGTCGTGAATTTCCAGCGACAGTCAGCCACATCACATGTACTCTGCGTTACAAATTGCAGTACATGTGTGGTAAGTCAGACTCCGTGCGTCCACCCGACTTGGGTGTTGGTTGGGCGTCCTTTACGAGGGAGGATGAGCACATGGCTCCACAGCGGATGCGCGGGACGGTCTCGCCGACGCTGCTCGCCTTCGGCCGCCGGTTCCGGCGGCTCCGGGAGGCCAAGGGCTGGACGCAGGAGGCCGTGGCACGGCGCGCGAACGGCGGCCGGGGCGTGAAACCGCAGTACATCGGCGCCATCGAGAACGGCCGCACGCGCTGCACCCGGGAATTCGCCGAGGCGATGGACCACCACTTCGACGCGAAGGGCGAACTGCTCTACCTCTACGACGACCTGGTCAAGGACGCCAAGTTCCCGACCTGGTTCGACTGGCACACCGTCGAACCCGAAGCGATCATGCTGGAGTCATACGAACCGCTCCTGGTGCACGGACTGCTCCAGACCCCGGCCTACGCCTCCGCCGTCCTCAAGGGCGACAAGGACGCGGTCGAGGCCCGGATCAACCGCCAGAGCATTCTGACCAGGGAGAACCCGCCGCCCCCGGACTTCTCGATGCTCCAGGACGAGGTAACCCTCCATCGGCTCACCGGTAACTCCGAGATCATGAAGGAACAACTGGAGCATCTGCTTTATCTGATGGAACGGGGCACGGTGAGCCTGCAGATCGTCCCGAGTCGGGGTGAGCACGTCGGCAACAGCGGTGCCTTCACTATCGCTACCCTGGCTGATCGCACCGAGATCGCGTACGCGGATATGGCGGCACGCGGGCTCACGATGAGTGACCCAGGCGACATCGCAACCCTCCGCAGGACCCTGATGATCGTCCGATCGCTGGCCCTGCCCATGGATCAGTCCATGGAAATGATTCGTAAGGTGATACGGGAGAAATGGACCTGACCAAAGCTGTATGGCGCAAGTCCAGTTACACCACCGCCAATGGCGGTAACTGCGTTGAACTGTCCTCTGCTCGTAGAGCGGTAGCCGTGCGTGACAGCAAGGACCCGGATGGGCCCAAGTTGCTCGTGAGCCGTGGGGCGTTCGCGGCGTTGTTGTCCGATCTCAAGCGGTAGGGCAGAGATGGATCTGACCGAGGCCGTGTGGCGCAAGAGCAGCCGTAGCACGAACAACGGCGGAGACTGCGTTGAGGTGGCGTCCTTTTCGAGCGCTGTTGCTGTCCGTGACAGCAAGGACCCGTCCGGCCCGATGCTGTTGGTGAGTCGTCGTGCATTTGTGGCGCTGATGGGCGATCTCAAGGAGTAGGGGCCCGAGATGGACATGGCCAAGGTCGTCTGGCGTAAGTCCAGCTACACCACGGCCAACGGTGGCGAATGCGTCGAGTTGACTTCCGTGGTCGAGGTGGTTGCCGTCCGCGACAGCAAGGACCCGGACGGCCCCCAGTTGGTCGTGACCCGGCGGGCGTTCGCGGCGTTGTTGGCCGACCTCAAGCGGTGAGCGTCCGGTAACCGGGCTCCGCGGAGGGGCGGG
>NZ_SMKY01000379.1 GCF_004349235.1 Actinomadura darangshiensis | reverse complement strand
CTCCGCACCCGATTGCACCAACCCCCGCGACGCCGTCATCTGGGACAAGGCCGGCGAACGCGTCATGGCCGACGCCGCACAGCGCGCCGCCCTCGTCCCCGGCACCCACCCCATCCAGCTCTACAAGAACAACACCGACAACAAGGGCGCCTCCTACGGCTGCCATGAGAACTACCTCATGCGCCGCGAGACCCCCTTCGCCGACATCGTCCGGCACCTCACCCCCTTCTTCGTCTCCCGCCAGGTCGTCTGCGGCGCCGGCCGCGTCGGCATCGGCGTCGACGGCCGCGGCGACGGCTTCCAGATCAGCCAGCGCGCCGACTTCTTCGAAGTCGAGGTCGGCCTGGAGACCACCCTCAAACGCCCCATCATCAACACCCGCGACGAACCCCACGCCGACCCCGAGAAGTACCGGCGGCTCCACGTCATCATCGGCGACGCCAACATGGCCGAGCTGTCCACCTACCTCAAGCTCGGCACCACCTCCCTCGTCCTCGCGATGATCGAGGACGGGTTCCTCACCGTCGACCTCTCCGTCGACATGCCCGTCGCCGCGCTCCGCGCCGTCTCCCACGACCCGTCCTGCAAGCACCTGCTCACCCTCCGCGACGGCCGCAAGATGACCGCCGTCCAGCTCCAGATGGAGTACCTCGAGCAGTCCCGCAAGTACGTCGAGGACCGCTTCGGCGCCGACGTCGACGAGATGACCCGCGACGTCCTCGACCGCTGGGAATCCGTCCTGCACCGCCTCGGCGAAGACCCCATGCAGCTGTCCCGCGAACTCGACTGGGTCGCCAAGCTCTCCCTCCTGGAGGGCTACCGCAGCCGCGACGGCATCGACTGGTCCCACTCGCGCCTGCAGCTCGTCGACCTGCAGTACACCGACATCCGCCCCGACAAGGGCCTCTACAACCGCCTCGTCGACCGCGGCCGCATCGACCGCGTCATCACCGAGGCCGAGGTCCAGGCCGCCGTCGAGGACCCGCCCGAGGACACCCGCGCCTACTTCCGGGGCCGCTGCCTGCGGCAGTACGCCGAATCGGTCGCCGCCGCCTCCTGGGACTCCGTCATCTTCGACGTCCCCGGGCGTGAGTCGCTCCAGCGCGTCCCCACCCTGGAGCCCCTGCGCGGCACCAAGCAGCACGTGGGCGCCCTCCTGGACCGCTGCCGCACCGCGGCCGACCTCGTGGCCACCCTGACCGGCCAGAGCTGAACCAGCGCCCTTCCGGCGGGCCCGGCGGCACACGGACGCCGCCGGGCCCGTTTCGCGCGCCCATTGGATAGCGCGACTATCGAGCGTTATCGACCACGCTGACCTGCGGCGCCGGGTGACGTCTCGGTTTCGTGACCGGTTTGCCTGTTTCACCGGTCTCCGGACCGGCGATAACCCGAGCAAGTCCCCGGCCCCCGGGCGGAGGCGGCGAAACGGGCGTTCAAGATCCGCTAGCCGTCGAAGATCGGAGATAGGGTCGGAAGGACCGGCAGAGCGGAGGTACGGAATGGCCACGAAGGACACCGGCGGTCAGAAGCAGACCACCCGGCGCACGGATGAGGTCGAGGAGACCGAGGCCACGACCACCGAGGACGTGCAGGAGCGCCAGGAAAAGATCACGGACGACGTGGACTCAATTCTGGACGAAATAGACGAAGTACTAGAAGAGAACGCAGAAGACTTCGTAAGAGCGTACATCCAGAAGGGCGGCGAATGATCCCGGTTTGTCCGATTAGCTCCCTACCTTAATCGGACGACATACGGAACATTCCAAGCATAAAGCAAAATCGATTTCGAACGGATGGGCGAGACGGATAAAGTCTCGCCCATGCGTTCGAAAAAGTGCCTCGACTGCGGCGAGACCAAGCCCGCGTCGGACTTCTGGAGGCTCAAGTCCTCCAAGGACGGCCTGGCTTACTACTGCAAGGTGTGCTTCGGTCTCCGTAACAGTCGTTCATATAGGAAGAAACAGGCGGATCTAGGCAAAGAAACGCGAGCCTACCGTCGGCACTCGGATGTCCCTGAGGGGATGAAGTACTGCCCGCAGTGCAAAGAGGTCAAATCGGTCGACGAGTTCGGACGGAACCGCGCTTCCAGGTCCGGGCTCACCCACTACTGCCGCCCATGCCACAGCAAGGCCGTCGCGGAGATCAGGAAACGCAACCACGGGAGCGCACGCAACTACCTGCTGAAGTTGCGCTACAGCGTGACCGAGGAAGAGGTCGGGCGGATGATGGCCGCGCAGGGCGGCGTCTGCGTGATCTGCCTCCGTGCGGAACCGAAGCATGTCGACCACAGTCACCTGACGGGAGTGGTTCGCGGCGTGCTGTGTTTCAAGTGCAACGGCGCGCTGGGCCAGTTCCAGGACGACCCGCGCCAGTTGGGCGACGCCGCGGACTACTTGGAGTTTCGCGGCCCGCACGCCGCCCGGATGCGTCTGGAACTCGGTTCGGCGGTCGTCGACGGGGAGGCTCGGCGTTGCGAGGCCTTCACCCTGTGGGGGACTAGGGCGAAGTTCACCGGCACTCCCCGTCAGAACCACCTGCGCCAGAAGTACGGAATCAACGACGAGGACGCATCATGGCTCCTCTCCGTTCAAGGCGGCATGTGCGCCATCTGCTGGAGCGCGCCTGCCGAGCATGTCGATCACGACCACCGGACGGGCGTGGTTCGCGGGATGGCGTGCGGAGGCTGCAACACGGGCATGGGACAACTCGGTGATGACGCTGTCTCGTTGAGGCGAGCGGCGGACTACCTGCTCGGCGAGCTGGTCAGGACGGTGGCCACGCCGGGCGGAGGCCGGCGTCTGTCGCTCACGGTGCCCGACGTCGATCCGACCACCGTGGTGGGAGGCGGTTGGGAGTCGTACCGGGAGGAGGACGGCCGTCATCGCCGGATGATGTGGACGGTCGATGAGGACCACGAGGGCCCGACATGGCTCTCCAGATGCCTCGCGAAGATGCAGGAGTCCTATGCATCCCTGGGTGAGGAGGCGACGGGGTTCGCCGTGGGCTGATCGGGTGGGGGGATCGTGGCATGCGCGTGGGCGACCTTGAACAGTAGGGTCGTAGGCGTTCGTGCCGGTGTGGTTGCCAAGCCGGTGCCATGGTGGAGGGGAAGGGAGTCGCGTGGCGTCCCACGATTCGTACACCGGACGTCTGCCGGGGTTGTTCGCGAGCCCGGACACGTCGTCGTTCACGGAGTTCCTGGGGGCGTACTCTCCGGAGTTGCTGCCCGGTGGGCGGACGCCGCCGGCGTCGCGGGCGGGTGACGACATCCCGCACGGTACGACGATCGTCACGGTGGGCTTCCCCGGCGGGGTGGTCATGGCGGGGGACCGGCGGGCGACCGCGGGCAACGTCATCGCGCAGCGCGACATCGAGAAGGTGTTCCGGGCGGACGAGTTCTCGGCGATCGCGATCGCCGGGACGGCCGGGATCGGGATCGAGATGGTGCGGCTGTTCCAGGTGGAGCTGGAGCACTACGAGAAGCGCGAGGGCCGGACGCTGTCGGTGGAGGGCAAGGCGAACCGGCTGGCGACCATGGTGCGGCAGAACCTGGGCATGGCGATGCAGGGGCTGGCGGTGGTGCCGCTGTTCGCGGGCTACGACGAGGAGCGGAACGAGGGGCGGATCTTCTCCTACGACCCGGCGGGCGGCCGGTACGAGGAGCGGGACTTCCATTCGATCGGCTCGGGGTCGGTGTTCGCGCGGGGCGCGCTGAAGAAGCTGTACCGGGCGGACCTGTCGGCGGAGGACGCGGCGCTGGTGTGCGTGCAGTCGCTGTACGACGCGGCCGACGACGACTCGGCGACGGGCGGGCCCGACCTGACGCGCCGGATCTTCCCCGTGGTGGCGTCGGTGACGTCGGACGGGTATCGCCGGCTGGGCGAGGACGAGGTGGGCGCGCTGGCGCAGGCCGTCGTCGACGGACGTTACGACTCGCCGGGCGGTCCGACCGCCCCGCTGCGATAGAAGGGATCCTGACCGGTGTCCATGCCGTTCTATGTGTCGCCCGAACAGCAGATGAAGGACAAGGCGGACTACGCGCGCAAGGGGATCGCGCGTGGCCGCAGTGTCGTGGTGCTGCAGTACGACGACGGCATCCTGTTCGTGGCGGACAATCCGTCGCGGGCGCTGCACAAGATCAGTGAGATCTACGACCGGATCGCGTTCGCGGCGGTGGGGAAGTACAACGAGTTCGAGAATCTGCGGCTGGGCGGGGTCCGGTACGCCGACATCAACGGGTACCAGTACGACCGCCGCGATGTGACGGCGCGGGGTCTGGCGAACGTGTACGCGCAGTCGCTGGGGACGATCTTCACGGAGACGGCGAAGCCGTACGAGGTGGAGCTGGTCGTCGCGGAGGTGGGCGATGACGCGGAGACGGACCAGGTCTACCGGTTGACGTTCGACGGGTCGGTGGCGGACGAGCACGGCTATGTCGCGATGGGCGGGCAGGCCGAGGCGGTGGCGCAGTCGCTGAAGGACGGGTACCGGGAGGGTGCGCCGCTGGCGGAGGCGCTGCGGACGGCGGTACGGGCGCTGGAGGCGCAGGATTCGGACCGGCGGCTGGAGGCGACGTCGCTGGAGGTCGCGGTGCTGGACCGCAACCGCGAGCACCGGTTGTTCAAGCGGCTGTCGGCGGCGCGTATCGGTGATCTGCTGTCGGCGGCGGATGGTTCCGCGGGTTCCGGTGGTGCCGCGGACGCGGCGGAGGGTGAGGGTTCGAAGCCGGAGCCGAAGCAGAAGCCGGAGTCGGACGAGGACTGACGCGCGGGCGTCGACTGACGCGCGGGCGAGTGGACGGGCCCGTCGTGGTGGGGTGGTGGCCGCCCCGTGCCGCGGCGGGCCCGTGGTGTCGCGGGGGTGGTCGTGTTCGCGGGAAACGGTGGGCGGGAGAGACTGCCAAGTGGGGGCCGCGCCGCATAGGGTCTTGGTGTGGACAGGCGCATCTTCGGGCTTGAGAACGAGTACGGCGTCACCTGTACGTTCCGCGGGCAGCGGCGGCTGTCACCGGACGAGGTGGCGCGCTATCTGTTCCGGAGGGTGGTGTCGTGGGGTCGTAGCAGAAACGTGTTCCTGCGCAATGGGGCGCGGCTCTACCTGGACGTGGGGAGTCACCCGGAGTACGCGACGCCGGAGTGCGACAGCGTCGTGGATCTGGTGACGCATGACAAGGCGGGTGAGCGGATCCTGGAGGGTCTGCTGGTGGACGCCGAGCGGCGGCTCCGTGAGGAGGGCATCGCCGGTGACATCTACCTGTTCAAGAACAACACCGATTCGGCGGGGAACTCGTACGGCTGCCATGAGAACTATCTGGTGGGGCGGCACGGGGAGTTCGGCCGGCTGGCGGACGTGCTGATCCCGTATCTGGTGACGCGGCAGATCATCTGCGGTGCGGGGAAGGTGCTGCAGACGCCGCGGGGTGCGGTGTACTGCGTGTCGCAGCGGGCGGAGCACATCTGGGAGGGTGTGTCGTCGGCGACGACGCGGTCGCGTCCGATCATCAATACGCGGGACGAGCCGCATGCGGATGCGGAGCGGTTCCGGCGGCTGCATGTGATCGTCGGGGACTCGAACATGAGTGAGACGACGATGCTGCTGAAGGTCGGGGCGACCGATCTGGTGCTGCGGATGATCGAGGCCGGGGTCGTGATGCGGGATCTGACGCTGGAGAACCCGATCCGGGCGATCCGCGAGGTGAGCCATGACATGACGGGCCGGCGGAAGGTGCGGCTGGCGAACGGGCGTGAGGCGAGTTCGCTGGAGATCCAGAAGGAGTACTACGGCAAGGCGCGGGATTTCGTGGACGCGCGCGGTGGCGACGCGACGGCGAAGCGGGTGCTGGAGCTGTGGGAGCGGACGCTGCGGGCGGTGGAGACGGGCGATCTGGATCTGGTGTCGCGTGAGATCGACTGGGTGACGAAGTACAAGCTGATCGAGCGGTACCGGCGGAAGTACGATCTGCCGTTGTCGTCGCCGCGGGTGGCGCAGCTGGATCTGACGTATCACGACGTCCACCGTGACCGGGGGCTGTACTACCTGCTGGAGAAGCGGGGGTCGGTGGATCGGGTGTCGCGGGATCTGGACATCTTCGAGGCGAAGTCGGTTCCGCCGCAGACGACGCGGGCGCGGCTGCGGGGCGAGTTCATCCGGAAGGCGCAGGAGAAGCGGCGTGATTTCACGGTGGACTGGGTGCATCTGAAGCTGAACGATCAGGCGCAGCGGACGGTGCTGTGCAAGGATCCGTTCCGGTCGGTGGACGAGCGGGTGGACAAGCTGATCGCGGGCATGTAGCGGGGTCCGGCGCGGGCCGGTGGCCTGGTTGGGGTGAGGTGCGCGCCGGACGCTACTGGTGGGTTACGTGGGCGGTAGGGTGAGCGCGCAGTAGCGTTCGTCACCCCCCGTGAAGGATTCTGTATGCGCCGTCGGTTCCGGTTGTTGCCCGTGGTCGTGATGGTCGCGGCGCCGCTCGCGTTGTCGGCGGCGTGTTCGGGTGGTGGCGTGGACGTCACGGTGCGCGGGGATTTCGGGAAGCTGCCGGAGGTGAAGTTCCCGAAGGGGGAGCCGGACGACTCGTTCGCGGTGAAGACCGTGAAGGAGGGCAAGGGGACGGCGGCCCGGAAGGGTGATCTGGTGGTGGCCGACTATGTGGGCTACCGGTGGAACAAGGGTGGCCGGAAGCTGCTGGCGAGCAGTTATTCGAAGGGGGAGCCGGGGGCGTTCCCGACGGGGCAGCTGGTGCCGGGGCTGACGAAGGCGTTCGACGGGGCGAAGCCCGGGACGCGGGTGGTGGCGCGGATTCCGCCGGAGGACGGTTTCGGTGACAAGGGCGACCCGAAGCATCAGGTGGGGGCGGATGACACGCTGGTGTACGTGCTGGACGTGCGGGCGGTGTATTCGCGGACGGCGGGCCCGCATGGGAAGAAGCAGGCGCCGCTGAACGATGCGCGGCTGCCGAGGGTGTCTGATGCCCCGGCGGGGCAGGCGCCGGCGGTGGCGGTGCCGAGGGCGGCGGCGCCGAAGAGTCTGCAGGTGCGGACGCTGGTGAAGGGCGACGGCCCGGCGGTGCGGAAGGGCCAGTTGCTGGCGTTGCAGTATGCGGGGTATTTCTGGCGGGACGGGAAGGTGTTCAACTCGTCGTGGTCGGAGGGCCATCCGTTCGGGGTGATGATCGGGACCGGCCAGGTGATGAAGGGCTGGGATCAGGGCCTGATGGGGCAGCGGGTGGGGAGCCGGGTGCTGCTGGTGGTGCCGCCGTCGCTGGGGTACGGGTCGAAGGGTTTGGCGCAGTTCGGGATCAGGGG
>NZ_SMKY01000378.1 GCF_004349235.1 Actinomadura darangshiensis | reverse complement strand
GATCGGGGGTCGAGGGGCGCGGTGAGTGAGTTGTTCGAGGGGGTGCTGCGGCCCTACGACGAGCGGCGGCGGGCGGAGCTCGTGGCGGCCTACATGGCGGTCGAGCACGCGGCCGAGCCGGTTTCGGAGGTGCGGTTCGCGGCGTTGCGGGAGCCGGCGCTGCGCAGGACGGTCGAGGAGATGCTCGCGCTGAGCGGGCGGACGCTCGTCCGGTCGGAGCAGACGCGGTGGATCTCCGGATACCGCGACGAGGTGGCGAGCGAGCTGGCCGGGGATCCGGAGTGCGTGCCGCCGGTGCGGGAGCGGGCGGTGCTGACGCTGGTGCTGATCCATTCGGTGGCGATCCCCAGGGCGGCGGGGCTGCTGGAGGACGACTCGTGGCTGTCGCCGCATCCGACGCCGGTGGACGAGCTGCGCCGCCGCACGCAGCTGCCCGTCGGGGAGCTGGAGGCGTCGCTGCGGCGGCTGCGGCTGGCGGGGCTGGTGTCGCAGGTCAAGGCGGGTTCGGACGATGCCGGCGGGTTCGTGCCGGGGCCGCAGTTCCATCGGCTGACGGGCGCCGCGCGAAGGCGGCTGCAAGAGGAGCTGATCCTGGCCGCCGGGCCGGACTCGCCGCTGGCGGCGGCGATCCGGGCGCGGCGCAGGGGCCGGGAGCGCGAGCAGGGGGAGAACACATGACGGCCGTCCTCGAACCGATGGTGACCGCGCGCGACACCGAGAACGTGGTGGGCGACCGGACGCTCGTGGCCGTCCAGGCGGTGAACATCTCGCGGCTGTCGACGCATCCGGTGCCGACCGTGCCCGGGACGCTGATCGTGGTGGCGGGGCAGGGCCCGAAGGACTCCAACGGCGCGGGCAAGTCGTCGTTCATCGCGGCCATCACCGCGCTGCTGGGCGACGAGCAGTGGCGGTTCGCGTCCGGGGCGCGGTCGGTCGCGGAGCTGCTGTTCAACGCGGAACTGGCCGCGCAGGGCGACAGCCAGTGGGCCAGCGCGGACCACGGCTACATCGTCGGTGTCTTCGACCGTCAGGAGCCTGAGGAGGACGACCGGGAGGAAGGCGACACGGCCGTCACCGTGTGGCTCCGGGTGAACGTGGACGCACCGCACCTGGAGATCCGGTGGCGCCAGGGCGTCTATCTGGCGTCGGCGCCGTCGGAGGCCGACCGGGTGTCGCTCGCCGACCGGCTCTGGGCGAGCCTCCCCCGCAGCGCCGGGCGCCGCGATCTGCTCGCGAAGGATCTGTCCCGCGTCCTGTACGGCGGGCAGGTCCGGTGCGTGTCGTTCCTGTCCACGTCGGTGCGGTCGAAGGTCGCGACGAACCTGCTGTCGCAGCCGCTGAACGAGATCAGCCCGGAGCGCATCTTCAGCGCGATCGCAGCGCTGACCGGGCTGGACCGTGAGCTGGAGGCCGAACGCAAGTCCCGCGGGGAGGAGCACAGGGAGCGGGCCAAGGCGGCGGAGGCGACCGAGCGGCTCGCCGAATGGGAGCGGGAGGCGGCGAGCCTGCTGAAGACGTTCGACCGGCGCGACCGGGCCCGGGACGAGGTCGCGGCGGCGCTTCGGCATTGGCGGACGCGGCAGGCGCGCCTGCTGGTCGACGCCGCCGAGGCCGACACCGCGCACGCTGCGGAGCAGGAGCGGCTGCATCGGGAGAGCGACGACCTGGCCGCCGCCGCGAAGGCCGCCGAGCGCGAGATCGAGCAGCTCACCGGCGGCGCGCTGGACGCGCAGCTCCAGGAGGCGGGCGCGGCGCTCGCCGAGCTGAAGGGGCAGGCCGACCAGCTCGGCGCGGACAAGGCCGTCGCCCGCAACCGCCTGGACGAGCTCCGCCGGCGGGTGTCGGCGCTAGAGGAACGTCAACGCGAGGCAGACGGACGCGACGGCGACACCGCTCGCGCCGAATTGAAGGAAGCTGAGGCCCGCCGGGACGAGGCGCAGCAGGAGTACGGCATTGCCAAGGGTGCCGTCGCGCGCGCGGAGCGGTCCCTGGCCGAGGCAGAGGCGGGCGAGAGCAGCGCACCGGCGCAGATCCGTGCGCTCGCTGCAGAGGGGATCGCAGCGGTCGGTCTACTGGACGCCGTAGAGCTGGCCAAGGACGTCCGCGAACGCTGGGAGGCCGCCCTCTGGCCTTACCGTGAGGCCGTCGTTATCGGCACGGACGACCTGAGCGCCGCGATGGCCGCCCTCAAGAACATGCCCGGCTCGATGATCGTCCCAGCGGACGACGACGAGACCCTCCCTGAAGGCGTGAACTGCGAGCTGTCCCTAGGCCGTTTCTTCGCGGCCCTAGAGGGCGAAGGCACGGGCGTCGTCATCGTCAGCGGTTTCAAGGAACCCGTCACGGGACGTGTGGCCCGCGTTCAGGCGGCCAGGACGGCGGTGGAGTCCGCTAAGGAGGCCCTAGAGCGCGCGCGGCAGGCAACGTCCGACACTGCCGCCGATGTCGCGCTCGCCGGACGCCGCCTGGCAGGCGCCCAGGCCGGGGCCGAACTCGACGATGTCCGCGCGGCGATGACAGAGCTGCGGGAGAACCTGGAGGAGCTGGCGGGCAGCGAGTCCCGGCTCGGCCCGCGTCTCGGGTCGGCGGAGCAGACTCTGCGGCGCCTCCAGGCGAAGGCCGACACACGCGCCCTGGAGGTCGACCGGCTGCGGGGACGCCGGGAGACGCACGAACGTGAGCGCGACAGGATCCGCCGCGCGTCGTCCGAGTTGGCCGCCAAGCGCGCCGCGCTCACCCTGGACGACCTGGAGGAGCAGTGGGGCGGGTCCCGCGAGGGCGCTGCCGAATGGCTGTCCGGGCTCGACGACGACGAGGCCACCTGGACGCCCGCCGAGTGGTGGCACACCGCCGAGAAGCACCTGTCGGAGGCGCTGCGCCGCGTCTTCCCGGACGGCCCGTCCGACGAGGACATGCCCGAGGAGACGCGCTTCCTGCTGCGGGAGCGGGCCGAGGGCGAGGGCCGCCGCACCGACCGCGAGCAGGCCACGTTCCCGCGCCTGGTGAAGGCGATGGAGGGCTACCTGCGCCAGCAGGAGGACTACGAGAAGCACCAGCGGCGCCAGATCGAGGTGCAGATGTCGGCGCGCCGCACCGACCTGGAGAAGGCACAGAAGGGCGCGACGGAGGCGGCGGGCGCCGCCGAGGCTCACCGCACGGCGCTGACGGCCGCGATCCGTGCCCGCCTCCAGCGCGTGTCGGAGGAGTTCGAGAAACTGGACGTGACGTACGGCGGCTATGGGGCGACGCTGGACTTCCCCACGCCGGAGCAGCCGGGCGACCCCGAACAGGAGTGGCGCTGGCGCGTCACACCGAAATGGCGTCGTTCGGACGGGCAGCGGTACGTCCCGTACAACCGTCGCGCCAACACCGCGCTCATGGACGAGAAGGCGGTCAAACTGGTGTGCGCGGCTGCGCTCGCCAGTTCCGGCGGCGGCAGGCTCTGCCTCGTTCTGGACGAACTGGGCCGGAACCTCGGCAAGGAGCACCGCAAAGAGGCCGTGGCGCTGTTCCGCAAAATCGGTGAGACGCATGGCATCACCGTCATCGGCGCCTTGCAGGACGACATGGAACCGTACGCGATCGACGCGTGCGGTCAGTATGTGAAGCTGCGCCGCTCGTCCGACACGATGCCGTACAACGAGCCGCCGGTCGTCGTCGGTTACGACGAGCACGAGGGGCGCGTCCGCAAGCTCGCCGAGCAGATCACCGCGTCCCGTACGGAGCCCGAGTCCCGTCCGGAGCCCGAGTAACGGAAAAGCAGGTGAATCCGGTCAGGCGATCCGGCACGATGCGCCTCATGCACGCCGATGAGCTCCTCGCCGAGATCGAGCCCCTGCCGCATCCCGACCGTGTCCGCCGCCTGGTGCGGCTGCGGGGTTCGGCTGGCGGGCCGGACCTCGCCGCGCTGCTGGCCGAGCTGGCCGGACGCGGCCACTACGAGCGGTCGACCGCTCTGTTCATCGCGTCGGCGGTGCGGGACGAGGCGTCGCTCGCGCACATCCTGGCGGCGGCCCGCGACCCCGACGCGGCGCTGGCGCTGCGCGCGATCCGGCTGTCGGTGCGGTACGCGCTCGCACCGGAGCCGCTGGTGGAGGGCCTGCTGGACGCCCCGTCCGCGATGCGGGCGGCGACGTACCGGGCGATCCGCAGGTACCGCCGCGCGGACCTCGCCGGCGCGCTCGTCGGGCCGGTCGCGCAGCGGTGGGGGGCCGGCGAGGCCGCCGCGCTGCTGCCCGCCTGCGACCCGGAGGACGCGGCGGAACGCGTCGGCGCACTGGCGCACGCCGTCCCGAACCGGGGCTCGCTGGGCCGCGCCCATCCGGAGACCTTCCTGGACCACGCGGAAAGGGAACTGAACGGACTGGCCGAGGGCGCGCGGAACTCCTGGTGGCACTGGAACGGGCCGGGGGTCGCGGCGACGCTGCGGCACGACCCGGCCCGCGCCCTCGGCCTTGTTGAGAACTACTGGCACGCGGGCGACCTGCCGCAGGCGATACGGCCCTGGATCGGAACGCTCCTGGACGCGGAGCCGGAGCGCACCCTGCGGCTGCTGCTGTCGGACCGGTGCCGCGCCATGCTGCCGTCCCTCATGCACCGGCGCTCCATGTGCGACCGGCTCGCCCGCATCGGCGGGGACGCGCTCGCCGACGTCGCCCGCACCGTCCGGGAGGACGACTACGCGCTGCGGCGCCTGCTCAGGTCGGTCGCGCCCGGCCGGCGCGGCGCGCTGTTCGACGCGGCCATGGCCGGTGTCGACCTGACCACCGCCGAATTCGGGGACGCGCTGCTGGACGTCCTGCCGCGCGCGACACGGATCCGCGAGGCGCGCCGGATGCTGGCGCTGCGCACGGTCGCCGAACGGCCGGACCGGGTGCGGGCCGTGACCGCCTACCTGCCGTACGAGGAGGCGCGGCCCGTCCTGCAGGAGGTGACGCGCAGGCCCGACGCCGACGACCGCGCGACCGGGTACACGCTGCTCGTCCAGTGCGCCGGACGCGAACGCGACCCGGACGTGCTGACCGTCCAGCTGGAATCCCTCGGACGCCTGCGCAACGAGCAGGACCCCGTGCGGCTCGCCGCGCTGCGGGCGCTGGCCTCCGTCCCGGAGGCGGTGCTGCGGCTGGAGCACGCCGCGGCCGTCGAGCAGCTCGCCGAGGACGCCCTCAACGCCCGCGACTGCTCCACCGGAACGCGCATGGCGCTCCTCCAGATCGCGCGCGCGTTCTTCGCGCAGGGCGCCTTCCGCGACGACGCCGACCTGGCGGTGTTCGCGGTCGGGCTGATGAAGCGGCTCGCCGGCAGCTCCCACCTCGACTTCGGCCGGCTCGACCGCACGCTGCGGCGCGGGCAGGAGCACCGCCTGGTCGAGCAGCTCGCCCCGCTGCTCGACGAGGGCGCGCGGCGCGACGACCACGTCCTCGCGCTGATGCTCGTCCGGGCGCTCGGCCGCCGCGCCCACGGCGTCCAGGCGCTCCAGGACGCGCTGGAGAAGGCCCTGGACGCCCGCGAGGACGGCGTGATCCGCAACGCGATCACGTTCTGGCTGGAGCCGCCGGGGACCCGCGCGGAGCGGGTCGAGCGCGTCGTCGCCAAGGACCCGTCGACCGTGGCCGTCCCCGCCGTGCTCGCCGCCATCGCCGCCGAGCGCACCGACCTCCTGCACCTGGTCCTCTCCGACGCGACGCTCGCCGGACGGTTCCACCGCGCCGACGTCGCCTACGTCCCGTGGCTGGACCCGCGCTGGACGCAGCGCTGGACGGCCCGCCAGCAGGCCGCCTACCTGCGCCTGCTGGAGCGGGTCGCGATGAACCGGCGGCTCCGGGACACCGACCGTGGGCGCGCGGTCGCGACCATCGCGACGGTCCCGGGCGTGGCCGCCGCCCGGCTCCGCCCGTTCCTGGAGTCCGCCGACGCGCACCTGCGCCGCGCGGCCCTGACCGCCGCCCCGTGGACGGCCCGGCCGCAGGACGTCCTGCCGGACCTGCTCGCGCACGCCTCGTCCGACGACGCGCACGTGGCCGTCTACGCGGCGGGACGCGCCGCGCGGTTCGTCCGGCCGTCCGCACTGGCCGCGCTCCTGCGCCCGGTCCTCGCCGACGGCAAGATCACCGCGAGGAAGGAGGCGCTGCGCATCCTCCTGCGCACCCGGGTACCGGAAGCGATGGACGTCGTCGCCGAGGCGTGGGACGACCCCGACCAGCACCGGGACGTGCGGGCGGCGATCGTGTCGGCCGTCCGCCCGCACATGGCCGAACCGGTCGCGCGGCGGATCCTGGGCGACGCCGCGCAGGGACCTCGCGACCTCGCCCGCCAGGTGCTCGGCGGCTGGCCGCACGAGATCGAGGACAGGTGGCGGGCCGGCTACGCGGACCTGGTCGTCCGGGTGGCGCGCTCCGCCGACCCCGAGGTCTCCGACCCGGCGCTGTCGGCGCTGGGCCGGTGGGCGCCGTGGGCGCCGGAGATCCCGGCGGTGCTCGCGGGCGTCCTCACCGACCTCGGCGAGGCGCGCCGCTGGCGCACCGCCCTGTTCACCCTGGTCACCTGCGCCGTGGGCGGCGCCGGGACGGACGACCTGGCCGAAGCCGCCGCGACCCTCGCCACCGCGACCGGCCCGGACGCGGAGGCCGAACGCGACCTGCCCGCCGCACAGCGGCTGACCGCGCTGACGGACACCCTCCGCACCACGGCCAGGAACCGCCGCGACGCCGCCGACCCCGTCCTGCAGGCCGTGACGGCACGGCTCCCGGCGCAGCTCGCCCTCGAACTGAGGGCCGCCACCGTGCCGTGGACGGACCCCGCCGCGTCCGCCGCCGTCGACGCACTGGCCGCCGAGTGCGCAGGCCGGGCCGTCCTGCCCGTCCAGGAGATCGCGCAGGCCCTCGCGGACGGCCCCCGCCCGCACCGCACGACCCCGGACGACCTGCACCCCCACGCGGAGCGCCTCGCACAGCGCGGCGACCTCCCCGGCGGCCTGTTCGCCTGCGCCCTGACCGCCCGCCACGCCCCCCGCGTCGGCTGGCCCCCGGAGTGGCGCAACATCCTCCGTGCCCTCCGCGCACACCCAGACCCGGAAGTGGCCTTCACAGCCCACCAAACCCACACCGCCGCCGAATAACCGCCACTCCGGAACACCCGCGCGCAGGGGAGACCACGCACGGCACACGGCCAACCCCGCAGAGACTGCCACGCACAGCAACAACCTGGCGTACAGCAACCAAGCACGCCGCAATGGCTGGAGGCGGGCAGAGCCTTGCGAGCACGGAGGCACACGCAGCAACAGCCTGGCGTACACCGACCAAGCACGCCGGAACGGCTTAGAGC
>NZ_SMKY01000377.1 GCF_004349235.1 Actinomadura darangshiensis | reverse complement strand
GCGCGAGTACGGGCCGGAGACGCTGCCGCGGGCGCGGGCGTGGGCGGCGGAGCGGGGCGGGTGCGCGGACATGGGGCTGCGGATCCTCGCCCGGTACGGCACCCGGCAGGACATCCCGCTGCTGATGGACGAGCTGCGCGAGGCCATGGACCGGCGCGACTGGGCCGACGCGGCGAGCCCGATCGAGGGGCTGGGGCGGCTGCGCGCCGGTGAGGCCGTCCCGCTGCTGAAGACCGCCTGGACCGAGTCCGTCTACGCCTTCCTGAGGCCCCGGGTCCTGACCGCGCTGACGAGAACGGCCCCGCACACGGCCGAGTCCTACACCGTCGAGGGGCTGTGGGACTGCGAGGACGGCGTGCGGGCGGAGGCGGCCCGGTTCGCGCCGCTGACCCGCGAGACGGACCTGCGGCTGCGGCGGCTCCAGCACGACGACGCCGAGGACCCGGGCGTCCGGGCCGCCGCGGGCGCCCGCCTGATGACCTGACCCCCGGATGAACCTCGCCGGGGCGGGGCGCGTATTCCACGGTCGAATCGCGCATCCACCCCGGAGAGGACAAGCGATGGTCTCCCGACACCATCTCGGCCTGTTGAAGACCGTGCCGTTGTGCGCGGCCGTGCTGGCACTGCCGCTGGCGGCCGGCTGCGGCGCCAAGTCCGACGCGGCGGACGGCAAGACCGCCAAGCCCGCGAGCCTGGCCGAGCTGGCGAAGCAGACGGACTGCTCCCCGACCGGCAAGCGCAAGGTCAAGGACCTGGAGCAGGGGAACTGCAAGACCTCGCAGGGGCGGTACGTGCTGCTCAGCTTCACGACCGACAACGGCATGAACGCCTGGCTGACCGAGGCGAAGCCCTGGGGCGGGACGTACCTGGTCGGGGCGCGCTGGGTGGTGGTCAGCCAGCAGAAGACCCTGGAGACGCTCCGCAAGGACCTGGGCGGCAAGATCGTCCAGGGCGACCACCACGGCTCGGGCCACGGCACCGGCCACGGCTAGCCGCGCTCAGCGGGCGGCGGTGCCGTCCTCGCCGCGGACGAGGAGGACGCTCCAGCGTTCCAGGGCGGGCCCGATGCGGGCCAGGACGCGCCGCGCCGCCAGGCCGCGGCCGAGCACGCCCGGGTGCCACAGCGGGTGCCCGGGGCCGTCCACGACGACGCGGACGGCGGCGACCGGCAGCCTCCCGGCGTGCGCGGCGACGACGGCGGCCTCCATCTCGGCCACCCGCGCGCCCTGCGCCGCCAGGACGGCGCGCTCCTTCCCGCGGACGACATGGCCGGTGGTCACCAGGGGCCCGGTCTGGACGCTCAGGCCGTCCCGGATCATCTCCTCGGCGAGCAGGCGCGGCGCCGCGCAGGGCACGGCCTTCTCGCCGCCGGGAGTGCGGATCTCGTCCGCGACGAGGACGTCGCCGGGCCGCAGCCGCGTGTCGAGCGCGCCCCCGAAACCGGCGACGACGAGGGCGGCGCAGGCGTCCGGCAGCCGGTCCGCGCGCCGGGCCCGGTAGCCGACGACCACGACCGGCGTGCGGGTGAGGCCGCGCCGGACCGCGCGCGCCTCCATGCCCAGTGCCGCGCACACCACCGGGCCCGGCACCCGGGTTCCGTCGTTGCTCACCGGCCCAGCGAAACACGGCGTCATCCGGAGATCCAGCGCCATCACCGTGCAGGACGACATTCGCGCCGGACGGATCCGCCTCGCGGAGGGCGCGCACCGGCGCGGTACCCCTCTAGACTCGCCGGCATGACCTCGACCTCCTTTCCCCTTCGGCGGAAGCTGGCCGTACTCCCGTTCGTCCTGCTGCCTCTCGGCGCCGCGGCCGCGTGCGGCGGCGAGAACAGCAAGACCTCCTGCGGTGTCAACTCGTGCACGGTGACCTTCGACCGCGGTGTGGAGGCGAGCGCGTCCATCCTCGGCGTGAAGGCCGAGCTCGTGAAGGTGCAGGGCGAGATGGTCACCCTCAAGATCGGCGGGCAGACCGTCACGGTGCCCGCGGGCGACGGGCAGCAGGCCGAGGGCTTCGACGTCTCGGTGCAGTCCGTGACCAAGGACCAGGTCGTCGTGAAGATCGCCAACAACGGCTGACCCGGTCTAGACTTCGCTCATGCGTTCGATCGACGTCGCGGAGCGGCGGGCCCGGCTCGCCGTGCGCCACCGGCTCTCCCTCAAGGCCAGGACCGACGACGTCCTCGACATCGCCCGATCGGTGGTGGTGCTGCACGCCACGGACCCGGCGACCGTGTTCCTGTCGGTCGCCGCCCGCAGCGTGGACGCCGTCCCGGCGGCGGTGGAGAAGGCCCTGTACGACGACCGCACGCTGCTGCGGATGCTCGCGATGCGCCGGACGATGTTCGTCGCGCCCACCGAGCTGGTCCCGGTGCTGCAGGCGTCGACGGCGAACGGGCTGGCGGCCAAGCAGCGCGGCGTCTACTCGCGGATGATCGAGCGCGGCAGCGACATCCCCGACGTCCCCGCCCTCTTCGCCGAGGCGCAGGAGGCCGCGCACCGGGCGCTGCTGGCGCGCGGTGAGGCGACGGGCGCCCAGCTCGGCTCGGACGTGCCGCTGCTGCGGACGCGGGTCGACCCGGCGCCCGGCAAGTCCTACTCGCGCCCCACGAACATCACCACGTGGATCCTGGTCACGCTCGGCTGCGAGGGCCGCATCGTGCGGGGGCGGCCGAACGGGTCGTGGGTGAGCAGCCAGTACCGGTGGTCGCCCGTCGAGGCGTGGCTGCCGGGCGGCATCGAGGACCTCCCGGCGGCCGAGGCCCGCGCCGGCCTCGTCCGCCGCTGGCTGCGCGCGTTCGGGCCCGCGCCGGCCGCCGACCTCAAGTGGTGGACGGGCTGGAGCGCCGGCGACGTCAAGAAGGCGCTCGCGCTCCTGGACGTCGCCGAGGTCGATCTCGGCGGCGCGACCGGGCTCGTCCTCGCCGACGACCTGGAACCCGTGTCGGAACCGGAGCCGTGGGCGGCGCTGCTGCCGGCGCTCGACCCGACCCCCATGGGATGGCAGGAGCGCGGCTGGTTCCTCGGCGGCCACGGCCCGATGCTCTTCGACCGGAACGGCAACATCGGCCCGTCCGTCTGGTGGGACGGCCGGATCGTCGGCGGCTGGGCGCAGCGGGGCGACGGCGAGATCGTGTTCCGCCTGCTGGAGGACGCCGGCGCCGACGCCGCGGCCGCCGTCGAGCGGGAGGCCGCGCGCGTGGCGGCCTGGTACGGCGGCGTCCGCTCGGTCCCCCGGTTCCGCACCCCGCTGGAGCGCGAGCTCACCGCCTGAGTCAGTGGTAGGGGACGGACGCGGTGGCGGCCCTGCGCTTGGCGCCGCTGCGCCGGACGACGATGACGACGAGCGCCAGCGCCGCGAGCCCGCCGAGGCCGAGCGCGGCCAGCAGCGCGAACCCCAGGTACCCGTGGACGGTGTCGTCCGGTGTCACCAGGATCGGCCCCTCGGTGCCCCGGCACGTCAGCCGGCCGGAGCCGGTCAGCGGCGCCGTGAACGTGGCGGTGTAGCGGTAGTCCCGGCGGTCGGACGCGCTCCAGGAGTTCTGGCGCGTCAGCCGGACGGACCCGGACCGCTCCCCCGCCTCGATCCGGCACGCGTACGGCGACGACCGGCCCGTCCGGACGTAGACGAAGTAGCCGTACCCCTCGGTGAGGCTGAGGCTCACCCCGGCCACGGGATCGCCCGCGGCGGACGGGCCGTCCGCGACCTGGGAGTCGTCCCACAGGAACGCGAAGAGGGTGAAGAACCCGATGGCCGCGACGAGCAGCAGGACGATCGGGAGCGCGTACCAGCCCGCCCCCGGGGTGACGCGCCGCTGCGGCGCCCATTGCGGCCCCGGCTGGCCCGGCCCCATGGGCGGCGGCCCCGCGGGTGGCGGTCCCATAGGTGGGTTCGACCCGGGCCACATGTCCTCTCCCCCTGCGGAGCGTTTGTGCGGAACGACAACGATCGCAGAGAACACCGCGCCCCGCCAGAGAAGCCCTCCGTAAGGGGCTGCCGATCGCGGCGCCGGTGCGCGTCTGTAACGTCGCCCTGACTGAGGAGGTACATGGTGGCGACACCGACCGTCCTGGAGCCCGGCGCACTGCCGCCCGGAGCCGCCGAGCTGCGGTCGCGGGTCCGGGAGTTCCTCGCGGAGACGCCGTTCACGGCGCGCTGCGACAGCTGGCTCACCGGCGCCGACCCCGCGTTCAGCAGGCGGCTCGGCGAGCGCGGCTGGCTGGGCATGACGCTGCCGGAGCGCTACGGCGGGCACGGGCGGTCGCCGCTGGAGCGCTTCGTGGTGATCGAGGAGCTGCTGGCCGCCGGGGCGCCGGTGGGGGCGCACTGGATCGCCGACCGGCAGACCGGCCCGTCCGTCCTCGCCAACGGCACCGAGGAGCAGAAGGAGCGGTTCCTGCCGGCGATCGCGCGCGGCGAGTGCTTCTTCGCGATCGGGATGAGCGAGCCCGACTCGGGGTCGGACCTGGCGTCCGTCCGCACCCGCGCCAAACGCGACGGGGACGGCTGGCGGCTGCACGGCACCAAGGTGTGGACCAGCGGCGCTCACATCGCGCACGCGATCCTCGTCCTGGCCCGCAGCGCGCCGCGGTCGGACGACCGGCACGCGGGCCTCAGCCAGTTCATCGTGGCGCTGCCGGACGAGCGGGTGACGATCAGACCGATCCGGGGGCTGGCGAGCGAGCACCATTTCAACGAGGTCGTGCTCGACGGCGTGTTCGTCCCCGGCTCGATGGTCCTCGGCCGGATCGGGGACGGGTGGCGGCAGGTGACCGCGGAGCTGGCCTACGAGCGCAGCGGCCCCGAGCGGCTGCTCAGCACGTTCATGCTCGTCCGGCTCCTGCACGGCCGGGCGCCGGACGCGGCGGCGCGGCGCGCGCTCGGCGGGCTGACCGCGCGGCTGTGGTCGCTGCGGCAGGCGTCCCTGGCGGTCGCGGGCGCGCTCGCCCGCGGTGACACGCCCGAACTGCCCGCCGCCCTCGTCAAGGACCTCGGGACGCGGTTCGAGCGCGAGGTCGTCGAGGCGGCGCGGGCGCACGCGGGCGTGGAGCCCGACCTCGGCTCCCCCGATCCGCTGGCCCGGGCGCTGGCGGAGTCGGTCGTCCAGGCGCCCGGGTTCACGCTGCGGGGCGGCACCAACGAGATCCTGCGCGGCATCGTCGCCCGCGGGCTGGGAGTGCGCTGATGGGGCTGCTGGAGGAGACCGCGAACGACATCCTGTCCGGGGACGATCCCTGGCCGGCGCTGGAGGAGTCCGGGCTCGCCCTGGTCGGCGTCCCGGAGGAGGCCGGCGGCAGCGGCGGGGACCCCGCCGACGCCGCCGCCGTGCTGCGCGCCGCCGGGTACCACGCCGCCGCCGTGCCGCTCGCCGAGACCCTGCTGGCCGGAGGGCTGCTCGCCGGCGCCGGGCTGCGGGTGCCGCAGGGCGTCCTCACGGCCGTGTCCGGCGAGGTCGAGGCGGTCGAGGACCGGGGCGGCTGGACGCTGACCGGAACGTTCCGCCGGGTCCCCTGGGCCCGTTCGGCGCGGGGGCTGGTCGTCCTCGGGAACGGCCTGGCCGCCATCGTCGACCCGGCGCACGCGCGGATCCGCGAGGGCGCGAACGTGGCGGGCGAGCCGCGCGACGACGTCGTGCTGCCCGGGGTGCGGGCGGAGGCGGCGGCGCCGTGCACCGCGGACGCGGCGGAGCTGCGGCGGCGCGGGGCGCTGGCGCGGGCCGTGCAGCTGACCGGGGCGATGCGGCGCGCGCTGGACCTCGCCGTCCGGTACGCGGGCGAGCGCGAGCAGTTCGGGCGGCCGGTCGGGCGGTTCCAGGCCGTCCAGCAGATGCTCGCGGAGCTGGCCGGGGAGGCGACGGTCGCGGACGTCGCGGTGCGCGCGGCCGTCCGCGCGCCGGGCGACCCGGTCGCGGTGGCCGCCGCCAAGGCGAACGCGTCGCGGGCGGCGGGCACGGTCGCGGCGATCGCCCACCAGGTGCACGGAGCGCTCGGCGTCACCGAGGAGCACGTCCTGCGGCGGGTCACGCTGCGGCTGTGGTCGTGGCGGGACGAGTACGGCAACGAGACCGCCTGGGCGGACGACCTGGGCGCGGCGATCGCCGGAGCGCCCGACCCGTGGGCGTTCATCACCGGGCCCTGACGGTTGCCGGGGCGCGCGGGCGGTTACCTTACTAGGTAGTAGCAATCCCCCCGACGGAGGTGGCATGGCGCTCTGGGACCGACTCCCCGCCCCGCCGATCAGGCTGCCCCGGCCCGCCTTCTACCACGTCGAGCGGGACCTGCCGGTGACGATGCCGGACGGCGTGACGCTGCTCGCCGACCGCTATGTCCCGGCCGGGGTCGAGCGCCCGCCCACGATCCTCGTCCGGACCCCCTACGGCCGGCGCGGGCCCGCCGCCCTCGCCAACGGCCTGCTGTTCGTCCCGTTCGGCTTCCAGCTGGTCGTGCAGAGCGCGCGCGGGACGTCCGGGTCCGGCGGAGAGTTCGACCCGCTCGGCAGCGAACGCGACGACGGGCTCGCCACCGTCGGATGGCTCAAGCGGCAGCCCTGGTTCCACGGCAGCTTCGCGACCTTCGGGCCCAGCTACCTCGGCTACTCCGCCTGGGCGATCGCGGCCGAGGCGGGCCCCGAGCTGAAGGCGATGTCGCTGCAGATCACCGCGTCCTCGTTCCGGGACGCGGCCTACGTGGGCGGGTCGTTCGCGCTGGAGTCCACGCTCACCTGGACCGACCTCACCCGCCGGCAGCAGCGCCCGCTCGGCCTGGTGACCGCGCCGCTGCTGTCGCGGCGCCGCGCCGCCCACGCCGCCCGGTCCGGCCGCCCGCTCGCCGAGCTGGACGTCCTGACCGGCGGCGAGACGATGCCCTTCTACCAGGACCTCCTCGCCAACCACGCCACCGCCGAGGGCTACTGGGACCGGCGCGACTTCAGCGGCACGGTCGGCCAGGTCGACGCGCCCGTCACCCTCCTCGGCGGCTGGTACGACGTGTTCCTGCCGTGGATGGTGAAGGACTACCTCGCGCTGCGCGCCGCCGGGCACGCCCCTTACCTGACGATCGGGCCCTGGTGGCATACCGACGCCCGGCACGGCCTGCCCGCGATCCGCGAGTCGCTCGCCTGGTTCCGCGCCCACCTGCAGGGCGACCCGTCCGGGCTGCGCGCCGACCCCGTCCGCGTGTACGTCACCGGCGCCCGCGAATGGCGGCACTACCGCGACTGGCCCCCGCCCGGCATGCGGCAGGCCCGCTGGCACCTGCACGCCGGCGGCGGCCTCGGCGAGGACGGCCCGCAGGACGCCCCGCCCACCGCCTACCGCTTCGACCCGGCCAGGCC